>JBILVB010000047.1:0-22409 GCA_044370695.1 Acidimicrobiales bacterium | reverse complement strand
CCGGAGATCCGAGGGATGATCAACCGGGTCCCCCACCTGGTCCATGTCGAAGAGTCGGAGGGCTGATCGTGCGCATCGATGAACTGGCCCCGGCCCCGGGGTCGACGAAGAACCGCAAGCGCGTCGGACGCGGCGTCGGCGGCAAGGGCGGCAAGACCGCAGGCCGCGGCACCAAGGGCCAGTACGCCCGCAACACCGTTGCGCGTGGGTTCGAAGGCGGCCAGATGCCGATCAAGCAGCGGGTGCCGAAGATGAAGGGGTTCAACAACCCCTTCCGCATCGAGTATCAAGCGGTGAACCTCGACGCCATCGATCAGACCGGGGCGGATCGTGTCGATCCGGGTGTGCTCCATGCGCAAGGCCTGACCCACAAGGGCGCGCTGATCAAGGTGCTCGCTCGCGGCGAGATCACCCGTCCGGTGCACGTGACCGCACACGCGTTCTCGGAGGCCGCTGCCGCAGCCATCACGGCGGCGGGCGGTACCGTGGAGCGGCTGCCCTTGCCGTACGGCTCGGGTCGTCCGCCCGCCAAGGGCAACCAGTTCACGAACCGCTGACGCCGCTGTCCCGGCGCCGATCACCGACTGCGACCAAGGAGCCGGCGTGCTGTCGAGCGTGACCAACGTCTTCAAGGTGGCGGATCTCCGCAACAAGATCCTGTTCACCCTGCTGATGGTCGTTCTGTACCGCATCGGTGCGCACATCCCGGTCCCGGGCATCGACTACCAAGCGGTCAAGCAGTTGCAGCGCACCGCCGAACAGCAGGGGACGCTGGGCTTCCTCAACTTGTTCTCGGGGGGCGCACTCAGCCAGTTCGCCATCTTCGCGCTCGGCATCATGCCGTACATCACCTCGTCGATCATCATGCAGATCCTCGGGGTGGTGATCCCGAAGCTCGAGGAATGGCAGAACCAGGGCGCCGTAGGACAGCGCAAGATCACGCAGTGGACCCGCTACCTGACCATCGGTATCGCGGTGCTGCAGGCGACCGGTCTCACCTTCCTGTTCGGCCGGGGCGCGGGCGCTTCGCTCCTCGGTGGGCAGCAGGCCCCCACGGTCGTGCTCCTCCCGGGCTTCCCGCTGAACCGGGTGTTGCTGTGCGTGCTGACCCTGGTCGCCGGCACCTGCCTGCTCATGTGGATGGGCGAACTGATCACGCAGCGCGGGATCGGCAACGGCATGTCCATCATGATCCTTGCGTCCGTGGTGTCGTCGCTGCCCTTCAGCTATTACGCCATCTTGAAAGAGTCGCAGTTCGCAGCCTTCGCGGTGCTCGTCGCCATCTCACTCGTCACGCTGGTGGCGATCGTGTTCATCGAGCAGGGTCAACGACGCATACCGGTGCAGTTCGCCAAGCGGGTCGTCGGTCGCCGCATGTACGGCGGGCAGAGCACGTACATCCCGTTGAAGGTCAACCAAGCCGGCGTGGTCCCGATCATCTTCGCCTCGTCCGTGCTGCTGCTGCCGGCGCTCGTCGCCAACGTGGTGCAGTGGAGTTGGCTGCAGACCTTCGTCGACAACTACATCCTCGATTACACGTCGTGGGTCCACATCGTCCTGTTCGCCCTGATGATCTTGGGATTCGCGTACTTCTACAACGCGATCGCCTTCGACCCGGTGAAGCAGGCCGACCAGATCCGCAAGCAGGGCGGCTTCATCCCCGGGATCCGTCCTGGCCCGCAGACCGAGCGGTACCTCGCGAAGATCCTGAATCGCATCACGCTGCCCGGGGCGTTGTTCATCGCTGCGATCGCCATCCTGCCGTCGATCGTGCAGATCATCTTCAGCACCCGGCAGTTCCCCTTCGGCGGCACGACCGTGCTGATCGCAGTCGGTGTGACGCTCGAGACGATGAAGCAGGTGGACAGCCAGTTGATGCTGAGGAACTACGAGGGGTTCCTCAAGTGATACCCGGCGTCCGGCTGATCATGCTGGGGCGCCAGGGGGCGGGTAAGGGAACGCAGTGCGTCCGCCTGTCACGGCATTACGTGGTTCCTCACATCTCGACCGGCGACATGCTCCGAGCCGCGGTGCGGGAGGGCACGCCGCTCGGGCGCCGGGCCAAAGCGATCATGGACACCGGAGGTCTCGTGCCCGACGAGGTCATCATCGGCGTCGTCGCCGACCGCCTCGGCAAGGACGACACCAGGACCCGGGGGTACATCCTCGACGGGTTCCCCCGAACGGTTCCCCAAGCGGCCGCCCTGGTCGAGATCACGGCCGCGCGACCGATCGACTTGTGCGTGGACCTCCACGTACCGCGTGAGCTCGTCCTGCAGCGCCTCGCCGCCCGCCGGGTGTGCAACGTGTGTGGGCACATCTACGCCGCGACCGGTCACGAAGCGAATCCGTGGATCTGCGACTTCTGCGGAGGCGACGTGGTCCAGCGCGCCGACGACACCGAGGACGCGATCAACCAGCGACTCGACCTGTACGAGAGCCAGACCTCCCCGCTGATGGAGTTCTACCGACGCCGCGACGAGCTCGTCGTCGTCGACGGCGTGGGCAACCCGAACGACGTGCTGCGTCGCCTCATCACGGCGATCGAGACGTCGCGGAGCGCCACGTCGTGAGCCGCGGACGTGCTCGTGTCGTCGCCCGTCGCTCGGCTGGGCTCCGCCCGGTGACCGCGAGGAGTGCCGACGAGCTGCGCATCATGCGTCGGGCCGGCCGCGTCGTCGCCGAGATGCACGAGGAGCTCCGGCGAGCGTTGCGCCCCGGCGTGTCGACCGCGGCGCTCGACTCGATCGCGCGCGAGGTGCTCGCACGGCGGGGCGCAACGTCGAACTTCCTCGGCTACCACGGCTACCCGGCGGTGATCTGTGCATCGGTGAACGACGTGGTCGTGCACGGCATCCCGTCGCCGACCGTGCTCCTCGCCGAGGGCGACGTCGTCAGCATCGACTGCGGAGCGGTCGTCGAGGGTTGGCACGGTGATGCGGCGTTCAGTGCTGCAGTCGGCTCCGTTCCCGAGCGGGTGGAGCGGCTGCTCGCTGCCGTCGACGAGGCACTCGCCGCCGCGGTTGCGGCGATGCGTGCCGGGAACCACGTCGGTGACATCGGCTGTGCCGTCGCCGAGGTCGCCGCCCGCCGGTCCGTCGGAATCGTCGAGGACTATGGCGGCCACGGCATCGGGCAGGCCATGCACGAGGAGCCGTTGGTGCCGAACCAAGGCCGACCGGGACAGGGCCGGCCGTTGGTGATCGGCAGCGTGCTCGCCATCGAGCCGATGTTCACCCTTGGAGGTGGCAGCACGTTCACCGAACGCGACGGTTGGACGGTCCGCACGAACGACGGTTCGTGGTCAGCCCACAGCGAGCACACGGTGGCCGTCACCGACCACGGGCCCGAGGTCCTCACCCGCCCATGACCGGCGAGTGGATTGCGCGACCGAGCGGCAGTAGCATCGCTCCCCGGCCCTGTGACCGGCTTCGCCTTCGCGTTCCCGGCCCGAGTCCACGTTCCTCGCTACGGGCCCCGGCCCACCGTGCGGGGAGATCAACCACGACCAGAGCGAGCCAGCGATGAAAGTTCGACCGAGCGTCAAAGCGATCTGTGAGAAATGCAAGGTCATCCGCCGGCACGGCCGCGTGATGGTCATCTGTGAGAACCCGCGCCACAAGCAGCGGCAGGGCTGAGGAAGGCACGTATGGCACGTATCTCCGGTGTCGACATCCCCCGCGAGAAGCGGCTCGAGATCTCGCTCACCTACATCTACGGCATCGGTCGTACGACGGCGCAGCAGCTGTGCGCGGCGCTCGGGATCGACCCAAACACGCGGGTGCGCAACCTCACCGAAGAGGAAGTGAACCGCATCCGAGGGTGGGTCGATGCGAACCTGAAGGTCGAAGGCGACCTCCGGCGCGACGTCGCCCAGGACATCCGGCGCAAGATCGAAATCGGCTGCTACCAGGGGATCCGGCACCGCAAGGGCCTCCCCGTGCGTGGCCAGCGCACCCACACCAACGCCCGAACCCGCAAGGGCCCCAAGAAGACCGTCGCCAACAAGAAGAAGGCTGTGAGGAAGTAGCCGTGGCCAAGCCGAAGCCGGGTGGCCGTCGCCCCCGCAAGAAGGAACGCAAGAACGTCACCTACGGCGTGGCGCACATCAAGTCGTCGTTCAACAACACGATCGTGTCGATCACCGACGCCGAGGGCAACGTCCTGTCGTGGGCGTCCGCCGGCAACGTCGGGTTCAAGGGCTCCCGCAAGTCGACCCCGTTCGCAGCGCAGCTCGCCGCGGAGAAGGCGGCCAAGGCGGCGATGGAGCACGGCCTGCGCAAGGTCGAGGTGCTCGTCAAGGGCCCAGGATCCGGTCGGGAGACGGCGATCCGATCGATCCAGAACGCCGGGATCGAGATCGCCGGCATCAAGGACGTCACCCCCGTGCCCCACAACGGGTGCCGCCAGCCGAAGCGTCGGAGGGTCTGAGCCATGGCTCGCTACACGGGTCCCGTCTGCAAGCTGTGCCGCCGCGAGCGCATGAAGCTCTTCCTCAAGGGCACCAAGTGCGACACCGCCAAGTGCCCGATCGAGCGCCGCCCGTACCCTCCGGGCGACCACGGTCGGGCGCGCCGGAGCCAGGGCTCCGAGTACCTTGCGCAGCTGCGTGAGAAGCAGAAGGCTCGGCGGATCTACGGCGTGCTCGAAAAGCAGTTCCGCAAGACCTACGCCGAAGCGGTCCGCCGTCAGGGCGTGACGGGCGAGAACCTCCTGATGCTCCTCGAGACCCGTATCGACAACGTCGCCTTCCGCGCCTCGTGGGGTTCGAGCCGTTCTCAGGCCCGCCAACTGGTGCGTCACGGCCACGTGAAGGTGAACGGCAAGCGGGTCACGATCCCGAGCTACCAGCTCCGCAAGGGTGACGTCGTCAGCCTGTCCCCCAAGGGCGGGGCGATGATCATCGTTCGCAACAACATCGACACCCTCGACCGCCAGCTCCCGGCCTGGCTCGACGGCGGCGACGGCGGCAAGCAGGTCACCGTGCGCGAGCTCCCGATCCGGGCCCAGATCGACGTGCCGGTGCGTGAGCAGCTCATCGTCGAGCTCTACTCGAAGTGAGGTAGCCGATGCTCGTCATCCAACGTCCCATCATCGAGGCGGTATCCGACGAGGAGGCGAACCGGCAGCGGTTCGCCGTCGGTCCCCTCGAGCCCGGCTTCGGTTACACGATCGGTAACTCGCTGCGGCGCACCCTGCTGTCGTCGATCCCGGGGGCTGCCGTTACGACCGTGCGGTTCGACGATGCCCTCCACGAGTTCGACACGATCGCCGGCGTCACGGAGGACGTCACCGACGTCATCCTCAACCTCAAGGACATCGTGCTCACGTCGGTCACCGACGAGCCGGTGATCATCCGGCTGGACATGCGGGGCCCGGCTCGGGTGACCGCTGGCGACATCCGTACGCCGTCCGAGGTGGAGATCCTCAACCCCGACCTCCACATCGCCACGCTGAACGGCAAGGCACGACTTGCGGTCGACCTCACCGTCGAGCGTGGCCGCGGCTACCTCTCGGCCGACCGGGAGGTGCAGAACCGCACGATTGGGGTCATCCCGATCGACGCGATCTTCTCGCCGATCCGCCGGGTCACGTTCGAAGTCGAGCCCACCCGGGTCGAGCAGTCGACGAACTTCGACCGGCTCGTGCTCGACATCGAGACCGACGGCTCCATCACCCCGCGGGAGGCGTTGGCGTCGGCCGGTGCGACGCTGCGCTCTCTGGCCGACCTGATCGCCGGTCTGTCCGAGCACCCGCAGGGTCTCGAACTCGGCGAGGCGCCCGGTGTTGCGTCGGCGTCCCCCGACCTGGACCTGCCGATCGAAGACCTCGACCTCTCCGAGCGGCCGCGCAACTGCCTGAAGCGCGCCCAGATCAACTCCATCGGGGAACTCCTCACGAAGACCGAGGAAGACCTGTTGAACATCACCAACTTCGGACAGAAGTCGCTCGACGAGGTGAAGGCCAAGCTCGACGAGCGCGGCCTGTCGCTCCGGGGCTGACGAGGAGACACCATGCCTGCTACCCCGCGCAAGGCCCGCCGTTTCGGCGGGGACGCTGCCCATCAGCGGCTGATGATGGCGAACCTCGCTGCGTCTCTTTTCGCCGCCGAGGCGATCGTCACCACCGAGGCGAAGGCCAAGGCGCTGCGCCCGATCGCCGAGAAGCTGATCACCAAGGGCAAGAAGGCGACCGAGGGCGACCCGATGCGTGTGCACCGGCTCCGCCAGATCCAGGGTTACCTGGGCGATCGCGAGATGACGCACAAGCTCGTGAACGACATCGCCCCCCGATACGCCGAACGGCCCGGCGGGTACACCCGGATCTACAAGCTCGGCCCCCGTCACGGCGACAACGCGCCGATGGCTCGGATCGAACTGGTCTGACCGAAGCGAGTTCCCCGACGACGAGGCCGGCCCTTCGCGGGTCGGCCTTCGTCGTTTCCGACGCTTCGTCCGGCGCGGCGCCCTAGGCTCGCCAGCGGTGCCCGTCGCCCGTCTCCTCGTCGCCTACGACGGCGCTGCGTTCCACGGCTTTGCCGAGAATCCGGGTGTGGTCACCGTCGCAGGCACACTGCGGGAGGCCATCGAGCGTGTGGTGCGCCACCCCGTCGCGCTGACCGGGGCCGGCCGGACCGATGCCGGGGTGCACGCCTGGGGGCAGGTGGTGTCGTTCCCGGCTCCACCCGCTGCAGTGGATCTCTCCCGGTTGCAGCGAAGCGTGAATCGGCTCTGTGCCCCTGGCCTGGTGATCCGCAGTGCCGAGTGGGCAGCCGACGGTTTCGATGCGCGGTTCTCCGCCCGTTGGCGCCGGTACCGCTACACGATCCTGAATCGGGAGACGCCCGACCCGTTCCTGGCGCGCACGGCCTGGCACGTCGCCGACCCACTCGATCTCGACCTGCTGCGGTTGGCGTCCGACGCCTTCGTGGGCGAGCACGACTTCAGCTCGTTCTGCCGCCGACCCAAGGGGGAGGCGGGTGCGGCGATGTCGCTGGTGCGCCGGGTGCTCGAGGCCCACTGGTCACCGATGGGTGACGGCGTCGTGCGGTTCGAGATACGGGCGAATGCGTTCTGCCACAACATGGTGCGCTCGATCGTGGGCACGCTGGTGGAGGCCGGTCGAGGCCGGCGTTCCCCCGGGGAGATGCGCTCGATCCTGCGGGCCTGCGACCGTGGGGCCGCCGGCCCGGTCGCGCCTGCGCACGGGCTGTGCCTGTGGGAGGTGGGCTACCCGCCGGCCGGCGAGCCGTGACGGGTCGTCGGCCTCCCGATCATGCCCTCGTCGACAACCGCAGGGAGGCCTCGTCCTGGCCGAGGAACCAGGCGTAGGTGCTGGCGATGCCGTCGGCCAGCTCGATGCGGGGACGCCAGCCGAGGCCGAGCAACCGGCTCGAATCGAGGAGCTTGCGGGGCATGCCGTCGGGCTTGCTGGTGTCGAACACCAGCTCGGCGGTGGGGTGGACCGCAGCGCGAACCGTCTCGGCGAGCGTGCGTATCGACACGTCGTAGCCGGAGCCGACGTTGACATGCTCGTCCGCCTCGTACCGGTCCATCAGGAACGCGCAGGCGTCGGCGAGATCGTCGACGTGGAGGAACTCGCGCATCGCCGATCCCGTGCCCCAGACCTCGACCTCGCGCCGGCCGGCGACCTTGGCGTCGTGGAACTTGCGGATCAACGCCGGCAGTACGTGAGACGACGTGAGATCGAAGTTGTCGCCGGGGCCGTACAGGTTGGTGGGCATGGCCGACACGAAGTTGCAGCCGTACTGGCGTCGGTAGCTCTGGCACAGCTTGATCCCGGCGATCTTGGCCAGCGCGTAGGCCTCGTTGGTGGGCTCGAGCGGGCCGGTGAGGAGCTGGTCTTCGGTGATGGGCTGATGCGCGTGGCGGGGGTAGATGCACGACGAGCCGAGATACAACAGCTTGCGCACCGCGAACTGGTGCGAGGCGTGGACCACGGTGGCGTGGATCATCATGTTGTCGTAGAGGAACTCCGCCGGTCGGGTGCTGTTCGCCAGGATGCCACCCACCGTGCCGGCCACGAGGTAGACGTACTCGGGGCGGTTCGCCTTGAACCAGTAGGTGACCGCAGCCTGATCCCGCAGGTCGAGCTGCTCGCGGGTGGCGAGGAGCAGGTTCGTGTACCCGGCCCCTTCGAGGCGACGCACGATGGCGGAGCCGACCAGACCACGATGACCGGCGACGAAGATGCGGGCATCCCGGGGCACGGGGTTGGGCACGGTCATGAGGTGAGCCTATGCGTGGGGTCGCCCGGTACGGTCGGCGCAATGGCGGTCGTCGGGGTCGGGATCGATGCGGTGGACGTGGTGCGCCTTCGCCGCGTGCTGGCCCGCCGACCGAGCCTTCGCATGCGGCTGTTCACCGACGGTGAACTCGCCTATGCCGACCAGGCCCGGGATCCGACCGAGCGCCTCGCCGCCCGCTTCGCCGCCAAGGAGGCAGCGATGAAAGCGCTGGGCCGGGGTATCGGTGTGGTGCGCTTCGTCGACGTGGAGGTGATGCGCTCGGCGTCGGGGCGGCCCGGACTGGTGCTGCACGGCACCGCTGCTGCGCGGGCGGCCGAGCTGGGGGTGGTGCACAGCCACGTGAGCCTCACGCACACTGCGACGGTGGCCGAGGCCGTGGTGGTGCTGGAGGGGCCGTAGCCCCGCCGCGATGCGAGCCGTGATCGTGGAGACACCGGCGGCACTGCTGCAGGCCGCCTTGCCGGTTCGGTGGGCGCGCCCCTATCCTTTCCCGGTTCCCGTGGCAGGCACGTGCCGCCACCGAGAAGGACGACCGACGATGCCGACGTACTCCCCGAAAGCCAGCGAGATCACGCGTGCCTGGCATGTGATCGACGCCGAGGGCTTGGTCCTCGGGCGCCTGTGCACCGAGGTGGCCCGCATCCTGCGGGGGAAGCACAAGCCCACCTTCGCCCCACACATCGACACCGGTGACCATGTCGTGATCGTCAACGCCGACAAGGTGGTGCTCACCTCTGGCAAGGCCGACGCCAAGATGGTGTACCGGAACTCGGGGTACCCGGGCGGCCTGAAGTCGCAGACGTACTCGCAGAAGATGGCGACCAAGCCCACCGAGGCGGTTCGAGATTCGGTGCGAGGCATGTTGCCCAAGGGGCCCCTCGGGCGTCAGATGATCCGCAAGCTGAAGGTGTACGCCGGCCCCGAGCACCCCCATGGTGCCCAGCTGCCCGTCGCCCTCGAACTGTCCCACGCCAAGGCCCGTTGAGCCGGAAGGTCGTTGCCGTGCCCGCACCTCTCGTCCAGTCCACCGGCCGCCGCAAGGAAGCCGTCGCCCGTGTCCGGCTGCGTCCGGGCACCGGGGTCGTCACCGTCAACGGCCGGGCCGTGTCGGCGTACTTCCCCACCCCTACCCAGGTGATGATCGCCACCGAGGCGATGCGTGTCGCTGAGGTCGAGGAGTCCTTCGACGTCGACGTGACCATGGACGGCGGCGGCGTGTCGGGCCAGGCGGGGGCGTTGCGCATGGGTCTGGCCCGTGCGCTCGCCGAGCACGACCCGGAGAAGCGGGCCGCGCTGAAGAAGGCCGGTCTGCTGACGCGGGATGCCCGCAAGAAGGAGACCAAGAAGTACGGCCTCAAGAAGGCCCGCAAGCGTCCGCAGTACTCCAAGCGCTGACCGCCGAGGGCGGGAGCCGGCGCCCGTGACGATCTCGTTCGGCACCGATGGGGTGCGGGGGATCGCCAACCAAGAGTTGACGGTCGAGCACGCCCTGGCGTTGGGGCGTGCCTCGGCGCGTGTGCTCGACGGTGGTCGGGTGGTGATCGGTCGCGACCCGCGTCACTCGGGTCCGATGCTCGAATCGGCCCTGGCCGCCGGGTTCGCCGCCGAGGGCTGGGCGGTCGAGCGGCTCGGCGTCGTGCCGACGCCTGCGGTCGCCTGGGCCGCTTCGCAGCGCGACGCCGCGGGCGCAATGGTCTCGGCCTCGCACAACCCGTTCGCGGACAACGGGATCAAGGTCTTCGCGCGGGGAGGTCGCAAGCTGGGCGACGTCGTCGAAGCCGCGATCGCCGCCGAACTGGCAGCGGCGGTGCGCCGCGGCCCGACCGCAGGACCCACGGGTCCTGCGGTCGGCACGATCACCGACGGCCCGGCCGAGGGCGTCGTCGCCGCATACGTCGAGCATCTGCTCGGGACGGTGGGCTCGCTGGACGGATTGCGGGTGGTCCTCGACTGCGCCCACGGAGCGGCGGCCGGTCTGGCTGCGACGGTGTTCGGCCGCGCCGGCGCATCGATCCTGGTCCTGCACGACTCCCCGGACGGGGTGAACATCAACGACGGCGTCGGTGCGACTGCCCTCGGGCCGCTGCAGGCGGCGGTCGTCGCCCACGGCGCCGACGTCGGACTTGCGTTCGACGGTGACGCCGACCGCTGCCTCGCCGTGGATCACACCGGCGCAGTCGTCGACGGCGACCAATTGATCGCGCTCTGCGCGCTCGACCGTCGAGCGCGAGGCCGCCTGGTGCAGGACGCCGTCGTCGTCACGGTGATGACCAACCTCGGGTTTCGCCAGGCGATGACCCGGGCCGGCATCGAGGTGGTCGAGACGGCCGTCGGGGATCGGTACGTGCTCGAAGCCCTCGACGCTCGGGGTCTTTCGCTCGGTGGGGAGCAGTCGGGGCACGTGATCTTCCGGGAGCTGGCCTCGACCGGTGACGGGATGCTCACCGGGCTGCAGGTGCTCGACACCGTTCGGCGATCGGGTCGACCGCTGTCGGTTCTGGCCGCCGAGGCGATGACCCGGCTGCCGCAGATCCTGCGCAGCGTGCGGGTGAACGGCTCGGCCAAGGCTGCGGTCGCCGCGGTCGCCGAGGAGATCGCGGCGGTCGCAGCCGAACTCGGTGATCGAGGCCGAGTTCTGGTGCGCGCCAGCGGGACCGAGCCCGTGGTGCGGGTGATGGCCGAGGCCCCGAGCGCGGCGGAAGCCGCCGTGGCGGTGGACCGGCTCGTCGCCGCCGTCGAAGGCATCTGAGCACGAGCCGCCCCGCCGACGCCCGGCTGGAGCAGCACCGGCCGATCTCGCCCTCCCCGGGCAGGGAGCAGGTCGGTAACGTTTCCGTCATGTGTGGCATCGTCGCTGTGCTCGGACGCACCCCTCGCCGGTCGGCGCCGAGCCCGGTCGAGGTGCTCGTTCACCTCGACGAGGCGGTCGCCGCCCGCACGCTCGCCGAGGCCACCGTGGCCACGCGAGCCGCCGACCGGTTGCTCTACGGCGTCCCGGGCGTGACCGCATTGCTCGATCATCCCGGGTTGGAGACCGAGGTCTCCCGACGACTCGCTGCGCTCGACGCACGGATCGCCGCCGAAGAGTCGGTGCTCGAGGCGAGGTCCGACCTGACGCCGGCCGCCCTCGAGGCGACCAACGCCGATCTGATCGCCCTGCGGGACGTGGTGTGGGCGATCGGCCAGGACCGACTCCGAACCGCTCGGGCGGTCGGCGGCCTGGCCGGCCGCGATGCGGCGCCCGCCGCCATCGAGGCCTACACCCACGTGCAGCGGGTGTTGTCCTCGCTCGACCGACTCGAAGTGCGGGGGCGGGATTCGGCCGGAATCCATCTCCTCGTGACCGGCCACGACCTCGACCTGGCCGCGGGGCGGTGGGCCGCCGAGATCGCAGTGCGCTCGTCGGACCCGTTGTTCACCAGTCGATCGGTTCGCATCGCGGACGGAGCGTTGTCCTTCGTCTACAAAGCGGCGGCCGAGATCGGGGAACTCGGGGACAACACACGAGCGCTGCGAGCGGCCATCGCCGGCGACGACCTGCTGCGAGCCGCCCTCGCCGCCCCGGCCGCCCGGATGGCGGTGCTCGCCCACACTCGGTGGGCCTCCGTGGGCATCATCTCGGAGCCCAACGCCCATCCGGTCAACTCCGAGGAACTCGACGCCGGGGTCGACGGCCCGTACGTCGTGGCTGCGCTGAACGGCGACGTCGACAACCACGCCGACCTCAAGGCGCTGCACGGATTGCGCCTGGCTGCGCCCATCACCACCGACGCCAAGGTGATCCCGTCGCTCGTCTCGCGAGCAGCCGCCGCCGGCGATCTCCTCGCCGGCTTCCGCCGCACGGTGGCGTCCTTCGACGGTTCGGTCGCCATCGCAGCGGCATCGACCGCCGATCCCCGTCGGGTGCTGCTCGCCGTGCGCGGCAGCGGGCAGGGGCTCTACGTCGGGCTCGCGGAGGACTGCTTCATGGTTGCCAGCGAGCCGTACGGGCTGGTGGAGGAAACGGTGCGGTACGTCCGTCTCGACGGCGAGACGCCGGCAGTGCCGGGCCAACCCTCGAGCCGGGGCCAGGTGGTGGTCCTCGATGCCGACGCTGCCGGCGATCTCGCCGGGATGCGACGGGTCGGGTACGACGGTACGGAGCTTCCGGTCACGGAACGTGATGTGGTGCTCGCCGAGGTGACCACCCGGGACATCGATCGCGGACCTCACCCGCATTTCCTCCTGAAGGAGATCACCGAGTCGCCCGACAGCTTCCGAAAGACCCTGCGGGGCAAGATCGTCCTGCGGCCCGACGGCCTGCTCGAGGCGGCCGTGGGCGACGTGGCGCTCCCCGAGCCGTTCCGGCGCCGCCTGGCCGCAGGGGCCATCCGCCGGATCGCCGTGATCGGGCAGGGAACCGCTGCCGTCGCAGGTCAGTCGGCGGCTGCGATCCTGAAGGTGCTCCTGCGTGGCTCTGGGGTGCAGGTGGAGGCGATCACGGCGACCGAGTTCTCGGGATTCGGGATGGACGCCGACCTGTCCGATCTGCTCGTCATCGCCGTGAGTCAGTCGGGCACGACGACCGACACCAACCGCACGGTCGATCTGGCCCGGGGTCGTGGCGCGTTCGTGATCGGGATCGTCAACCGTCGCTCGTCCGATCTCACCGACAAGGCGGACGGTGTGCTCTACACCTCCGACGGCCGGGACGTGGAGATGTCCGTGGCCTCCACCAAGGCGTTCTACGCGCAGGTGGCGGCCGGGGCGCTGTTGTCGTGCGCGGTGGCCGACGCGATGGGCGCCGCAGGCGCGGCCCAACGTTCGTCGATCCTGTCGTCCTTGCGGGAGCTCCCGGGGGCGATGCGCGAGGTGCTCGCACGACGGGAAGCGATCGCTCAGGCGGCCCAGCGGTTCGCGCCATCCCGGCGCTACTGGGCGGTCGTGGGCAACGGTCCGAACACCGTGGCTGCCGAGGAGGTCCGGATCAAGCTGTCCGAGCTCTGCTACAAGTCGATCGCCTGCGACGTCACGGAGGACAAGAAGCACATCGACCTGTCCTCGGAGCCGATGATCCTGGTGTGCGCAGCCGGGCTGGTGGGGTCCACGGCCGACGACGTCGCCAAGGAGGTCGCCATCTATCGGGCCCACAAGGCCGCCCCGATCGTGATCGCCTCCGAGGGTGAGGAACGGTTCGCCGCGGCCCTGGCCGTGCTCCCCGTACCCTCGGTCGCTCCGGAGTTGGCGTTCGTGCTCTCGGCGATGGTCGGGCACCTGTTCGGCTACGAAGCGGCGCTGGCCATCGACGCGTCGGCCCGGCCGCTGCGGGAGGCGCGTGAGGTGATCGAGCATGCGGCGGCGGCGGGCCGCAGCGGCGACGAGGTGCTGGCGCTCGTGCGGGCGGGCCTGGCGCCGATCACGGTCCGGGTGCTCGACGGGTTGCGTGCCGGGCAGTTCGACGGGCACCTGGAGGCCTCGACGGCGGTCCGCCTGGCCGGGCTGTTGCGCGACGTGAGCGACCGGCGTCCGTTGGACGCGTACCAGGCCGAGCACGGCAAGGTCGGGCTTCCCGCCGAACTGCTCGACGACCTGACCGCTGCGCTCACGCGCGCCATCGAGGAGCTGACCCGGCCGGTCGACGCCATCAAGCATCAGGCCAAGACCGTCACGGTGGGGATCTCCCGAAGCGACGAGGGGCTGTTGGCCAATCGGCTGGTGCGCGAACTGCTGGCGACGGGGACCGGCCGGGACCGTCTCACCTATCGGACACTGCAGACGGTCGCGGCGCTCGACGGCGCCGTGGCCGGGGTGTTGGGCTGGACCCGGTACCGGATCGACGGTGATCCCGCCGGGAGTGATGCCACCATCGGGGTGGTCGATCGAGGTGGGATCAGCCGTGACGTGGCCTCGCGAACCGACCGGGATCCGGTGTTGCGGGGTACGAAGCGGTTCGTCGCCAACGACCGGGAGGTACTGGTGGCCCGGGGTCGGGCCGACGGGCGGACCGTGGTCCTCGTGCCGGAGGTGAAGGGAAACCAGGCGACGGGGATGGTGCTGCTGCACGTCCACCTGCACGACCGGCTGCCGGCTGCCACCGCTCGAACGGTGCTGTCGGGTTACCGGGGCGCCTACCAGCGGCTCGTCGACTGGGTGACCGAGACCGAGGCCGCATTCCGTGACGACCTGCTCGAGCGGGTCGCCGCGGTCGATCTGCTCACCGAACCCGTCTCGGAGCTGGCCGATCGCTGGCGCAGATGAGCAGCCCGTGAGGTGACACACGCACGACGCCGCCCGCCGGAGATTCGTGGTCCGGTGCGCTGGTCCGACGTTCGTCTATGAGCCACAATTTCCCGTCTCGTCGCGACGGAGCGTTCGCTTTCGGTGGTCGGCTCCGCCGAGGCGGCGAATCGGACCTGGTCGGCGGTCGAGTCCGGGCAAGCGAGAGGGACGATGTGAACGACGACGAGCTGCACCTCGGTGACTACCTGGAGATCCTCCGGCGGCGGTGGCTGACCATCGCGGTGGCGCTCACGGTCGTCGTGGTCGCTGCAGTGGCGTTGTCGTTCATGACCAAGCCCAAGTACCGGGCCGAGGCCCGGGTGCTCGTGCGAACGACCGCAGCGCAGGATCGTCTCGATCCGTCCTCGAATGCGAACAACACCCAGGCGATGGCTCGTCGGCTGCAGAACGAGGTGGAGTTCGCAACGTCCAACGGTGTCGAGCAAGCGGTGTGGGTGGCGTACGGCGTCGACTTCGAGGACGACGTATCGGTGAAGCCCGAATCCGACTCCGACACCCTGGTCATCGCCGCCACGGCGGGAACTGCGCAGGAGGCGGCCGACCGGGCGAACTCCTACGCAACGACCCTGGTGGCGAAGCGGACGCAATCGACCGCCGAGGAACTGCTCGGAGCGACCAAGAGCCTCACGGGTCGGATCGCGGAGATCGGCGTCGAGCGCGACGGGATCCTCAAGCAGGTGGATGCCGGCGCTGACCGCCGACGTTTCGAAGGACAGCTCGGGGCCCTGGACCGCGAGGAGGCCAACCTTCGGGCGAGCCTGCGAGAGATCCAGATCGCTCAGGATCTCGCCGTCGCCGGCGCCGCCCGAATCACGAAGGCGGCCGAGCTGCCGACCGCGCCGTTCGAACCGGCATGGACCAGGAACGTCGCGCTCGCGATCGTCGTGGGTCTCGTGCTCGGCATCGGCCTCGCCCTTCTGCTCGAGACGCTCGACGGCACGGTGCGCACGAAGGCGCAACTCGACACGGCCACGGGTCTGCCCAACCTCGGCCTCATCCCGACGCCGCTCGCTCGGCGTGCGAGCGGTCGTCCGGGGATCATCACGGCACGCGCCGGTCCCTTCGTCGAGTCGATGCGCTCGCTGCGGGCCTCGATCAACTTCGCTCGGGCCGACGATCCGGACATGTCCGTGTTCGCCGTGACGAGCCCCAGTCCCGCGGAGGGCAAGACGACCACGGTCGTCAACCTCGCCCTTGCGTTCGCTCGTAGCGGTCAGTCGGTCGTCGTGCTGGAGACCGATCTTCGGCGGCCCCGAGCGGGCATTGCGTGCGGCGTCGGCGAGGACCGGGCCGGTTTGTCCGACGTGCTCTCCGCGGGCGAGGCCTTGACCCCGCTACCCGAGCAGATCACCGGTTCCGAGCTGTTCGACGTGGTGCCTGCGGGTCGGAAACTGAACGACCCGACGGAGTTCATGTCCGCCGAGCGGGTTGCCGGCGTCATCGCCGATCTTCGGGCGAAGTACGAGATCGTGCTCGTCGACACCTCCCCGGTGTTGCCGGTCGCCGACGGGCTCACGGTCGCTTCGGTCGCCGACGCGACGGTGCTCGTCGCCCAGGCCGAACGCAGCACCGACAAGCAGTTGCGTTCCGCCGTCGAGCTCCTGCAACGGGCCGATGCGAACCTCGTCGGTACCATCCTCACCAACGTCGATCGGCAACGCGAATACGGCCGCTACGGCTACGGCTACGGCTACGGCTCGTCGGCATCGTCCGAGAAGGACTGACCGACCGTCGGTTCACCGCAGGAGAGCGACCAGCCGCTCGATCAGGACCGAGAGTTCGTCGGCGCAGCGTTCGTAGGCGTCGGCCGGCTTCCCGATCGGATCGGCGACATCGTCGGCTGCGTCGTCTCGTAGGAGCGTCGCCGCTCGGCGGTCAGGCGCGATCCGTCCCAACCACGCAGGCCAGGCCTCGCCGGTTCGACGTCCACCCGCCTGTTCGCCGCGGCGGATCAGCTCTTTCAGGGTGAACGTCGAACGGAACAGCGCCGGATCGTCCCCCACGATGCTGCGCAACTGCGCTCTCGCGAGGGTGATCACGACGTCGGCCTCGCGGGCCTCCCGCCGATCGAACCGCCGGCTGGCATGGCCGGTTGCGAACCCTCGACGGGTCAACGCAGCGGCCGCCTCCGGCATCAGCGGTCGGCCGGGCGCTGCGCCGACCCCCGAGGAGCGCACTTCGTTCTCGAGCCCTTCCCGGTCGAGCCGGACCCGCAGCATCTCGGCCGCCATGGGGGAGCGGATCTGATTGGCATGGCACACGACCAGGAGGCGGTTCTGCGGCGCGGTCCACATCGTCGACACCGTACGATCCGGACGCGCGCCTCGGTGGTGATCGAACGTCCCGTACGGGCTCATGGCAGCATGTCCGGCCGTGCCGACGCCTGACGCCGACCGGGTCGCCGCCGCCACCTCCGCCGCTCGGGCCTGGCGCGCGGCCGACCCCGACCCGGCCACCCGGTCCGAACTCGACGCCCTGCTGGCCGGTGACCCGGCGGTGCTCGTCGCCCGGTTCGCCGGCCGCCTGCAGTTCGGCACGGCCGGTCTGCGAGGTCCGCTCGGTGCCGGACCGATGCGGATGAACCGGGTGCTGGTTCGGCGAGCCGCCGCCGGGCTCGCCGCCTACCTCCTCGCCGCCGTCCCCGATGCGGCGGCGCGCGGCGTCGTGATCGGGCACGACGCCCGAACGAACTCCGACGTGTTCGCGCTCGACTCGGCACGGGTGTTCGCGGCGGCGGGGATCCGAGCCTTCGTCCTGCCGCCCCGGGTGCCCACCCCCGTCGCCGCCTTCGCCGTCACCCACCTGGGTGCCGGCGCTGGGGTCGTGGTCACCGCCAGCCACAACCCGGCCTCGGACAACGGCTACAAGGTGTACCTGGGGGACGGCGCCCAGATCATCGCTCCGGCCGACCGGGAGATCGCTGCGGCCATCGACGCCACCCCGCTCGTGCCCCCTCTGGCGGCCGATGATGACCCGTTGATCGTGCACACCGGCGCTGGGCCGGTCGAGGCGTACCTCGCCCACGTACCGTCGGTTCGCCACGTGCCGTCGGCCCGAGCGGTGCGGGTCGCCTACACCCCGATGCACGGTGTCGGTGGCGCAACGCTGCGTGCCGCGTTCGAGCGCTGCGGGTTCCCGGCCCCGGTCGTCGTCCCCGAACAGGCCGAACCCGATCCGGCGTTCCCCACCGTGGCATTTCCCAACCCGGAGGAACCGGGGGCCATGGACCTCGTCGTCGCACTCGCCGCCCGGACCGGGGTCGACCTCGTGCTCGCCAACGACCCCGACGCCGATCGACTCGCGGTTGCCGTCCCGACGGCCGCCGGAGGGTGGCGGGTGCTCAACGGCGACGAGATCGGGTGGCTGCTCGCCGACCACCTGCTCCGCCACACCAGCGGTGCCGATCGGTTCGTGGTCACGACGGTGGTGTCGTCCACCCTCCTGGCTCGCATGGCGGCTGACCACGGGATCGAGTTCGCCGAGGTCTTCACCGGGTTCAAGTGGATCGCCCGGGCGATCGCCGAACGCCCGGGTTCCCGATTCGTGTTCGGCTACGAACAGGCGCTCGGCTATCTGGTGAGTCCCGTCCCCCGTGACAAGGACGGCATCACCGCCGCCGTGGTGATGGCCGAGGCGGCTGCGGTGGCCAAGGCCGCCGGCACGACGCTCGAGGCCCGGCTCGGGGCGCTCGAGGAGCGGTACGGCCGCCATCGCCTCGCCGACCGGTCGGTGCGCATGGACCCGACGGCGGGGGCGGCCGCCGTGGCAGGGATGCGGGCTGCGCCTCCTGCGTCGCTGGGGGACCGGGCCGTCGTCGCCGTGCGTGACTTCCCCGAGGCCAACCTGCTGCGGCTCGAACTCGACGGCGGCGTCCGGGTCCAGGTCCGCCCGAGCGGCACCGAACCCAAGGTGAAGCTCTACGGCGAAGCGGTCGACGAGGATCCTGCCCCGTATCTCGCTGCACTCGCCGAGCTGCTCGGCGCCCGAGCCGACTAGCGCGGCGTACGGTGCGTAGGTGCACTTCGACACCGCGATCGAACTGACCGGCCCCTGGCGGTCACCCCACCAGATGCTCGCCGAGCAGACCTACGACGGGCACACAAGCGTCCACGACGACGCCACCGCCGCCAAACTCGGCCTGCGCGGCGCCCCGATCGAAGGCCCCACGCACTTCAGCCAGTTCGACCCGCTGGCCGTCGCCGTGTGGGGGCAACGCTGGTTCACGCACGGCTGCATCAGCGCTCACTTCCAGACCATGGTCGTCGAAGGCGACCAGGTGCGGGCCACGCTCACCACCACCGGAGCCGACTCCGCCCGCATGTCGGCCGTCAAGGACGGCGGCGCCACCGTGCTCACCGGCACCGCCGGCGTCGGCCCCGACCATCCGGCCAGCGAACTCGACGGACGCCTCGCCCGCCTCGGCGATCCCGGGGAGCTGTTCGTCGTCGATCGGGTCCGCCTCGGCCACCGGCACACCGTCGCCGAGCCGGTCAGCATCCCGTGGGCCGCAGACAACGGCGATCTGTACCCGTTCTCGTTGCAGGACAAGGTCGCGGCCATCACCGAACCCCACCCGTGGTATACGCCCGACGGTGCTGCGAGTTCGCCCTGGGGTCGCCCGATCGTGCCGGTCGAGATGATCAGCGTCCTCGCCATGAAAGCCGGCAACGACCTGCCGGTACGGGGCCCGGCCGTCGGGCTGTTCCTCGATCTCGAGATCCGGCTCCTCGACGGCCCGGTGTTCGTCGACGAGCCCTACCGGCTCGAACAAGAGGTCGTCGGCCTCGCCCAGACCCGGCGGGTGGAGTCGCACTGGCTGCGCACCACCATCCACGCCGAAGCCAGCGGACGCCCCGTCGCCGTGGCGATCCTGCACTCCGGGGTGTTCAAGGAGTCCTACGCCGGCTACCCGGCCGACCGGCTCCCATGACCGCGCCCCGCCCGGCGCATCTCGACTCGCCCCGGGGCTGGCTCGTCGTGGCCGGAACCGCCGTCGGGTCGTTCACCGTGTTCGGGATCCTCTACAGCTTCGGGTCGTTCTTCTCGGCCATGGCCAAGGACTTCGGCACCGGCAAGGGTGCCACGGCGCTCATGTTCGCCGTCACCCTGCTCGTCACCTACGTGCTCGGCCTGTGGACCGGCCGCCTCGCCGACCGTCACGGGCCCCGGCCCGTGCTGCTCGTCGGCGCCGTCGCCCTCGGCGCCGGGCTGCTGGCCACGTCCCGGGTCGGTTCGATCGCCGCCGGCTACGTCACCTACGGCCTGGGCATGGGGATCGCCACCGCCTGCGCGTACGTGCCGATGGTGGCCAACGTCGGCGCCTGGTTCGAGCGGCGCCGCACCGTGGCGCTCGGCGTCGCCGTCGCGGGGATCGGGGTCGGCACCCTGGTGCTCGCCCCGCTGTCCACCCGGCTCATCGACCGGTACGGCTGGCGCACGTCCTACGTCGTGCTCGGCGTCGGCGGCGCCGTCGCCCTCGCTCTGTGCAGCATCGTCGCCGCCCGGCCCCCGGGTGCCGCCGCCACCGCGGTGCCCGACCTGCGTCCCATCGTCACCGACCGGCGGTTCGTGCTGCTCTACCTGGCGAGCCTCACCATGTCGACGTGCCTGTTCGTTCCGTTCGTGTTCCTCAAGCCCTACGCCGAGGACGAAGGCATCGGCGCCGGCGCTGCGGCCACCCTCGTCGGCATCGTCGGCGCGTCGAGCCTCATCGGCCGGCTCGGCCTCGGCGCGCTCGGCGCCCGCAACTCGCCCGGATCGTTGCTGCGCCTGTCGTTCGCCGTGCTGTCGGGCAGCTTCGTGCTGTGGCTCGTCGCCGGCGGCTCGTACCCGGTGCTGGTGGCGTTCGCCGTCACCATGGGCATCGGCTACGGCGGGTTCATCGCGCTCATGCCCGCGTTCACCGCCGGGCTGTTCGGCACCGCCGGCCTCGGCGGGATCCTCGGGGCGCTGTACACCTCAGCCGGTGTCGGCGGCCTGCTCGGCCCGCCGCTCGCCGGCAGCTTGATCGACGCCACGTCCTACCGGGCCGGGATGGTGGTGGCGATGGCGTTCGGGGTGGTGGCCACCGTGGTGCTCGGGCTCGTGCCCGGCGCCGCTCACCACAAGCCGAACTGACGGTCCCCGGCGTCGCCGAGGCCCGGGACGATGTACGCCTTGTCGTTGAGATGGCTGTCGACCGCTGCGGTGGTGATGCGCACCTGCACCGGGCAGCGGGCGATGCGCTCGATCCCCTCGGGGGCCGCGAGCACGCACACCACGTTGATCGGGCTCGGCGCCCCACGGTCGGCCAGGATCGTGAGCGCGTGCTCGAGCGACCCGCCGGTCGCCAGCATCGGGTCGAGCACGAAGCACGGCCGGTCGTCGAGCCGCTCGGGAAGCTTGGCCAGGTAGGCGTGGGGCTGGAACGTCGTCTCGTCGCGGGCCAGACCGACGAAGCCCACCTCGGCCTGGGGGATCAGCCGCAGCGCCGGGTTCACCAGGCCGACCCCGGCCCGCAGGATCGGCACCAGCATGGGCACGGCCGACAGCCGTCGGGCCGGGGCCGGGGCGAGCGGGGTGGTCACCGTCCAGTCCTCCGTCGGCAGGTGCCGGGTGGCCTCGTAGACGAGCATCCCGCCGAGGCCGTCGAGCGCCTGACGGAACTCGGTGTTCGTCGTGCGGGCGTCACGCAGGATGGCGAGACGCTCGGCGGCCAGGGGATGGTCGATCACGGTGATGTCCACCCCGCCATCGTGGCAGGCCGAACCCGAACTGGTGCGCAGCCGGCATCGTCCGATGTCGCGCGTGCTCAAGATCCCTTGTGACACCCGAGGACACCCTCAAGCCGTTGGCCCGGGGCGCCGATCACTCCGATCGTGGCGCATCTCAGCCTTGCCCTCCTCGACCGGGTCGGCGTCGACGTGAGCAACCACAGCGGGATGCGATTGCGGCTCGTGCTGTGCGTCCCCGACGAGGCCGTCGCCCCGCTCGGCTGGGTGCTGCCCCGGGCCACCGTGCAACTGGTCGTGACCGACGAGCAGCTGCGGGCCGGGGTGTACCTGCGAGCGCTCGCCCCCGGCGGCCGGCTGTTCGAGCACGTCCCGGCCCGGCGGCTGGCCACCGGCGAGGTCGTCCTCGGCGACGACCGTGACGGTCTCGCCGCCTGATCGTTCGCCCGGAGGTGGCTCGCCGGTGTAGACGGGACGGCATGGCCGCGCCCGCCCGTATCGACGCCGACTACGCCGATCTGCCCTACCCGAGCATCCACGAACGCACCTACGAGGTTCGGGCATTCCGCAAGGATTCCGAGACCGTGCTGCTGCGAGGTGTCGTGCTCGACCTGTCCCCGCCCGAGCACACCTTCGGCGTGCCGGGCGGGCCGGTCGAGTTCCATCACATGGTGGTCGACGTGGAGGTGGCCATGGCCACGGCCGCGATCTCTTCGGTGCGGGTCGTCTTCGAGTCGCATCCCCACGATGGTTGTCAGCGCATCGCTGCGGCGTACCAAGCGCTCGTCGGGGTGTCGATCGCCCGCGGCTTCACGCACAAGGTGCGCGAATTGTTCGGCGGACCGCGCGGCTGCACCCACGTGCTGGCGTTGTTGCAGGCCATGGCTCCCGTCGTCATGCAGGCGCGCTGGCCGATGCTTTCGGCCGCCCAGGCCGAGGCCGACGCCTCCGAAGCGGCGGGCGATGCGGTCGTGGCCGCGCCGAAACGGATGAGCGTCGAGGACCGGCGGCGTATGAGCCTGGTCAATCGGGACACGTGCCACATGTGGGCCAGCGACGGTGACCTGATCGCCACCATCGAAGCCGGGGGCGAGGTGCCGATGCCCGGCCCCGGGGGCCACCCCCCGCGGGGGCCCCGCCGAGACCCCCCC
>JBILVB010000089.1:0-16092 GCA_044370695.1 Acidimicrobiales bacterium | reverse complement strand
GCCCCGTGCTCACGCGCCTGCGTGAGCACGGCATCGACCCCGACGTCTGGCGGCTCGAGCACGGCCGCTGACCGCTGCGGCGTCAGGCGGGGACCAGCGTCCTGACGTCGATCCCGTAGAGCTCGGCGGCGTTGCCGCACAGGATCGCGCGCTGCTGTTCGGGTTGCAGGCGGCCAGCATGCTCGCGCAGTAGGTCCTGGCTCCACGGCCAGGTCGAGTCGCTGTGCGGGAAATCGTTGGCCCACATGAGCCGGCGCCAGTTCATGTCGTCGGCATGCGCGAACGCCGTCCAGTCGTCCTGGAAGGTCGTGTAGATGTGCTCGGCGAAGATCTCGCTGGGCAGGCGCGACAGCTCCTGGCCGGGCGGCAGCCAGTACCGGTGGCGCTTGTAGGCGTGATCCATCCGGTACATGAAGTGGGGCACCCAGCCGGCATCGGCCTCCACGCACACGATGCGCAGCTCGGGGTTGCGCTCGAACACGCCGCCGAGGACCAGCATCGCCATGATGTCCTGGCAGCCCCGCACGATCGACAGGAACCCGGCCATCGCCGGGCCACGGGTCTTGCCGGCCTTGGTGGTGAGGATGTGGAAGCTCAACGGCAAGCCGAGTTCCACCGCCGCGCGCCAGAACGGGTCGTAGATCGGCGAGTCGTAGTCCTCGACGCCGGGGACGCCGGGCATCATCACGCCCCGCAGACCCAACGCCTTGATGCGGTGCAGGTCGGCGATCCCGTCCGCCGGGCTGACCATCGCGGTCTGTCCGATGCCGAGCAGTCGGGCGGGGTCCTCGCTGCAGTACTCGGCGATCCAACCGTTGTACGCCGCGAAGCACGCGTCCTTGTATGCGAGGTCCGGGTGGTTGCACAACAGCATTCCGACCGTGGGGTAGATCACCTCGGCGGCCACGCCGTCGCGGCGCTGGTCGGCGACCCGGACCGACGGATCCCAGCCGGATCGGTGCAGTTCGTCGAAGCGGCGCCCGAGTGCCTTGATCTCGTGCGGCGGCAGGCCGGCGGCCGCTGCGGTGCCGAGGTTGATCGGCTTCATGCCGTCGATGATGAACAGGTCGCCCTTGTCGCCGGCGTCGACCATGTGCGGTGCCCGGTCGCGGAACTCGGCGTCGACCCGCTCGATGTAGGTGTTCGGGGGCTCGGTGATGTGCGAGTCCGCCGAGATGACGGGAAAACCCCAGTCGATGGCATCGGTCATGTCAGTGCCCCCCTCGGACGAGGCGCCCCGCCAGGGCGCCGGTGTGTTCGCCGTCGCGGTAGGTCTCCACGCCGGCGACGAACGTGTGCCGGTATCCGGTCGCTCGCTGCAGCAGGCGCTTCCCGCCGGCCGGCAGGTCGTATGCGAACTCGGGCCGGTGGATGGTGAGCGCGTCGAGGTCGACGACGTTGACGTCGGCGCGCAGGCCCGCAAGCAGGGCACCCCGGTCGGTCAGGCCCACGGCGAGCGCCGTCTCCCGGCACTGCCGACGGACCACGTCGGCCAGTTCGAGCCGGCCCCGGACCCGGTCGCGCACCCAGTGGGTGAGAAGGAACGTGGGGAACGACCCGTCGCAGATCGTCCCGACGTGCGCACCTCCGTCGCCCAGGCCCGGCACCGTGTACGGGTGCGCGAGCATCTCGCCGACCGCGTCGAGGTCGCCGCCGGCCCAGTTGAGCGACGGGTGGTAGAGCATCGTGCGGCCGCCGTCGCCGAGCAGGTGGTCGTAGCACCAGGCAGCGGCGTCGACCCCGGCCGCGGCGGCCATCGCCGCAACGGAATCAGCCGGGCCCGGCTCGTAGTTCGGCACGGCGTCGAACCGGTAGATCAACTCGAAACGGGTGAACCCGCGGCCCTTGGTGGGTTCGTGGGCGGCGAGGATCCGCTCCCGCACCGCCGGATCCGACAGCACCTCGATCCGTTCCGCGAACGGCAGCTTGGCCGCCACCCGCCGGTACTCGGCGTTGAGCGAGAACGGGTTCAGCGTGCACTCGAAGCCGAGGACCAGGCCGACGGCCCGGGTTGCCACCTGGGCCCGCACCGTCAGACCTGCCGCGTTCGCGGCTTCGGTGCGCTGCAACAGCGCCCGCCACGTGTCGGGCTGGATGCTGTTCTGCGCCAACGAGAACGACAGCGGCCGGCCCGCAGCACGGGCCATGGCCTCGAGCAGATCGAACTCGCTCGGCGCGTCGAAGAAATCCGACACCACCTGCAGCACGCCGGCACCCGCTGCGCCCACACCCTCGGCGATCCCGATCAGCTCGGCCGGGGTGGCGGTGAGCGACGGGATGAACTCGCCGGTGGAGGCCCGGTGGTTGCGGGTGCGCGACGTGGAGAACCCGAGCGCGCCGGCTGCGATCGCGTCACGTACGAGGGCCGCCATGGCGCCCACCTCTGCGGCCGTCGGCTCCTCGGTGTGCACCGACCCGCGCTCGCCCATCGCGAAGAGCCGGATCGCCGAGTGCGGGGCCTGTGCGGCGAGGTCGATGTCGTGCGGGAAGTCGAGGGCGTCGAGGTACTCGGCGAAGGACTCCCACGTCCACGGGAGACCTTCGTGGAGCGCCGTACCCGGGATGTCCTCCACGCCTTCCATCAACTCGACGAGGCGGTCGTGGTGCGCGGGCCGCACCGGTGCGAAGCCGACCCCGCAGTTGGACATGACGACCGTCGTGACCCCCTGCCAGGACGACGGCGCCAGCGTGGCGTCCCACGTGGCTTGGCCGTCGTAGTGGGCGTGGATGTCGACCCAGCCGGGCAGGACGAGGGCGCCGTCGGCGTCGATCACTCGGGCGCCGGGCGGCGAGTCCACTCGTCCGACGGCGACGACGCGGCCGCCGGCCAGGTGGACGTCGGCGGTGCGGGGTTCGGCGCCGGTGCCGTCGACGACGGTGCCACCCCGGACGACCACGTCTGCGGAAGCGTCAGCGGGCATGCTCCCCCCTTTCGTGAGCGACCCGAGCGTAGCCCTGTGGAACACCACCACGACCAGCGCCGATGACGGGCAGTAGGCCGCTCGGACTAGTCGGTGCCAGACTGCCGCCGTGCGGAGGCTGGAAGGATTGCGGGGTTGGACGGGCTTGTTCCTGTTCGCCGTGATCGCCCTTGCGAGCGCCGCGGTGGCCACCCGTATGGCCGCCGATGCCGGGAGCGGGTCCGACGTGACGGTGACGGCATCGATCGTCGAGCGCACCGTCACGATCGACGTCGTCGTCACCGGAGGGCTCCCGGTCCGGGAGATCGTGGTGCGGCGGGAGGGGACAGTGGTCGGACGTCTGCTCAAGGCGCCGTTCCGGTACGTGGCCGCGGATCTCCCGTCCGGCGTGCACCGATTCGAACTCGAGGCGAGCCGGGCCAGCGGGAGCGAACGGCGAGCCATCGAGATCGAGATCCCCGGCTGATTCCCGGTGGCCAAGGGAACCCCCGCCACCGTCGTGCTCGTACGGGCCGGGATCCGACACTCGCTCCACGAATGTGCCGTCGACCTGGGCGACGGCTACGGCGCCGCGGCCGCGGCCGGCCTCGGGGTGGATCCCGGCCGCGTGTTCAAGACCCTGGTCGCCGAGGTCGACGGACGAGCGCACGTCGCAGTCGTGCCGGTCACCGGGCTGTTGAGCCTGAAGGGTCTCGCGGCGTCGGTCGGCGGCAAGCGGGCCGAGTTGGTGGATCCGGCGGTGGCGGAGCGCCTCACGGGGTACGTCGTCGGCGGCATCAGCCCGCTCGGGCAGCGGCGCCGGCTCCCGACCGTCGTGGATTCGAGCGCGCTCGACGGCGACGTGCTCTACGTCTCCGCCGGGCGCCGCGGCCTCGAAGTGGCGCTCGCCCCGTCCGATCTCGTGCGCGCGACCGGTGCCGTCGTCGCCCCCATCGCGGCGGGCCGCTGAGCCCGGCTCGTAGTCTCCCCGCCGGTGCTGTTCCCGACCGTCGAGTTCGGGGTCTTCTTCCCGATCGTGTTCCTCGGGAACTGGCTCCTGCGTCCCCACCCCGGGGCCTGGCGCGCGTTCATGCTCGCTGCGAGCTACGTCTTCTACGCCTCGTTCTTCCGCGGCGACTGGATCGGCTGGGGGCCCAAGCAGCAGTACCCGCTGGTACTCGTCGCGCTCACCGTCGCGAACCAGGTGTGTGCGCAGGGGGCGGCCCGGTCGCGTACCGCGCAGCATCGCAAGGCGTGGGTGGTGAGCGCCGTCGTGATCGACCTCGGCACGCTCGGCTGGTTCAAGTACTACGACTTCTTCAAGGGGAACCTGGCGGACTGGGGCCTCGACCTGCTGCCCGCCCTCGAGGTGTTCCTCCCCGTCGGCATCTCGTTCCTCGTGTTCCAGGCGCTCAGCTACGTGATCGACGTCGGTCGCCAGACACTGCGGCCCGGTCGACTGATCGACCTGGCGACCTACCTCGCGTTCTTCCCGCACGTGATGGCGGGTCCGCTCGTGCGGGGCAGCGAGATCCTCCCGCAACTGCGCACGACCCCCGACCCGCGGGCGATCCCCGCCGCGCATGCGATCCGGTTGATCGCCGGAGGTCTCATCAAGAAAGTCGTGGTCGCCGGGTACCTCGCCGGGGCGATCGTCGACGACGTGTTCGCAAACCCCGACGGGTACGGCAGCGTCGACCTCCTCGTCGCCACGTACGCGTACGCCATCCAGATCTACGCGGACTTCTCCGGCTACACCGACATGGCGATCGGATTCGCGCTGTTGCTCGGCATCAACTTCCCCCAGAACTTCGACGCGCCCTACCGGTCGTCGTCGATCCAGGAGTTCTGGCGTCGTTGGCACATGACGTTGTCGCGCTGGCTGCGGGACTATCTCTACATCCCGTTGGGCGGCAATCGCCGCGGGCCGCGACGGACGGCGATCAACCTGTTCCTCGTCATGCTGATCGGCGGCTTGTGGCACGGCGCCGACTGGAAGTTCGTGATCTGGGGAGGCCTGCACGGCGGGTTCCTGCTGGTCGAGCGCTGGTGGTGGCGCCGGCGGGGCCAGCCCGAGGGGCCCGAGTCGGCAGGGTGGTCACCGTGGCGCTGGCTGCTCACGTTCCACCTGGTGTGCCTGGCGTGGATCTTCTTCCACGCGCGCACCAGCGAGGACGCCTGGACGATCCTGCTCCGACTCGTCACCGCATGGCAGGCGCCGACCCTCGTGTCGCCGTGGGTCGTCGTCGTGATCGTCGGGATGCTCGCACTGCAGTTCGTGCCCGAACGGATCCCCCGCATCGCCGAGGCGGTGTTCTCACGGGTACCGGTCGTGGTCCAGGGCGCCGCTCTGGCGGTGGTGTTCCTGCTCGGCGAGCGACTCGGCGACGTGCAGTCGTTCATCTACCAGCAGTTCTGAGCCGGCCGGCGCCGGGCGGGGTCAGATCCGGGCGGGCTTGCGCCGCAGCAGGGTGACCGGGCTCGTGTGGTCCATCGACGGCCGGGGCGTGGCCGCACGGTCGACCGCGGCGAGCGCCGCGTCGGCCGATCCACCGACGCACTCCGGGTCGGGTCCGTCGAGCGGCAGCCCGACGAAGAACTTCGCGGCCATGCAGCCCCCCTGGCAGGCGTCGTAACTGCCGCACGACGCGCACGCACCGGCCGAGGCCGGTTCACGCAGCGATGCGAACAGCTCGCTGTGGCGCCAGACCTTCGTGAAGCCGCCGGGGTCGCGGACGCTGCCGGCCTTGAACTGGTCGTGGATCACGAACGGGCAGGCGTAGACGTCACCGATCGGGTCGATCAGGCACACCACCCGGCCGGCACCGCACAGGTTCAACCCGGGCAGCGGTTCGCCGAGCGCGTTGAGATGGAAGAACGAGTCGCCGGTCAGTACCTGTTCACCGTGGCCGAGCAGCCAGCGGTAGATCTGGCGTTGCTGGTCGTTGGTGGGATGCAGCTCGTGCCAGGTGTCGGCCCCACGACCCGAGGGCCGCAGCCGGGTGACGCGCAGTTGCGCGCCGTAGCCGTCGGCGAGGGCCTTGAACCCGTCGAGCTGGTCGACGTTGTGCCGGGTGACGACGATCGAGATCTTGAACGGCCCGAAGCCGGCCTCGGCCAGGTTGTCCATCGCCCGGCGGGCCATCGCATAGGAACCCTCGCCCCGCACGGCGTCGTTGGTCGCTGCGTCTAGGCCGTCGAGGCTGATCTGGACGTCGAGGTAGTCCATCGATGCGAGTCGCCGAGCTGTCGCGGTGTCGATGGCCACGCCGTTGGTCGAGAACTTCACCCCGATCCCGTTGGCGACCGAGTACTCGACGAGCTCGAAGAAGTCGCGACGGATCGTCGGCTCGCCACCGCCGATGTTGATGTAGAAGACCTGGAGGTCGCGCAGTTCGTCGAGCACGGCCTTGGCCTCGGCCGTGGTGAGTTCACGCGGATCGCGCCGTCCCGACGACGACAGGCAGTGAACGCAGCTCAGGTTGCAGGCGTAGGTGAGCTCCCACGTCAGGCAGATGGGGGCGTCGAGCCCACCTTTCAGTTGATCAACCAGGCGCTCGCTCACGAACGATCTCCGAGGTCTCGAGCCCGCTGAGGGCCTTCAGGAACGATGGCCACCGGCGCTCGTCGACCTCGGCCGCTCGCAGCGCGTCGGCCAGGGTCGCATGGCCGGCCAGGCCCCGCACGACGGTGACCACTTCGGGCTTACGCAGGAACACGAGCCGCCGGTTGCCGTAGTGGTAGGCGAGTGCACCGAACGGTTCTGGCCGCAGCGCGACCTGCGGGTGCAACTCGTAGGGCCGGTCGAGCGAGACGCTCAATACACCCCGCACATGCCGTCGATGGAGATCTCCTCCACCAGCAGCTCCTCGTCGAGCAGTTCGTCCCGATCGAGGACGTCGACGTCGAGGACGGCAGCCTCGATCAGGGCGGTCGCGGTGTCAGCCATCGGCCCAGGCTACCGGCCGACCCCCGAGCCCTGTCACGCCGGGGCGTCGCCGGCCCCGACACCTGCGGACGACTTCCGGGGACCAGCGTGGACGAGCGGTCCGACTGCCAGGCTGGGCATCGTGACCGCCTCCCTCGCCCCGTCGGTCCCGGCGCCCACGGCCCGGCCCCGGGCCTTCGTGCCCTTCGTGGCCGCCTGCATGTCGATGGTGGCGCTTTCGATCGACACGATGTTGCCGGCCTTCGACGACATGCGGGCGGCGTTCGGGATGGCGCCCGACGCCACCGAGGTGTCGTGGGTGATCACGGCGTTCTTCCTCGGCCTCGCCGGTGGCCAGTTGTTCTACGGGATCCTGTCGGACCGCTTCGGCCGCAGGCCGCTGCTGCTCGCCGGGTTGGTCATCTACGTCGTCGGTGCCGTGCTCGCCGCCGTCGCCCCGAGCCTCGGGATGCTCGTGGCGGCTCGGGTGCTGTGGGGTCTGGGCGCAGCCGGCCCACGGTCGGTGGCCGTCGCGATGGTGCGCGACACCAGCTCCGGCGTGGCGATGGCCCGCACCATGAGCCTGGCGATGAGCATCTTCATGCTCGTCCCCGTGCTGGCCCCCGGCATCGGCGCCGCGCTGTTGACGGTGCTGCCGTGGCGGTCGGTGTTGTGGTTCCCCGGGCTCGGCGCAGTGGCGCTCATCGCCTGGGTCCTCTGGATGCCCGAGACCCTTCCTGTCGATCGGCGTCGGTCGGTGTCCCCTCGGGTGATCCTCGAGGGTGCCCGCACGGTCGTGCGCACCCCGGCCACGATGTGGCTCGGGGTCAGCACCACCGTGCTGTTCGGCGCCATGGCGTCCTACCTCGGCACGTGCGAGCTGATCCTCACCGAGACCTACGACCTCGCGGACCTGTTCCCCGTCGTGTTCGGCGCCATCGCCATCGTGATGGCCGTTTCGAGCCTGGCGAACTCCCGGATCGTGGTGCGGCTCGGGGTGCACCGGCTGCTGCGGATCACGGTCACCGCCGGAGTTGCGATCAACGTTGCGTTCAGCGCGGTGGCGCTGCTGACGGGCGGGTCGCCGCCGTTCGCCCTGTACTGCGTGCTCATCGCCCTGGTCCTCGGGGTCAACAACCTGGTGCTGCCCAACGCCAACACGGCGGCCATGGAACCGATGGGCGCGATGGCGGGCACCGCGGCCTCCGTGCTCGGGGTCGTGATGACCGCAGGCGGGGCCTTGATCGCCGCGGTGCTCGACAGCTTCGCCGACGGCTCGGTGACCCCGCTGGCGCTCGGGATGCTGGTGCTCATCGTGATCGGCGCCGCCGCCGTCCTGCGCGCGACCCGGCCGGTGGCCGACGCGGCCTGACCCGGGGCCCGCAGCGGCCGGCGGCACGGGTGGTCAGCGGTGCGCGCCCCAGGTGTCCCAGTGGGTCATCTGCTCGGCCGGCAGGCGGTGGGCGGGCCGGAAGTCGTCGCCGGTGTAGTAGGCGACCGGGAACAGCGCGACCTGCGTCCACTCGGGCGGGATGCCGAGCAACTCGCTGATCTCGCGCTCGTTCAGCAGGTGGATCGTCGTCCACGCCGTGCCGAGTCCCCGGGCCCGGGCGGCGAGCATGAACGACCACGCGGCGGGGAGGATGCCGCCGTAGGTGGAGGCCTGTGCGAGCACCATCGGCACGCTCTCGACGCGGCCCTGCACGCAGGGGATCACGTGGACCGGTACCTGCTCGAGTACCCCGGCGAGATACGTCGCCGACTCCATCACCTTCGGCATCACGTGCGCACGGGGATCGCCGTCGGGCAGCGGCGGCGGATACCCCGAGCCCGACAGCGCCGCACCACCGGCCCGGTAGGCGTCGGCGATGGCGGCCCGCTTGGCCGGATCGGTCACCACGACGAAGGCCCAGTTCTGCGCGTTGGTACCCGTGGGAGCCTGCAGGGCGATCTCGATGCACTCGGCGATCAACTCGGCCGGCACCGGGCGGGTGAGGTCGAGCCGCTTGCGGACCGAACGGGTGGTGGTGAGCAGCTTGTCGGCAGCGGCGCGGTCGATGGACATGGGTCGGGACCCTAGGGCCGTGCGGACCTGCTCGGGACCGTCGCCGGCGCCGGCACGCTGGTAGCGTTCGGCGGCCTGCCCCCATCGTCTAGCGGCCTAGGACACCACCCTTTCAAGGTGACGGCACGGGTTCGAATCCCGTTGGGGGTGCGTAAGAAATGCCAGGTCAGGGCCGGTTTTCCGCCGAGCGGGAGCCGGCCCTAACTCGTTCCTGGGGTAACCATCCCGCGAGCGTCCCGCGCGATATGCACAGGGCGGGCGGGTGGTTCGGCCGTGGCCATCGCCTGGCCGACAAGGTCGGCAAGCTCCCGGCGACGCCGGTCCGCAGCGTGCTGGTAGCGCATGGCGGCCGCTGGCGTCCGGTGGCCGAGGTCGGCCATCACTTCGCGCAGCGATGCGCCCAACTGCGCGCGCAGCGTGCCGGCGTGATGCCGGAGGTCGTGCAGGCGGATCGTCGACGGCAACCCGACCTCGGTCCGGGCCCGGTCCCAACACTTGTAGAGCCATCGGGTTCCGAGGGGGCCGCCTAGCTCGCCGGTGAACACGTAGGCGTCCGGCGAGTCGAGCACGAAACGGGCTAGGTGATCCGACAACGCCTGCGCGAGCGGGCCAGGTAGCTGCACGACGCGGGAGCTTCCGGCTTTCGGGGTGGTGTGTTCACGCGTGGCGCCGAACAGGGCGATCGCCTCGACGACGTGCACACGGCCGTGCAGTTCGTCGACGTGACGGCGGCGCAGGGCGAGCAGTTCGCCGCGTCGCATCCCGATGAATCCCGCCAGGAGCACCATGACGCGCAGCCGGTCGGGCATGGCGTCGGCCAGCGCGATCACCTGTCCGGCGTCGAGGTCGGGCCGTTCGGCGGACCGTTCGACACCACCACCGCGGACTGCGGCGCACGGGTTTCTCGTGATCCTCCCGGCGTCGATCGCAGACCGGAAGATCATCGACAGCAACCGGAACGCCTTCGCAGCTTCGCCGGGCGCCTGAGCGGCGAGCTCGACGTGCCAGCGGCGCACGTCCTCGGTCGTGATCGTCACCAACGGCCGACCCTTGAACGCCGGCAGAATCCGTCGGGCCAACACCCGGTCGTAGTTGTGACGCGTGTTGGCCGACAACCGACGCCCGGCCAGCACCAGCGGGGCGTACTCCTCGAGCAGCACCCGACCGGCTGCGGGGTCGTACACCTCCCCACGATCCCGACGCGCAAGGAAGTCACGTTCCCATCGTTCGGCGTCCCTTCGGGTTCGGAACGTCTTCGAGGATTCTTTGCCGGCTGCGTCGCGCACGCGCACCTCGTAACGCGCATCACCGGCCGCTGTAGTCCGCTTCGTGATCGCCACCAACCGAAACGCTACGACCTCGGTGTAGTCGGATCGGGGGCGCAGCTACTCGCGCCAGGCAATCACGAGCAAGCCAATCGTGAGCACGCTGCGGTTCACCCCGGCCGACAAGATTCGCGCTCGGTTTCAGGGGCCACCTGCTGCACACCGTCGGCGTGCCTGGTGAAGGGTTGCCCCTCGTATCCCCAGCCGAGGTCGTTCCAAATCAATACCCGGCCATCTCTACAGAGCGAACGACCGGTGGTTGCGAGAAGACGCGTACCGATTGGCTTCCCGACTAACTGAGCTGTGGCCTCGTCGATACGGCAAAGCTGCGTGAACGCACTGGCGTCCGCTGCCTTTCCGTAGAAGGACGAGCACGTGGGAATGTCGGCACCCGTCGGTGCGGTGGTCGACACCGCTGCACTACCTGTTGGCGCCGTAGTAGCGGTTCCTACCTTGGCGCCATCATCGCTCGACCCGCAGCCCGACGCCACCATCACGGCCAATCCCAACAGGAACGTGGTCCCCCACCTGGTCATCAACCCACCTCCGTCAGGAACTCTGGCACACAGCAACGAAACCCAAGTGCAAGCGGCCCTACTACTCGCGCCAGACCATCGGGCCGACGTCGACGGCGAGCGCAGCGACGACGTCGGGGGTTGGGCCGTGCTGGCCGGCGGCGTGCCATTCCTCGACCAGGCGTAGCCACACCCATGCCCGGCGTAGCTCGACGAGGGCAAGCCAGTCGGCGTGTGCGACCTCGACGACGGCCACCGGATCGACGACGGCGACCTGTGCCGCTTCGTCCTCGGCGGCCTGGTCGAGCCCGTAGCGGGCGAACAACCCGCGGGTGACCACGATGGCACGGCGGCAAGTGGTGGCCCGCTCGTACTCCTGCCAGACGGCGGCCGCCTGCGCGTCTCCCCAACACGACGCGGCGAGCAGCAGCGCGAACGGTGACCACCTCGAGCGGGACCGGCCGAGCTTGACCGGGCCCGCTGCAACCTCGGCCCCGATCGACCACCCGCCTGCGTCGACGACGTAGTCGGCAACGGCACGCGGGTCGTTCACGCGTTGCACGTCGATCCCGAACGCGTTCGGGCGGCGCAGACCGGCGGCCACGCACGCGTCGCCCCACCGGCCGAGCAGCGCGAGCCACAAGGCGACGTGTTCGTCATCGTCGAGGCGTCGGTCGGCGACGAGCACGGCGTGTAGATGCGGGCCCCACCCTGACTCGACCCCGTAGGTGACCTCAACCGCCCGAACCGATCCGACGATGCCGTAGGCGGCGCGTATCGCCTGCGATGCCCTTCCGGACCACAGGCGGGACCAGGCGCGCTGCAACCCGTCGAGCAGCCCGCTCAAGGGGTCGTCGGGCCCGTGCGGGATGGTCGCGGTCACGAGCCACGCCGACCCGCCGCGAGCCTCGACCGCGCCGACCAGCGCGTTCACCTCGTCGGCGCGGCGTTGACGGATCCTCGGCGAGCACAACGGGCACGACCAGGGCGACGCGCACCGTTTCAATCCGCCGACGTGTGCGTGGCCGCCTTCGTCGACCGCCACCGTGACCGCCAGGTCCACCGGCTCGACCATGCACCCTTTCGCGCCCGAGCGGGGCGAGGTCCGGCGTACGAACGCATGGGCGCGCTCACGGGCAGCAGACCGGGACGCGACGTCCGGAATCGCTCCGGCCAGGGTCACCGGACCCCGATCCGGAAGTCGATCTCTTCAACTCTTACCGAGACGGTCGCCGGCGTCGGGGCGGGTGCGGGTGGTGGTGTGATGGTGGTGATGGGGGCGGCTCCCGGCGCCCCGTCCCTGCGGGCCGGGCGCCTCGCGCCGCCGTCGGCCGTCGCAGTGGTTGAGGTGGTCCAGCGGGTGCCGGTGCGGGTGATCAGACCGGCGTCGGCCAGCTCGGCGCAGACCTCGCGGACACGGCGCTCAGGGGCGCCTAGGGCCGCTGCGATCGTCGGGACCGACACCGGGCCACGGTCGGCGACAACGGCCCACACGCGGCCTTGTAGGGCCGTCAGGGCGGGCCCGGGTGTCGTGGTGGTGGCAGGCGCCTTCGGCGTCGACCCCGGCCGTTCGGCCGGTGTCATCGGGTCGGGCGTCGGGCATGGTGGCGGTGACGTAGACGGCGCCGAGCTCTACACGCACGCCGCTACTCGCTCCCAATCTGCGCGCCAGGCTTGCCACCCGTTGAGGCGCGGAGCGGCGGAGAACGACGCCGCTAGCGGATTGAGACTTGCCAGCGCGCCGGACGGCTGGACGATCCAAACTGCCACGACGCCGCCGTCGTCGATCCCCGGCCCGGTAAGGCGCGCAGCGATCAGGCGACCGACCGCCGCATCGGCAGACGGCGCAACGCCCGGCGCCGTCGCCACGGCCGTGGCGGCCGCTCCGATCGTCACAGCGGCGCCGCCGGCGGCCACCGCCGCACGCACCCGCTCCGCCGTCACAGCGGCCACCGGTCCGCACTGCTCTACCCACCGATCCGCCGCCGTCGTCGAAGTCGTGCGTGCGGCCGTCGTCGTCGTCGTGGCGCCGGTCGTCGAGGTCGTGCGTGCGGTCGTCGTCGTCGTCGTGGCGCCGGTCGTCGAGGTCGTCGTCGTGGCGCCGGTCGTCGAGGTCGGCGCGCTCGAGGTGGTCGGCGTCGTCGAGGTCGTCGAGGTCGTCGAGATCGTGCAACCGGCCACGGCGGCCGTTATGACCGCTAGCGCCGCCGCTGAAACAGAATGTCGTGACATACGTACTCCGATTCGCCCACCCGATTCCGGTCCGATGCTACGCGGCCGGTGCGGCACGTCGGGCCGCTCGGCGTTGGGCCGGGGTCATCGCACCGACGATCCCGAGCGCCGGGGCGTCGTCGCCTAGGGACTCGGAGGAGCCCACGCGGCGGGCCCGGCGCTTCGTCGTTTCTGTCGGTTGTACTCGTTGTGCAGCAACGCGAATCCGACGACGACGAGCACCGTACCTATGAGGAGGACCCACACGCCCGGTCCGATGGTCCGGTACATATACGGCCGCTTCCCAAACACTTTGAGGATGTCGTCCTGAAGTAGAGCAGGGGCGACGCACACGCTGAGCGAGCCCAAGACGCGCACCAGATGGAACCGGCTGAAGAAGACTAGGACGGTCGCCACGACAGCGCCGGCGGCACCAATCCAGCCAGCGAGCGGCACCCCCGGCTCCGGGTCCCTGCTGGGGCCGACGACGAGCACCTCGTAAGGCATGAGTAGTGAAGCGAGGATTAACACCGAACCGAGCAAGACCAGACCGCGATAACTCCCCACCATGGAGCAGAACGTAGCAACCCGGGCAGGCGTAGCTAAGCGGCCGGTGCGGCACGTCGGGCCGCTCGGCGTTGGGCCGGGGTCATCCCGCCGACGATCCCGAGCGCCGGGGCGTCGTCGCCGAGGGACCATGCCCGGCATTCCTCGAGCACGGCGCAGCGTCGGCACACCTCGACCGCTCGCGCCTCGCCGGCCTGCTTGAACGGATCATGACGTCGGGGCCGTACTCGCGGCACAGGGCGTCACGCATCCATGCCGGGCGGTGTCGCAGTAGTTCGGCCACTAGGTCGAGGTCGTCACGCCCGCCGAGGGATGCCACACGACGAGAGTAGTTGCCGATGCAACGATAACCGGTTGGTCAGGACAGAACGCCGGCTAGACCGGTGCCGGACACGATGCCGATGGCGGCCGGGCGTCGAGGGAGCAGCACGGCGTATCGGGACACGGCGAGCCGGTAGCCGGTCGGTACGTCGCGTTCGGTGACGAACACTTGGGGGCGGTCGAGGAACAACGCTGCGGCCGAGGGTTCGGTGACGATCACCCGGTCTTCGTTCGTCGACGCGCCAAGGTTGAGCGGCACGCCACCCGACGAGCACCAGGCACGACCGGCGACACGTGCTGCGGTGGTGGGGGGATCATCGGGACGGGCGTCGGCGATCGGGAACGGTGCCGGGCCGTCGGTGCTGGCCGCCTGTGGGGCGAACACGAACTCGATCCGTCGGGGTGCTGCGACGCAATGCGTCGGGCGTCGCCGGGTGGTTGCTGCGATGGTGGTTGCGAGCGCACCGACCTTTGCCATCGTTTCGGCCGGGGTCGGTGATCCGTCGGTGTAGGTGGCGGTCGTGGTGCCGCTCATGTTCAACACGCCGGTCAGTTCGTTGGTGCCGCTCCCGGCGATCACCTGGCGTTCGACCTCGGCGTCGAGCGCGCCGGCAAGCTCGGTCGCCACGAGCACGTCGAGGGCCGGGCCGCCACGCCATCGCAGTGCAGACGACACGTCGACGATCGCGGACACCGTCACCACCGGCAGGGAACCGGCAGTGGTCGCAGGGTCGGATTCGGCGGGTAGGGCGTTCTCGGCTGCGCTCCCGGCCGTGGCGGCCGTCGAGAACCGGGGAACCACGACGTCCATGCCGGTGGGGGGAAGGGCGCCGGCGAACCACAGGTCGGTCAACGTGCGGTCGTAGTCGGTTGTCGCCCGGACGGCTTCGATGGCGTGCCACGGCGCGATCAACCCGTTCAAGGTGTCGGACGTGACGTCACGGCGTTCTGCACGTCGGACCCATGACACCTCGGCGTTGTGCCGGGCGATCCGTTCCAGCGCGTCGGGTTCTTTGCGGTGCGCGTCGACGAGGTCGAGGGCCCACGACACCTCGGGACGGTCCGGTCGGTACACCGACGCCTCACGCGTCACCCGGACGGCAACGGCCTGGCGGTCGAGCAGTTCGGCGAGGTCGCCGGCGGCCCGATCCGCTTCCGCGGTGGCCACGGTCGACGTCGAGCGCTCGAGCGCAGCGAGCAGACGGGTTCGGGCCCCGTCGACTGCATCGGCCAACGGACGGCCGGTCACAGGTCGCCCTCGATCACCCGACGGGCCCGGGCCAGCGCAGCCGATTCCGCGGCAGGGGTCGGGATCGCACCGGACACCGTGCGAAGTTCCAACCCGCCGATGCGGTGCCGCACCTCGCGGCCGGTGATCCGGTTCCGGGCGACGAACACCCGGTCAGCACCTCGGGTCTCGATCCGGCGTTCCCATCCGTCGGTCATCGTGTTCTCTCCTCGACGAGCCATCGGCCACCGATCAGACGACCTGCCACCCGGCCGGTCACGATCCACCGGCGCACGGTGCGAGGGTCGACCCCTCGGCGGGCGGCCACCTCGGCCACCGGGACCAGCGTGGCGGCCGAGGGGTCCGGCGTGACGCGCTCGGTGTCCCGGTGCGGACCGATCCGGCCGACCACCTGCGACGACACCACCAACTCGTCGTGTCCCGCAGCGGACGCACGCGCCAGCGCGTCGAGGTCGGCGACCAGGGCCAGCACCTCGACCGGCACCCGGCCACCCGACCGGCGCCACTCTGCGATCATGCGTCGCAGCACCGGCGCGAGACGCTGCGCCACGTCGGGATCGACCAACACCCCCTCGACGATCACGCTACGTGGTCACCTCGACGAGCTCGGCCGAACCGCCACGCATGAGTATGCGAAGTGTCGTGCATACGGCCGTTTCCGGACCCGACGTAGAAACATGCTCTGACGTGCTGTTTAGGGAGAGAGGCGGGAAGGGGTCGGTCCTCCACCGGCTGAGTGGACTGAAAAAACAGCCTTTGAGCTGGGGTTTTTTCGGACCACCGGAACCGAATCCGGCACCCGGTTTATGCATCATCGATCCTCGATATGCATACCTACGCATAACGTCGACCACGGTGCGTGGTTCGTAAGCCGGTTCCGTAGCGACGACGAGGAGCCTGGCACGGGGGTCATGGGTGGGATCGCCTCTAAAGAACCGGGGCCGTCGAGGGCGTCGTGATGGGCGTTCACGAGGTCGACGAGGTGCGCGTGCTCGACCTCGAACACCTGAG
>JBILVB010000018.1:0-38531 GCA_044370695.1 Acidimicrobiales bacterium | reverse complement strand
TGAACCACAACGACTTCGATCCGAAGGTCCACAAGGTCGTGTCGAATGCGTCGTGCACCACGAACTGCTTCGTCCCGCTGGTCAAGGTGCTCGACGATGCGTTCGGCATCGACCAGGGGTTGATGACAACCGTCCACGCCTACACCGGTGACCAGCAGCTCGTCGACGGTCCGCACAAGGACCTGCGCCGGGCCCGCGCCGCGGCGATGAACATCACGCCCACCTCCACGGGCGCAGCCCGGGCGACGAGCCTGGTGCTGTCGGCCATGAAGGGCAAGCTCGACGGCACCGCCCTGCGGGTGCCGGTGCCGGACGGGTCCGTCACCGACCTCGTCGCCGTGCTGAAGACCGAAGCGACCGTGGCCCAGATCAACGCCGCCTTCAAGGCCGCAGCGTCGAAGGGGGCCCTCAAGGGGGTCCTGCGGTACTGCGACGAGCCGATCGTGTCGTCGGACATCGTCGGCGACCCCCACAGCTGCATCTTCGATTCGGACCTGACGATGTCGATGGGCAAGCTCGTCAAGGTGCTCGGGTGGTACGACAACGAGTGGGGCTACTCCAACCGGCTCGTCGACCTCACCGTCCACATCGGGCGCAAGACGGCGAAGCGGTCCCGCAGCGCCAAGAAGGCGTGATGGGAGAGCGGCTCCCGGTCCTGGAGGACCTGCCGCCGCTCGCGGGCAAGCGGGTGCTCGTGCGGACCGACTTCAACGTCCCGATGGACGGCCCCGACGACGCCCGCGTGATCACCGACGATTTCCGGATCCGCGCGGCGCTGCCGACGATCGAGTGGCTGGTCGCCCAGGGCGCGCACGTCACGTGTTGCAGCCATCTCGGCCGGCCGAAGGGCAAGCCGACGCCGAAGTACTCGATGGCGCCGGTCCGGGCCCGGCTGGCCGAGCTGGCGCCGGGGGTCGAACTGCTCGAGAACCTCCGGTTCGACGCCGGGGAGGAGGGCAACGACCCGGCGTTCGTCGCGCGTCTCGTCGAGGGCATGGACGCCTACGTCGACGATGCGTTCGGCGCCGCCCATCGGGCGCACGCCTCGATCGTCGGCCCCCCGGCGACGCTGCCGTCGGCGGCGGGGCGGCTGCTCGCCCGTGAGGTCGAGGTGCTGCTGGGCCTGCGCAACGAACCGAGGCGGCCGTTCGTCGCCGTGCTCGGCGGCGCCAAGGTGTCCGACAAGCTCGGCGTGATCGAGGCGTTGCTCGGGGTGGTCGACGCGCTCGTGATCGGCGGCGGGATGTGCTTCACGTTCCTCGCCGCGCAGGGTCATCCGGTGGGCGATTCGATCTGCGAGCGCGATCAGCTCGACGTGGCCCGGCGCCTGCTGGCCTCGGGCAAGCCGATCCACCTCCCGTCCGACATCGTCGGAGTCGACGCCCGGGGCCAGGTGCAGACCTGGGGTGTCCACCTTCCCGACGGGGCCAAGGGGTTCGACATCGGCCCCGGCTCGGCGGCGGCGTTCGCCGACGTCGTCATGGACGCCCGCACGGTGTTCTGGAACGGTCCGATGGGGATGTTCGAGGACGACCGCTTCGCCCGAGGCACGCAGGCGCTGGCCCAGGCGATGGCCGATACCAAGGCCTTCACCGTCGTGGGCGGTGGCGATTCGGCGGCGGCGCTCGCGCAGTTCGGTCTCGACGACCAGGTCTCGCACGTGTCGACGGGCGGTGGGGCCTCGCTCGAACTCCTCGAGCTCGGCGACCTGCCGGGCCTGGCCGCACTCCGGGGGGCCCCCAATGCCGACTGAGGTCCGCAAGCCGATCATCTCCGGCAACTGGAAGATGCACCACAACCACTTCGAGGCGATCGCGTTCGTCCAGAAGCTGGCGTTCCTGCTGACCAAGGAGGACCACGACGCGGTCGAGGTCACGGTGCACCCGCCGTTCACGGACCTGCGCAGCGTGCAGACCCTGATCGACGCGGACGACCTGTCGATCGGCCTCGGCGCCCAGCACTGCCACTGGGAGGCCAAGGGCGCCTACACCGGTGAGGTGTCGCCGCACTTCCTGGCCAAGCTCAACGTTCGGTACGTCATCGCCGGGCACTCGGAGCGGCGGGAGCTGTTCGGGGAGACCGACGAGATGGTCGCCCGCAAGGTCGCAGCGATCCAGGCGCTCGACATGATCCCGATCCTGTGCGTGGGCGAGACGCTCGGCGAGCGCGAGGCCGGCGCGACGACCGACAAAGTCGCCGGCCAGGTCCGGGCCGCGCTCGCCGGTCGCAATGCGGGCCAGCTCGCGACGATGGTGATCGCCTACGAGCCGATCTGGGCGATCGGCACGGGGCGCACGGCGACGGCCGCCGACGCCCAAGCGGTCTGCGCGACGGTCCGTTCGGTCGTGGCCGAACTCGGCGGACCGGAGGCGGCCGCTTCGATACGCATCCAGTACGGCGGATCGGTCAAGTCGGGGAACATCGCCGAGTTGATGGCGCAACCCGACATCGACGGTGCCCTGGTCGGGGGCGCGAGCCTCGATCCGGACGAGTTCGCCCGCATCGTGCGGTACCGCCTGGCGACCTGATCCGGCGCCGCTCTCCTAGCCTTCGCGGCGGTGGATCCGTTCGACCAGCCGCGCGGCGACGAGGAGATCTTCCCCGAGGACGGCCGGTTGCGCCGCTGGGGGCGCATCATCCTTCCGGTGGGGGTGCTCGTCGCCCTCGTCGCGGTCGTCGCCTGGTGGCCCTCGGGGTCCTCGGACCAGGTGCTCGCGCCGGCGGCGCCGGGCGCATCGGCGGTGTCCTCGGAATCGTCGGGCCGTATCATCGGTGGCGTCCCCGTGGCGACGGCACTCTCACCCGTCACCGTGCCGCCGGTCGCGCCTCCGGCAGCCACCACGCCGGCCACGACCGTTGCGCCTCGCGTGCCGTCGACCGCCCCCGCTCCGGCCGGCACCGCTCCGGCGTCCGGGACGGCGCGGCCGGTCGCCGTGGCCATCGACGGTCCGGTGCGAACCCTGAACCCGTGGTCCACGTCGGCCGGCGCGCTCGACCGAGGGGTCGCGTCGTTGGTGCTCCCGAGCCCGTTCCGCCCGGGGGCCGACGGTCGGGCGGTGATCGACGGCGACCTGATGACGAGGGTCGATCCGACGGTGACGGCCACCGGCACGGTGATCCGCTACGTGGTGCGGCCGGAAGCGGTGTGGTCCAACGGGGTGCCGGTGGGTTGCCTCGATTTCAAGCTGGCCTGGGTCGCCGGTGCGGGCCGGATCCTGCGGCGAGGTACCGACGGCCGCGTGGTCACCCGCGCCGACGGCAGTCCCGTCGGCGCGTTCGAGCACCGGGAGGTCGCCGGCTACGCCAAGGTCGCGTCGGTCACCTGCGCCGGGGACGGCCGCGAGATCCTGGTGACCTTCGCCGAACCCGACGCGGACTGGCCCTGGTTGTTCGGCCCGCTGCTGCCGGCCCACGTGGTGATGGAGGCCGCCGGGGTTCCCGACCTCGACGTCCTCGACGCGGCTGCCGGCGAGCGGCTGGCCCAGGTCTGGAACACGGTGTGGGACGTCGCCACGGGGCCCGAGGTAGCGCGGCGTTCGGCCGGGCCGTACCGGATCGAGAACATCGCACCGGACGGCACGGTGCTGCTGGGAGCGAACGGCGCGTGGTGGGCTCGGCCGAGCGCGGTCACGGCGCTCGTGCTGCGGCCGGTGCCGGCGGACCAGCGCGTCGCAGCGCTGGCGAGCGGCACCGTGCAGGTGGCGCCGCTCGCCTGGGACGCCGCTCTGGCCGACAGCGTGCGTGCCCAGCACCCGGTCGATCCGACGCTGGCCACGGTGGCCGAGTCGATCGTGGTCAACTTCCGGAACCCGACCCTCCAGCAGCGAGCGGTACGGCGGGCCTTGGCGTCCTGCATCGATCCTGCGGCCCTCGCCGCGGTGCCGTCGGGCGTGCCCGGTGCCGTCCGACTCGACGCCCGGTTCGCCCTGCCGTTCGAGCCCGGGGCATCGTCGACGCGGCCGGTCGGGACCGTGGCCGCGGACGCTGCGGTGGCGCGAACCCTGCTGACCGCTGCCGGGTGGCAGCCGGGCCCCGACGGGGTGGCGGTGCGGTCCGGGGTGGCGTTGCGCCTTCGGCTCGCCGTCGACGCCGGCGACGCCCGCGCCGCCGCCGTGGTGGCAGCGGTCTCGGCACAGTGCGCGCCGGCGGGCATCGCCGTGAGCCCTCAGGTCGGTGCAGTCGGCGCCCTGGTCGCGGGCGGCGACTTCGACCTGGCGCTCGTCCGGCGCCAGGTCGGGCCCGAGGTGTCGTCGCGGCTCGCAGTGGTGCGCGCCGGCGACCCGGCCAACCCGGGCGGGTACGCGAACCCGGCGCTCGGCGCACTCGTCGCCCAGGCGAGCGGTGAGCTCGACTCGTCGCGCCGCAGCGAGCTCTACGGCCGCATCGACGCCACGGTGTGGGCCGACGTGCCGAGCGTGCCGATCGCTGCGCTTCCATTGCCCGTGGCCCGCGACCCGGGCCTCGATCTCGGTGTGATCGGGCCCGAGGGGCTCCTCGCCTCGGCGATCCGCTGGCGGTGGCGCTGAGGGATCATCGCCCGGGGCGTCGGTTACCGCCTGGTACGGTGAGGTTGCCGTCACGCAGCGACGCGCTTCGCTGGCGGCGAACCATACGGTGGTTCTCCTGCCGTACCGGGTGCGCCCGGACTCGACCCACATCATCTGGAGGTTCCGACTTGAAGCGATCCTCGCTCAAGGTGACCGCCGTCGGCATCGTGAGCCTCGGGCTCCTCGCTGCCGCCTGCGGTGACGATGACTCGACCACGACGACGACCACGGCGGCCGGCGCCACGACCACGGTGGCCGGCGCCACGACCACGGCGGCCGGCGCCACGACCACGGCGGCCGCCGGGCCGTCGGGCGGCACGCTCACCATCGGCGCCGAGCAGGAGCCCGACTGCATGGACTGGATCGGTTCGTGCGGCGGCTCGTCCTGGGGCTTCTGGATGGGCAACACCACGACGATGCCGCGCGCCTACGACGTGGCCTGGGACGGCAAGGCGGCCAAGGTCGTCCCGAGCGCAGTCCTCGCGGGTGAAGCGACCATCGTCACCAGCCCGAAGCAGGTCGTGACCTACAAGATCAACCCGAAGGCCGTGTGGTCGACGGGCGATCCGATCACCTCCGAGGACTTCAAGTACACCTGGGACCAGATCGCCAACGGCAAGGAGATCTACGACAAGACGGGCTACGAGAAGGTCGAATCGGTCGACGCCTCCAAGCCCGACACCGTCGTCGTGACGTTCAAGGAGAGCTACCCGGACTGGAAGGGTCTGTTCTCCGGCGGCTACGGGATCCTCCCCTCGAAGATCCTGGCCGGCAAGGACCGCAACGCCGAGATGAAGGACGGCTACAGCTGGTCGGCCGGCCCGTGGAAGATCGACAAGTGGGAAAAGGGCGTGTCGATCACGCTCGTGCCGAACGACAAGTTCTTCGGTGACAAGCCCAAGCTCGACAAGGTCGTGTTCAAGTTCGTGGCCGACACCGCCTCGCAGTTCCAGGCCTTCAAGGCCGGCGAGCTGCAGGTGATCTACCCGCAGCCGCAGCTCGACGTGATCGACGCCATCGCCGCCGGGGTGCCGGGGACGAAGTCGGCGGTCAACGCCGTCAATGGCAACCTCGAGGCGCTGTGGATCAACAACTCCAAGCCTCCGTTCGACTCCAAGGCGGTCCGTCAGGCGTTCGCCTACTCGCTCGACCGGGACGCCATCGTCAAGCGCCTCTTCGGCGGCATCGGCGTCGACAAGGCCGTCCACTCCCTCGAGCCGGCACTGACCGCGCAGTACACCGACACCGAGGCCTTCGCCGGTTACAAGAAGGACCTGGCCAAGGTGGAGACCCTGATGAAGGGGGACGGCTGGACCAAGGGTTCCGACGGGATCTGGGAAAAGGGCGGCACCAAGGCCAACGTCGAGCTGAAGTCGACGGCGGGCAACAAGCGCCGTGAGCTCACCGCCCAGGTCGTGCAAGCGCAGGCCAAGGAGGCCGGCTTCGCCGTCACGTTCAACCCGCAGAAGTCGGGCGACCTGTTCGGCAAGCAGGGCCCGGCGGGTGACTTCCAGGTGGCGTTGTACGCCCAGGTGGCGACGTTCCCGCAGCCCGGGGTGTGCACCCTGCTGTGCAAGAAGAACATCCCGACCGAGGCGAACGAACTCACCGGCAACAACTGGATGCGCGTCGACCTCGGCGCCGCCGACGCCAAGGCGCTGGCGACGGAGACCGAGGTGGACGAGGCCAAGCGTGCCGCGCTCGGCAAGGAGGTCATGAAGGCGGCGGCCGACCTGATGGTGTCGCTGCCGCTCGACCCGCTGCCGAACATCCTCATGTGGTCGGACAAGGTGGTCGGTCTGAGCGACAACCCCGTCGCCGGCCCCTTCGCCAGCCTCAACAAGGTCACCGTCAGCAAGTGATGCCGTGACGGGTCGGACCGCCGCCGACCGGCGGTCCGACCCGTCATCGCTCGTGCGCTCATGTTTGCCGTACTCGTCCGGCGGATCGCCTATTCGATCCCCGTCCTGCTCGTCGCCAGCTTCTTGGCGTTCATCGGCTGCCGGCTGACGTTCGACCCGCTCGCGAAGTTCTCCCAGGCGAAGGACCCGGCCGCCAAGGCTCGCGAGGCGGCTCGGCTGGGCCTCGATCGACCGCTGCTCGTGCAGTACTGGGACTGGCTGCGCGGTGCGCTGCGCGGCGACCTCGGGTCGTCGTGGCGGACCAACGACGAGGTGTGGGCGATGGTCACCCGGGCGCTCGGCTTCACGGTGCAACTCATCGTCTGGGGGTTCCTGGTCGCGGCGGTGATCGCCGTGTCGATCGGGGTGTTCTCCGCCGTGCGGCAGTACTCGATCCCCGACGTGGTCTTCTCGGCGCTGTCGTACCTGGGCCTGGCCATGCCGCCGACGGTGTTCGGGCTCCTGGCCATCCAGTTCCTGGGGGTGTGGCCCAAGGACCAGTTCGATCTCGACAAGCCGATCTTCTTCTTCATCGGCCTCCATTCGACCGGTGAGTCAGGGATCAACCTCGACTACCTGCGGCACCTCGTGCTTCCGGTGCTGACGCTCACGGTCCAGATCGTTGCGTCGTGGAGCCGCTTCCAGCGCTCCGCCATGCTCGACGTGCTCTCGGCGGACTACATCCGCACGGCCCGGGCCAAGGGCGTGCGACGTCGGAAGGTGATCCTTCGACACGCCTTGCGCAATGCGTTGATCCCGGTGGTGACGGTGATGGCGGTCGACGCCGGCGTGCTGTTCGGCGGCCTGCTCGTCACCGAGGCCACGTTCTCGGTTCCCGGGATGGGCAGGTTGTTCCTGCAGGCACTCGAAGCGGGCGACGCCCCCGTCGTGACGGCGTTCGTGATCGTCTCGGCTGCGTTCGTGATCTTCTTCAACCTGCTCGCCGACGTGCTGTACGCGGTGCTCGATCCCCGGGTGCGTCTCGCATGACCGCCGTCGACCCGCCGCCGTTCGCAGCGTCCGATCCCGACGAGGGCGACCGAGAGCTGCTCGTGGGCGCCGAGCCCGTCGCACGCAGCCAGTGGCAGCTGTTCCGCCGCCGCTTCTTCCGCCACAAGCCGGCGATGATCGGCCTCGGGGTGCTCGTCATCCTGTACGTCGGGTGTTTCGGGGCGTCGTGGATCGCGCCGTATCCGAAGAATCAGCAGGACCTGCTGCTCGGTCCGGTCGGTCCGAGTGCCGAGCACTGGTTCGGCACCGACGAGCTGGGTCGTGACAACCTCACCGAGCTGCTCTATGCGGGTCAGGTGACCCTGCTGATCAGCCTGTCGGTCGCCGTGTTGTCGACGGTCCTCGGGGTGGCGCTCGGCGCGGTCGCCGGGTTCTACGGCAGGGCGACCGACCAGCTCCTGATGCGGGTCACCGACCTGTTCCTCGTCGTGCCGAGCATCGTGATCCTGGCCATCGCCCTCCAGGCGTTCGGCCAGGAGCCGCCGTACATCGTGCTGGTGCTGTCCTCCATCGGCTGGATGGTCATCGGGCGCGTGGTCCGTAGCCAGGTGTTGTCGCTGCGGGAGAAGGAGTTCGTCGAAGCGGCGCGGGCCTCGGGTGCGTCGGGCCCCCGGATCATCGTGCGCCACATCGTGCCCAACCTCGTCGGATCGATCGTCGTGAACGTCACCGTCGGCGTCGCGCTCGCCGTGGTCGCCGAGTCGACGCTGTCCTTCCTCGGCTTCGGGGTCCGGCGTCCGGACACCTCGTGGGGTGTGATGCTGGCCGATGCCCGCTCGACCCCCGGGACCGACAAGGCCCATCTGCTCTACTTCCCGGCGTTGGCGCTCATCCTCGTCGTGCTCGCCGTCAACTTCCTCGGCGACGGCCTGCGTGACGCGTCCGACCCGCAGAGCAAGAAATGAGCGCGCCGATGGACCCGGTGCTGTCGGTGCGAGACCTGTGTGTCACCTTCCCGTCCGACGACGGCCCGGTCCGGGCCGTCGATCAGGTGTCGTTCGACGTGTTCCCGGGTGAGACCCTCGGGATCGTCGGCGAGTCCGGGTCGGGCAAGAGCGTGACGTCGCTTGCGATCCTGGGCCTGCTGCCGAAGCGGGCGGTGGTCACCGGTTCGGTCACGTTCCAGGGCCAATCGCTCCTGGGCCGCAAGGAGTCCGAGCTTCGGCCGCTGCGCGGCGACCGGATCGCGATGGTGTTCCAGGACGCGCTCGCCGCACTCAACCCGGTGATCACCGTGGGTGACCAACTGGCGGAGGCGATCACCGAGCACTACCAGCGTCCCAAGTCCGAGGTGCGCGAGCGGGTGCTGGAGTTGCTCGATCTCGTCGGGATCCCGAACCCGACGACGCGCGTCGACCAGTACCCGCACGAGTACTCGGGTGGGATGCGCCAGCGGGCCATGATCGCGATGGCCATCGCCAACGAACCCGACCTGCTGATCGCGGACGAACCCACGACGGCGCTCGACGTCACCGTGCAGGCCCAGGTGCTCGAGGTGTTGGCCCGGATCCAGGCCCGGACCCGCTCGGCGACCCTGTTGATCACCCACGATCTGGGCGTCGTGGCCGGATCGGCCGACCGGGTGATGGTCATGTACGCCGGTCGGCAGGCGGAGCTCACCGGTGTCGAGGAAGCGTTCTACGGCCCGCGGCATCCCTACACCCAGGGCTTGCTCGCAGCGTTGCCGCGGCTCGACCGGCGTGTCGGCGGCGAGAAGCTGCACCGGATCAAAGGGCAGCCCCCGTCGCTGGTCCACCTTCCGCCCGGGTGCTCGTTCACCCCGCGCTGCCCGCACGCCCGGGCCGGGGTGTGCGACGTGGCGAAGCCGCCGCTGGTGGAACTCTCACCGGGTCACCTGGTGGCGTGCCATCGCGTCGGGGATCTCGGATCGACGGCGGGTGCGGCATGACGACGGTGACGTCACCCGGCGAGGTCGCGCTCGAAGCGGTGGATCTCGTCAAGGAGTTCCCGATCCGCTCCGGCGTGTTCCGTCGGGCTACCGGGGCGGTCCAAGCGGTGGCCGGGGTGAGCTTCACGGTGCGGGCCGGCGAGACGCTGGGCCTGGTGGGTGAGAGCGGCTGCGGGAAGACGACCACCGGACGGATGCTGCTCGACCTCGTCGAGCCCACCAGCGGCCAGGTGCGCTTCAAGGGCCGAGTGGTCACCGGCGCCGGCCGTCGGGCGATGTCCGCGCTGCGCGAGCGCATCCAGATCGTGTTCCAGGACCCCTACGCCTCGCTGAACCCGCGGTTGACGGTGGCGGCGACGGTGTCGGAGCCGATGCGGATCCACGGCGTGTCGAGGGCCGACGCCCGGCAGCGCACGGCCGACCTGCTCCAGACCGTGGGGTTGAACCCGGAGCATGCGAATCGGTTCCCGCACGAGTTCTCCGGCGGCCAACGCCAACGCATCGGCATCGCCCGGGCGCTGGCGCTCGAACCCGAGGTGTTGGTGCTCGACGAGCCGGTCTCGGCGCTCGACGTGTCGATCCAGGCGGGCGTGGTCAACCTGCTGGAGGAGCTGCAGGACCGACTCGGCCTGGCCTACGTGTTCATCGCGCACGACCTGTCGGTGGTCCGCCACATCAGCGATGTCGTGGCGGTGATGTACCTCGGGAAGATCGTCGAGGTCGGCCCGGCGGACACGGTGTACGAGCAACCGGCGCACCCGTACACGAAGGCCCTCCTGTCGGCGGTGCCGGTGCCCGACCCGCGCATCGAGCGGTCCAGGGCACGCATCGTGTTGGAGGGCGACGTGCCGTCACCGGCGAACCCGCCGTCGGGCTGCCGGTTCCGCACCCGGTGCTGGAAGGCGGCCGAGATCTGCGCCGTGCAGGTTCCCCCGCTGACGCTGCGGCCAGGCGGTCAGCAGGCGGCCTGCCACTTCCCCGAGGCATGAGCGCCGCCGCCTGGCGGGCTGCCGGCGCGGCGTCCGTCCGCTTCAACTGCCCGCTCGGCGCCGGAGCCGCGCCGCAGCGTGCGAGGCAGTTCGCGGCCGGGCTGCCGGCCGGCTCCACGGTCGTCGACCTCGGTTGCGGCCGGGCGGAGCTGCTCGCCCTCGTGGTCGACGCCGTGCCCGACGGCCGGGGGATCGGGATCGATCTCGTCGTCGGGGCGTCGCCGCACCCGCGGGTCGGGTTGGTGGAGGGCGACGCGGCCGGGTGGCGGTCGCCGGATCCGGCGAGCGGAGCGCTGTGCGTCGGGTCGACCCACGTGCTGGGCGGCTGGGGTGCGGTCTGGGCGTACCTGGCGGCGTGGCCGTCGCTCGAGCGGGTGCTGGTGGCCGACGTGGTGTGGGTGGACACGCCGGGTGCCGACGCCCTCGACCGGTTCGGGGACCTGCCCGCCGGAGCACCGGGCGCGGCGTCGCTGGCCGAGGCGGCCGGCTGGTCGGTGGTCGACACCTCGGGGTCGACCACCGAGGAGTGGGACGAGTTCGAACGGTCGTGGTGCGCGGGAGTGCGTTCCCTCGGTACCTCCGACGCCGTGGCGTTCGCCCAGCAGCGGTGGGCGCTGTACGAGGCCGAGCACCGCGGGGTGCTCGGGTTCGCGTGGGTGACGGCCCGCCGCGTCCGGTCGTTCGACCCGACCGTTTGGTAACGTCGAAACCCGTGCGTACCGTCGTGTTGTGGCTGACCGCCATCATCAATTTGGCGACGTTGGTGGGCATGATCGCCGGTGTGCTGCTCCACTCGGGTCGTGGGGGTGGCTTGTCGGACATGTTCGGCGGGGCGTCCGGTGCGGCGCTCGGGTCGACTGCGGCGGAGCGCAACCTCAATCGGATCACGTTCGTGATCGCCCTGGGCTGGGTGTTCTCCACCCTGGCGCTCGGGCTGCTGTTGGAGTGAGTTCGCGGGCGAGGGATATGCTCTCGCCCTCACCACGTCGAAGTGGCGGAATGGCAGACGCGCTAGCTTGAGGTGCTAGTGGGAGTAATCCCGTGGGGGTTCAAGTCCCCCCTTCGACACTGCTGGGTGGTCAGGTGACCACGGATCACCGACCGGACCCGAGAAACCCGCCGGCGCTGCTGATGGGGGACGTAGCAGACGCGTGGCAGGTCGCCCCTGTGCTTCTCGGCATGTTCGGCTCCTTCGCCCGCCGCGACGGAGACGCCGCGAGCGACATCGACGCGCACGTCTTCGCCAAGCCGACGCGTACGTACTGGTCGCCCGGCTCTGCCTCGATGATGACAGTGACGCCGCAACCCCAGGCGTTGCCGCTTCCCTTGCGGTACTGGCAGCCGTAGCGGCCGGCGACTCGGTCTGCTGCCATCGCCTCGGCAAGCGGTCACGAGGTCAGGACCACCGTGAGACGAAAGCCGCCGGTCCAGGTCTGAGTTGCCACGGACCGGCTTTCACGGGCCCAGGAGAGCCAGCGGCACCACGGCGACGCCGTCGCGGCGACGGTACGCCTCCGGTCCTGTGTGCACGACGACCGTGTCCAAGCACCGGTCACCCAGCTTGTCGCGCAGCCAGATCAGGTGCTTGACGTCCTCGTCCTTGATCGCGGCGTCCATCTTGGCTTCTATGGCCACGATCCCTGCCTCGCCTTCGACGATGAAGTCGACCTCTCGGCGCCCGCCTTCGGTTCGGAGGTGGTGTACTTCGGCCTCGCAATGCTGGGCGAACACCCGCACGCTCAACGCTGCGAGCGACTCGAACAGGCCACCGAGGAAGCCTCCGTCTCGGGCGACCACGGTGTCGGGCATGTCACCTCTGAGAAGTTGCACGGCGTTCCGCTTGACGAGGCGGGCCGCAAGCGCCGGGTCGGCGAGATAGTGCTTCGGTGCTTGGGTGAGATCGCGCAGGTGGTTCAGCGTCGGGGTCCAACCGGGAACCGGGTCGAGGATCCGCAAGGACGTGAGCAGCTCGATGTAGGGCAAGGTGGTGGTCTTGGCCGGGCTGGCATCGGTGGCGGTGACCGCTGCGTTGCGGATCTTCTCCCATGAGGCGGACGTACCGACGGCAGCCGCGTAGGCGCTCAGCCACGCCAGCACGGTCGCCGGGTGTCGTACGGCAAGTCCGGCTTCTGGCAGGTCGTGGTCGGCGATGCGCCGGATGTAGCTGTCGAGGGCGGCGTTGCGGGCCCTGGCCGGAAGATGTCGCAGCCCCGGGAACCCGCCGGTCAGCATCTCTTCGGTGTATCCGGCGAGGCTGAGGCCGGTGCGGCCACCGATGGTGGCGCCTCCGGTCATGAGCGCTGAGAGCGAGACCGTCGGGACCTCGGTGCCGCGCTCGGCCAGGGTGAGCGGGCGCATGCGAACCGACGTGATGCGGCCGGCGCCGGAATGGGTCTGGCGGTCCGGTATCGACCCGGTGAGCAGGAACTGCCCGCCGGTGAGGTCAGCGTCGACCAGACGGCGGACCACGTCCCAGACGGGACGGACAAGATGCCACTCGTCGATCAGCAGCGGGCGGGGGTCGGTTGCGATCAGTGCCGGGTCGGCCGCGACCACGGCACGAGTCGCTTCGTGGTCCAGCCTGCGCTCTGCGACACACCGCTGCGCTGCAGTGGAGGTCTTCCCAACACCTTTCGGTCCATCGAGAAGGACGGCCGGCAGATGGGGCAAGAGCTGGTCGAGCTCCTCGTCCACGATGCGTCGTTGGTAGCCGCTCACGAAACTCACCGAGCCTGACATCAGGCTCTACGCTACCGTTTCCGCAGCCGCTACGCTACCGTTTCTGCACTATGGACGCTACCATTCATGCAGCCGCAGGCCCGGCCGGAACCGCTACCTGAAGCCTGCGCCGGGCCCCCGGGTGCACGGAGATCCTCGTCCTGTCGACGGTGCCGCGTGCTTCACGGACCGTGTCACCGGGTGCGCCGGCGTGACAGCCCCCATCGGATTCGGAATGTCGGGAGAAGCGAAACAGCCGGCCCCACGCCGGATCAGGCCTTGCTCGTGCCTTCCGAGCGGGCACGGTGATTTGTATGCTGAGCGGCGTGGAAACCGGATCGACCGTCGACGCCGAAAAGGCGATGCCGGCCCGCACGAGCGATGCCGCCGCTTTCCGCGTGTGGACAGACGCCGAGCGGGAACAGCTCCGCCTGCTGGCCGCTGCGGCGCCGGTGTTCGACGTCTCTGACACACCCGCCTGAGTGGCTCCACCGCGGCCGGTTCCCCGTGACGTTGGGATCCGGGACGCAGTCTTCGAGGACGTTGCCGCACTGAGGGACTTCCGCTGCGCAGTCCCCGGGGAGCCGTGGACGATTGCTCCAGAGATTCTCGTCACGTCGTCCGTACCGCACTGGATCGGCCTCCCGGACGTTCTCATTCTTGTGGCGGAAACCTCTGTCCGGATCGTCGGAGTGATCGCTGTCCACCTCGACCCGCTGGAGCGCGGCGCCTGGGTGAGTGAGGTGTTGGCCGTTGTGCCTGATCGTCGTCGCGAGTACATCGGGTTCAACCTCAAGAGGGCAGCCCTTCAGCGGGTCGTATCTCTGGGCGGCTCCGTGGTGACGTCCGAGGTCGACGAGCACAACATCGCGATGCGGCGCTGTAACGACTGCTTCGATGCTGCGTCAGCACCAAGTCGCGACGAGCCTGAGTTCCTGCTGACCGCGGTGAGAGTGGGTCACGGCAAAACGCCAGGCGCGGAGATCTCGGCACCGGACAGCTAGCAGGCTCTGCTGCCCGTAGACGCCCACCCCACACGGACTCAACGTCCGTTCCTATCGCCTAACGGGAGCCGGCGGCCGAGACTCTCGTACCGATGTCGGTGGACTCTCGAGCCGACGAGCGGGCCAGGTGCTTCCCGGCTCCGGGTCACAGCGTGACGACGCGGACCGGTAGCGGGGCGCACGCACGGGCGATGTCGCGCGGGTCACTGGTCAGTACGACGACCTCCCCTGGGGTGCTGCTGAGTGCCGCCGCGCCGACGTGAGCATCGGCGACGCTCGTCGCAGCGCCGGACCGGATGAGCGCTGCGGCGACGTTCGCTTCCGTGGTGGCGAGCGGGTCATCGACGATCCGGAACCGGTTGATGGTCGCAGCATCCGGCTGCCGACGGTCCAACCCGGCCTCCACCCGCACCGCGGTGGGCACGACGAGGGTGACGTCTCGGCCCTTGTGTCGCCGGAACGCCACGGCATGCAGGTGTGCCAGGACCTTCCGGTGCTTCGGATGATCGGGGGACGCGAGCGCCTGTACCGCTTCGTTGTCGAAGATGATCACCCTCACGAGGTGGCGGCCAGCTGTGCCTCGACCCACAGCAACACGTCATCCGCGTCCGCGTCCGGGTGTCGGGCGAGCACCTCGCCAGCCGCCCTTGCGATCAGATCCGGGCGCTGCGCCAACGGCGACCCGTCCTGCTCGGCCAGCGCGAGCGCAACCTCGGCCAGCGTGGGCCGGGACTGCGGGTACGTGGCTTCGTGCAGCGCCAAGGCGGTGTCGAACACGACGAGCTCGAGCGCCTTGCGCAGCGCGTCGGTCGTCAGCGACGTCGTCGACGGGGCAACGTCGAGGTGTTCGACAGCCAGTGCTGCAGCGTCCCGAAGCGCCACAGGCACCCGCATCGACGTGTTGACGGTCTCGTCGGTGGTCGCGTCGAGCAGCGCCACGATGCGATCCAACACTTCAGCGACGTCCACGCAGAACCACGGTACCACGACGTTGTGGTACAGACCCCTGCCCTGCGCGCCTGGAGTGGCTGTGGACCATGGTGTCTCGGTGGATCGACGTGCACGTCGTTCCGGCCCCGGACGTTGGCGCCACGCCCCGCGGATGGTTGGATCGGGAGGCCCCGGTGGTGTTCACCGTGGCCGCCACGAAGGGAGGATCACCATGAGCCGCAACGATCCTGGTCGGCCGCCCGCCCAGGTCGGACAGGCTCCCCCTTCGACACTGCTGGTTGGTCAGGTGAGCACGGATCACCGACCGGACCCGAGAATCCGCCGGCTCTGCTGAGGCGCTGGGAAGACCGGCCCGACGATGCGATGCCGCCGAGGCGTGACTAGAACATTGGTCATGTCTGACGTCCGCTCGCTGGCCGAAGTGAAGGCCAAGTTCTCCGAGATGGTCGATCAGGTCGAGCGTGACCACGACCGGATCGTGGTGACGCGCAACGGGCGCCCTGCCGCAGTGCTCATGAGCACCGAGGACCTCGCCTCGCTCGAGGACACGCTCGACCTGCTCTCGGATCCGTCCGCCGTAGCGGATATCGCCGATGCCCGGGCCGATGTCGCAGCGGGGCGCACCGTGTCTGCCGATGAGCTCCGGGCGAAGTATCTGCGTCGGTGAGTACGCCGAGCTGGGAGCTGCGCGTGGCGGCCGCCGCTGAACGTCAGCTCGGGCGCCTGCCGGAACGCGTCGCCGCTGCCGTCGTCGAGTTCGTCACCGGCCCGCTGCTGGAGAATCCGCACCGAGTGGGGCACCCGCTGCAGCGCAAGCTCGCAGGGCTGTGGTCAGCCCGGCGCGGCGCCTACCGGGTCGTGTTCGAGATCGACGACGAGCAACGCGCGGTCGTCGTGCTCAGAATCGACCACCGCGCCGACGTCTACCGTCCTCGCTGAACAGCCGGCGCGAGCGGCGCAGCACGCTCCATCATGCTCCGAGCCTCGACGGGAGGGCCCCGGGATTCGTGGAGGCTGTCGGGTGCCCCGGGGTGCTTCACGTCGTACTCGACCCTGCCTGCGCGCCAGGAGTGGCTGTGGACCATGGGCTGGGCTGCGGGGGGATACACCTGCGGGTGAGTCATCGGCGTGATTCTCGGTGTGTCCCTGCCAGAACGCACATGAGGAGACCACGTCGACCGCCCGGACGGGTCAGCGGTCGAACCGGTCGAACCAGGACTCGTCGACGACGGGTTGCATCGTCACGCCGGTCTCCTGGCTGCGCACCAGCTCGCAAAGCCGGTAACCGTCGATCAGGTCGACCCGGGGGGTGGCGGAGGTCGCGGCCTTCCGGGCCGGGCCGGAGAATCGGCCGAGGGTGATCATCACGGCCCGCTCGGCGCCTGCGGCAGAGGCATCACGTTGGAACAACGCGACCGCGTCGCGCGAGACCGTGGTCGCCGGGTCGTAGCGCTTCACCTGCACCGCGACGGTTGCCGAGAGCACCTCGCTGAGCGGGGCCGTGCCGATCCCGTCGATGCCCTCGTCGCCGACGCCGCCGACCCGGGTGAGCTCGAGGCCGAAGCGGCGCAACAGGTACATGCAGAACTCCTCGAACCCGGTGGGGCTCAGGCGGTGCAAGCGGCGCAGGAGCACCTCGGTCCAGGTGGTGTCCTCGCCGTCGGGCGGCGGGCCGTCGTCGGGCGGCGGTGCGTCGTCGGGCGGCGGGCCGTCCGCAGGCTCCGGGGTGGGGAGTGCGTCCGCCCGGCGCCTCGGTCGTGCGGCACGGACCTGACGGTCGAGCTCGGCCAGTCGCCGGCTCGCGGCGTCCGTGCCGGCAGCGAGGATCTCGCGGCCGAGGGGGGTGAGGAGGAACAGGCCCCGCTTCGGGCTCTCAAGGGTGTCGGAGAGCTTGCAGTAGGAGCGGGCCCAGTCGATCCGGTCGACGAGGACGGACTTCTCGCGGTTCGGGTACTGAACGGCGACGGCGTCATCACTGAGCCCCATGTGCTCGATGACGTTGGCCGTGATCTCGCTCGCTCGGGCCGAGCCCCCGAGCCTCGCCACCGCCTGGAGCACCGGCAACATCAGGGCGCTGTATCTCGGCAACCGCCCGATCGGATTCGTGTCCACCACGGCCGCATCCTGGCAGGGCGCATGTCGTCGACGCGGACCGGTAGGCGTGGGCAGTCCCGGCCGCGCCGCTGCGGGAGGTCTAACGTGCGAACCGGTAGTGCAGGGCGGACCGGATCTCGAACACGTGCGGCGGTCCGCCGGCGGTCCCGGCGGACCGTGCCACACCCGGCTCGTAATGTCCTGGTTGTCCCATCGTGACGGCCGACCGTCCGCAGGAGCTGCATCGTGGATGTCTTCCACCTTCGTGACGAGCTGACGGCCGATTACGAGCGGTACGTCTCCAGCTTCCTTGCGCTGCGCGACGACCGGATCCGGGCGCGGGTGTCGAGCGCGTTGGCCGGCGGGCATCTGTGGCCCGAAGCTCGGATCGGGCTGAACCCGTCGTTCGAGCCGGGCGGCTGGATCGACGATCTCGCCGCGGAAGGTCTGCTGCATCCCGGCGCCCGGGACGTGTTCCGGGTCGGCAAGTCGGCCGACAAGCCGCTCGGTGAGCGGATGCGGCTCCACCGCCACCAGGTCGACGCCATCCGCACCGCGGCCACCGGGCAGAGCTACGTGCTCACGACGGGCACCGGGTCGGGCAAGTCGTTGAGCTACATCGTCCCCGTCGTCGATCACGTGCTGCGCGCCGGGGCCGGCAAGGGGATCAAGGCGATCGTCGTCTACCCGATGAACGCCCTCGCGAACAGCCAGGCCGGCGAGCTTGCGAAGTTCCTGGGGCCGGCCGGCTCGCGGCCGGTCCGCTTCGCCCGGTACACCGGTCAGGAGAAGGCCGACGAGCGCGAGGCGATCCTGAACGATCCGCCCGACGTGCTGCTCACGAACTACGTGATGCTCGAGCTGATCCTCACCCGCTACCGCGACCGGCGGCTCGTGCGCAGCGCACAGGGTTTGCGGTTCCTGGTGCTCGACGAGCTCCACACCTACCGGGGCCGTCAGGGCGCCGATGTGGCGATGCTGGTCCGGCGGGTCCGGGAGGCTTGTGCCGCAACCGATCTGCAGTGCATCGGCACGTCGGCCACCCTTGCGTCGGGCGGCACGCCGGCCGAGCAACGCGCCGAGGTGGCCCGGGTGGCGTCGCTGCTGTTCGGCACGACGGTCGCGCCCGGCGCGGTGATCGGTGAGACGTTGCGGCGCACCACCCCCGAGCTCGATCTCACCGATCCGGCGGTGACGGCCCGGATCGCGGCGTCGCTCCGGTCGGCCCCGGCGACGTTCGAGGAGCTGGCCGCCGATCCGCTGTCGAGCTGGATCGAATCGACGCTCGGGGTCGAACGCGATCTCGACGGGCGCCTCGCCCGGGTGCGGCCGAAAGCGATCGGGGGCGACCGGGGCGCGGCGCAGGCGCTGGCCGATCTCACTGGGGTCGATCCGATCGACGCCGCCCGGGCGATCCGGGCCCGGCTGATGGACGGCTACCGGCTCCGCCATCCCGACACCGGGTTCCCGGCGTTCGCGTTCCGGCTCCATCAGATGATCTCCAAGGGCGACACGGTCTTCGCGTCGCCCGAGCCGGTGGCCACCCGGCATCTCACGTTGAAGGGCCAGCGGTTCGTCAGCGGGAAACCCGACACGGTGCTGCTGCCGCACGGGTTCTGCCGTCTGTGCGGGCAGGAGTACGCGCTGGTGCGCCGCCAGCTCGACGACCACGGCGCCACCCGGGTCGTTCCCCGCGACATCGGCGACGTCGCCAACCACGACGGGCTGCCCGGGTTCTTGGCCGTCGACCACGACGCCATCTGGCCGCACGATCCGGCCGAGGTGCACGACCGGCTGCCGGAGGACTGGGTGGAGGAGACCACGGGCGGGCTGCGGGTGAAGTCCGAGCAGCGCAAGCTGCTGCCCGCACTCGTGCGGGTCGCTCCCGACGGGGCGCTCGTGGCCGACGACGGCCCGGGAACGCGCATGTGGTGGATGCCGGCGCCGTTCCGGTTGTGCCTGCGCTGCGGCGCCGCGTACGAGGGCCGCAGCAGCGAGTTCGGCAAGCTCACCACCCTCGGCTCGGAGGGCCGCTCGACGGCGACGACGGTGCTGAGCTTGTCGGCGGTCCGCCAGCTCCGCGCCGACGAGAGCTTGGAGCCACGGGCCCGCAAGCTGTTGTCGTTCACCGACAACCGGCAGGACGCGGCCCTGCAGGCCGGGCACTTCAACGATTTCGTGCAGACGGCGATGCTGCGCGCCGCGCTCGCCAAGGCCGTCGCCGGCGCCGGGCCCGGTGGCCTCGCGCACGACGAGGTGGTGCCGGCGGTGTTCAAGGAGCTGAACCTGCCGTTCGCGACGTATGCCATCGATCCCGACGTCGAGTTCGGCGCCCGGCGGCAGGTGGAGGCGACGTTCCGGGACGTGCTGGCCTACCGGTTGTATCTCGACCTGCGCCGGGGCTGGCGGGTGACGGCCCCGAACCTCGAGCAGTGCGGCCTGCTGCGCATCGACTACCTCGATCTCGGCGACGTGTGCGGCGCCGACCGGGTGTGGGCCGGCAAGCATCCGGTGCTCGCCGGGGCGTCCCCGGCCGAGCGGGAGAAGGTGGCCCGGGTCCTGCTCGACTACCTGCGCCGGGAGCTGGCGATCAAGGTCGACGCGCTCGACGAACTGCCGCAGGAAGCGTTGCGGCAGCGTTCGGATCAGCGCCTGAGCGGGCCGTGGTCGCTCGACGGGATCGGCCGGATGGAACACGCCCGCACGATCGTCCCCCGTTCGGTGAAGGCGAAGGACTACCGGGGCTGGTCGTACCTGTCGGCCCGCAGCGGGTTCGGTCGGTTCCTGCGCCGCAGCAGCACCTTCCCGTCCCGGCCGGCGAAGCTCACCCTGCAGGACACCGCCACGGTGATCACCGACCTGCTCGACGCGCTGCGCCGCGGCGGCCTCGTCGAAGCGGTCGACCAGACCAAGGACGGGGTGCCCGCGTACCAGGTGCCGGCTGCCGCGCTGGTGTGGTGCCGGGGCGACGGGTCGGTGCCGACCGACCCGATCCGGATGCCGACCGGGCCGGCCACCCCACCGGCCCCGAATGCGTTCTTCACCGACCTGTACGGCTCGGACACGGCGTCGCTGGCCGGTCTGCTCGCCCGGGAGCACACCGCCCAGGTCCGCGCCGACGACCGGGAGGACCGGGAACGCGAGTTCCGCGAGGCCCGGCTCCCGGTCCTGTACTGCTCCCCGACGATGGAGCTCGGCGTCGACATCGCGGACCTGAACGTGGTGTCGCTGCGCAACATGCCGCCCACCCCGGCGAACTATGCGCAGCGCTCCGGGCGTGCCGGCCGGCAGGGGCAACCGGCGCTGGTGTTCACCTACTGCGCGGCGGGTTCCCCGCACGACCAGTGGTTCTTCAACCGGCCCGATCTGATGATCGCCGGGCAGGTCGCACCGCCCCGGCTGGAGCTCGCGAACGAGGACCTGCTGCGGGCCCACGTGCATGCGTTGTGGTTGGCGGAGAGCGGCCTCGATCTCGGCCGTTCGCTGCAGGAGGTCCTCGATCTCGCTCGGCCCGGGCTGCCGCTGCTCGACCGGGTCGCCGACGCGCTCGCCGACCCCGAGGCCACCCGGCGGGCGTACGCCGTGGCCCGCCGGCTCCTCGACGATCTCGCCCCGCTGCTCGAGCGGGTGCCGTGGTGGCACGAGGCGTGGTTGAGCGGGGTGCTCCACTCGATCGGGCTGAGCTTCGAGCGGGCCTGCCAACGGTGGCGGGGCCTGTACCGGGCGGCGATGAACCAGTACGAGGTGCAGTCCCGGATCGTGGGTGATCCGTCGGCTGCACCGGCGGCCAAGGAGGTTGCCAAGCGCCGCCGCAAGGAAGCCGAGCAGCAGCAGGCGTTGCTGATCGGCGCCGACGACGAGCAGGCCCAGAGCGACTTCTACAGCTACCGGTACTTCGCGTCCGAAGGGTTCCTGCCCGGCTACTCGTTCCCGCGTCTGCCGTTGTCGGCGTACATCCCGGGCATCGGCGGCAAGCGGTCCGGTTCGGAGTACGTGTCACGGCCCCGGTTCCTCGCGATCAGCGAGTTCGGGCCGCACAGCCTCGTGTACCACGACGGCAACCGCTACGAGATCACCAAGATGATCCTCACGCCCGGGGAGATCGACGACGCCGGCGACCCGATCGTCACCACCAACGCCAAACGGTGCGAGTTGTGCGGCTACCTGCACCCGCAGGCCAACGCCGACGAGTGCAACAACTGCGCGGCGAAACTGCCGCCGACCACGCACGACCTGTTCCGCATGGCGAACGTGTCCACCCGGCGCCGGGAACGGATCAACGCCGACGAGGAGGAACGCCAGCGGCAGGGGTTCGAGGTGATCACCGGCTACCGGTACGCGGAACGCAACGGGCGCTTGTCGCGCCGGACCGGCACCGTGCACGCCGCCGACGGCACGGTGCTGGCCACCCTCGCCTACGGCGACACCGCAACGCTGTGGCGCGTGAACCTCGGCCTGCGGCGGCGCAAGAACCCGGCCACGATCGGGTTCCCGCTCGGGATCCGCAGCGGCGAGTGGGGCCGCGACGAGAACCTCGCCGACAACGACGACGACATCCCGACCATGGGCGAGGTCTTCAAGCGCGTGGTGCCGTTCGTGGAAGACACCCGCAACTGCCTCGTGGTCGACTGGGCGACGACGCTCACCGCGGCGCAGATGGCGTCGCTGCAGGAGGCGTTGAAGCAGGCGATCCAGCTCACCTTCCAGCTCGAGGAGGACGAGCTCGCGGCCGAACCGCTGCCGAGCCGGGCGCAGCGCCATGCGTTGCTGTTCTACGAAGCGAGCGAAGGCGGCGCCGGGGTGTTGCGCCGCCTGGTCGACGAACCCGACGCGCTGTCCACCGTGGCGGCCAAGGCGCTCGAGCTGTGCCACTTCGACGGCGACGGCACCGACGTCGCCGGCTCGGGCGAGGATCGCTGCGAAGCGGCGTGTTACGACTGCATCCTCAGCTACCGCAACCAGCTCGACCATCAGCTCCTCGACCGTCGGGAGCTGCCGGCGCTGCTGGTGGCGTTGCGTGGCGCCACGGTGAGCGCTGCGCCGGGAGCTGCCACGGCGGAGGAACACCTGGCCGCGCTGCGGTCCGTGTGCGACTCGGATCTGGAACGCGAGTTCCTCGACCGGTTGTGGCGCAACGGGCATCGCCTGCCCGACCGGGCGCAGCCGACGATCGCCGACCCGCGCACCGTGCCCGATTTCGTCTACGACGAGGAGTCCGTGGTGGTGTACGTCGACGGTCCGGTCCACGACTATCCCGACCGGCACGCCCGCGACCTGGCGCAGACCGCGGCGCTCGAAGAGGCCGGCTGGCAGGTGGTGCGCTTCCGCGCCGAGGACGACTGGGCGGCGAAGCTGCAGGAGTGGTCGTGGCTGTTCGGCGGTGACCGATGAGCTTCTCGGTCGGATCCCTCGTCGCCGCCCGGGGCCGTGACTGGGTGGTGCAGCCGGGCAGCACCGACGACTGCGTCCTGGTCCGCCCGCTCGGCGGCACCGACGAGGAACTCACCGGCATCCTCCCGGCCCTCGAAGCGATCGGGCCGACGGTGTTCGACTCGCCCGACCCGGCCGCCCCCGGCGACCATCGGGCCGCGGCGTTGCTGCGCGACGCGCTGCGGATCGGGTTCCGCTCCTCGGCCGGGCCGTTCCGGTCGTTGGCCGCCGTCGCGGTCGAACCCCGGCCGTATCAGCTCGTGCCGTTGCTGATGGCGTTGCGGCTCGATCCGGTGCGGTTGTTGATCGCCGACTCGGTCGGGATCGGCAAGACGATCGAGGCCGGGTTGATCGCCCGGGAGCTGCTCGACACCGGCGAGGCCCGCCGCCTGGCGGTGCTGTGCCCGCCGCACCTGGCCGAGCAGTGGCGCGACGAACTCGCTGCGAAGTTCCACCTCGACGCCACGCTGGTGTTGGCCTCGACCGCGGCGCGCCTGGAGCGGGATCTGCCGCCGCAGCGCACGATCTTCGACGTCCACCCGGTGGTGGTCGTGTCCATGGACTTCATCAAGGCCGAACGCCGCCGGGCCGATTTCGTGCGCACCTGCCCGGATCTGGTGATCGTCGACGAAGCCCACACCTGCACCCTCGACGCCAGCTCGTCCACCCAGGCCAACCAGTTGCGCTTCGAGCTGCTCAAGGCGTTGGCGGCCGAGCCGACCCGGCATCTGCTGCTCGTCACCGCCACGCCGCACTCGGGCAAGCCGGGCGCGTTCCGCAGCCTGCTGTCGCTGCTCGACGCCGAGTTCGACACCCTGCCCGACGACCTGTCCGGCGACCACAACCGCCGCCACCGTGAGCGCCTCGCCCGCCATCTGGTGCAACGCCAACGTGGTGATCTCGCCGAGTTCCTCGGTGACACGAAGTTCCCGCAACGCCTCGACGCCGAGGTCACCTACCAGCTCGGCCCCGCCTACCGGGAGCTGCTCACCCGGGTGCTGCGCTACTGCCGGGAACTCGTCGCCGACCCCGCCGGCGGTCAGCACCGGCAACGGATCCGCTACTGGTCGGCCCTCGCGCTGCTGCGCACCTTGGCCTCCAGCCCGGCCGCGGCGGCGGCCACGTTGCGGGCCCGGGCCAACACCGCCGACACCGCCACCGCGCTCGAGGCCGACGAGGTGGGCCGCCAGAGCCTGTTCGATCTCGTCGACGACGGCGAAGGCGTCGCCGATGCCACCCCGGGCGCCGATCTCGACGACGGGGAGCACCCGAACCGGCGCCGGTTGCTGGCCCTCGCCCGTGACGCCGACGCCCTGTGCACCCCGGCCGCCGACGTGAAGCTGGCCCGGGCCACTGCGCTCATCAAGACGCTCCTCGACGACGGGGCCCGCCCGATCGTGTTCTGCCGCTTCATCGCCACCGCCTCCTACCTCGCCGAGCACCTGCGGGGTGCGTTGCGCGGGGTGGAGGTCGGGGCGGTCACCGGCGAGGTGCCCGCAGCCGAGCGCGAGGCCCGCATCGCGGCGTTGGCCGAGCATCCACGCCGGGTGCTCGTCGCCACCGACTGCATCTCCGAGGGCGTGAACCTGCAGGAGTCGTTCGACGCGATCGTCCACTACGACCTGCCGTGGACCCCGACCCGGCTCGAACAACGCGAGGGCCGTGTCGACCGGTTCGGGCAGAGGGCGTCGAACGTGCAGGTCGTCACCTACTGGGGGGCCGACAACCTGATCGACGAAGTCGTCCTCGACGTCCTCGTGCGCAAGCACCGGGCCATCCGCCAGGCCACTGGCATCTCGGTCCCGGTGCCCGGCGACGCCGGCGAGGTGCTCGACGCGCTCACCACCGGGCTGCTGCAGCGGGAGGTGGCCGTCGGCGACCGGCTGCCCGGGATGGAGGAGTTCCTGAACCCGTCCGCGGCGAACCTGTTGCAGGAGTGGGAGCGTTCGGCCAAGGCCGAGCAGCGGTCCCGCGCGCTGTTCGCGCAGCACGCCATCCGCCCCGACGAGGTCGCAGTGGAGGTTGCGGCACAACGAGCCGCGCTCGGCGCGCAGGCCGACGTGCACCGGTTCCTCACGGCCGCGGTCCCCGGGTTCGGCGGCACGCTGTCGGTCACCCGCACCGGCGCCCTCGCGATCGACCTGCGCGAAGCCCCGCCGGCGTTGCGTGACGCCGTCCCGGCCACCACGATCTCCGGCCGGCTCGAACCGCCCGTCGCCGACGGCGAGGCGCTGCTCGCCCGCACCCATCCGCTCGTCGCCGGGCTCGCCGCCCACACGCTCGCCACCGCCCTCGATCCGCTCACGGCGTCGCCGGCCCGCCGGTGCGGCGTGGTCCGCACCGCGGACGTCGCCCGCCGCACCGTGCTGCTCGTGGTGCGCCACCGGTTCCAGTTGGTGCGCTACGGCCGCAACGTCACCGACCCCGCCCCGCTGCTCGCCGAGGACGCCGCCGTCCTCGCGTTCACCGGCACGCTGGACGACCCGGTGTGGCTCCCCGACGCCGACGCCGAGGCGCTGCTGCACGCCACCCCGGCCGGCAACATCCACCGCGACCAGGCCACCCAGCTCCTCACCCCGGTGATCGCTGCGCTCCCGGCGCTCGTGGCGCACCTCGACGCCGACGCCGCCGCCCGGGCCGAGGTGCTGCGCCAGGCGCACGAACGGGTGCGGGACGCGGCCCGGGCCCGCGGGATACGGGTGCGTGTCGAGCCGCAACCCCCGGCCGACCTGCTCGGCGTCTACCTGCTGCTGCCGAAGGTGTCGGCATGAGCGGCAACGTCCGCACCGTGGGCGGGCTCCTCCCCGCCGACCTGTTGGCCCGCGTCGGCGCCGGTGACCCGCAGCTGTCGGGCACCACCGCGGTGAGCTACCACCTCGCACCGGGCGAGAAGCTCGGTGAGGCGATCACCCGCTCCTGGAACCGGCTCACCGGGGTGTGGGCGTCGTTCAAGGACGCGCTCGGCGCGCTGCCGGCCACCGACCAGGGCACGACGCTCACCCGCAGCCGATGGTCGCTCGTGGTGTTCCAGGAGCTCGGGTTCGGGCAGTTGCCGACGGCGCGCCCGATCGAGGTGGACGGCGCCACGTTCGCGATCTCCCACGGGTGGGGCCGCGTGCCGATCCATCTCGTGTCGGCCCGGGTGGATCTCGATCAGCGCCAGCCGGGGATGACCGGCGCGGCGAGGGTGTCACCGCACGGCCTGGTGCAGGATGCGCTCAACCGGTCCGACGAGCACCTGTGGGGGATCGTCACCAACGGTCGGCGGCTGCGCCTGTTGCGGGACAACGCCGCGCTCACTCGCCAGGCCTACGTCGAGTGGGATCTCGAGGCGATCGTCGAACAGCAGGCGTACGCCGACTTCGCGCTCGTCTGGCTCGTGTGCCACCAGTCCCGGTTCGAGGGCGACCCGGCGGCGACGTGTGTGCTCGAACAGTGGGTGGAGCAGGCTCGCACCCACGGCGTGCGCGCCCTCGATTCGTTGCGGGCCGGGGTGGAGACCGCGATCGTCGAACTCGGCACCGGGTTCGTCGCCCACCCCGACAACCGTGCCCTGCGCGACGCGCTCGCCTCGGGGGCGCTCACCAACCAGGACCTGTACCGCCAGCTCCTGCGCCTCGTCTACCGGCTGCTGTTCCTCGCCGCGGCCGAAGGCCGCGACCTGCTGTGCCCGGCCGACGCCGATCCCGCGGCGGCGGACCGCTACCGCCGGTTCTACAGCCTGGAGCGGCTCCGCCGTCTCGCCGAAGCCCGCCGGGGCGCCGGCCCGCACGGAGACCTGTGGCAGCAGCTCCGCGTGGTGGTCGGTGCGCTCGGGCGCGCCGGCGGCGAACCAGCGCTCGCACTGCCCGGCCTCGGCTCGTTCCTGTGGTCGCCGCGGGCGTGCCCCGATCTCGACGGCGCCGCGCTCGCCAACCGGCAGCTGCTCGGCGCGCTGCGCGCCGTCGGCGAGATCCGTGACGGCGGGGTGCGCCGCCGGGTCGACTACGCGAACCTCGGCGCCGAGGAGCTCGGCTCGATCTACGAAAGCCTCCTCGAACTGCACGTCGAGGTGGACGTGGCCGGCGTGCAAAGCCGCGTCACGCTCGCCACCGCCGCGGGCAACGAACGCAAGACCACCGGCAGCTACTACACCCCGGCGTCGCTGATCGCCGAGCTGTGCGACTCCGCGCTCGAACCGGTGCTCGACCGGGCCGCCCGCCAGGCCGAGCCCGAGCGGGCGATCCTCGCCCTCACCGTGATCGACCCGGCGTGCGGGTCGGGCTCGTTCCTGCTCGCCGCGGCGCATCGCATCGCCCGCCGGTTGGCCGTGGTGCGCGCCGGCGGCGACGAGCCGTCGCCGGCCCAGACCCGTCACGCCCTGCGCGACGTGATCGCCCACTGCATCCACGGCATCGACGTGAACGACATGGCCGTCGAGCTGTGCAAGGTGGGGCTCTGGCTCGAATCGATGGAACCGGGCCGGCCGCTCGCGTTCCTGGAACGCCGCATCGTGCACGGCAACGCCCTGCTGGGCGCCACCCCGGCGCTGCTCGCCGCCGGCGTGCCCGACGACGCCTGGAAGCCCCTCACCGGTGACGACAAAGCGACCGTGACCGCGATCAGGAAACGGAACCAGGCCGAACGCAGAGCCGGTCTGCAGTCGCTGTTCGCCCTCGGCGGCGGGCCCGACGCGGTGGCGGCCGACGTGGACGCGCTGGAGGCGATGCCCGACGGCACGGTGGAGGAGATCGCGGCGAAGCAGCGGGCCTGGGAGGCGGTGCAACGCTCGGCCGCGTACCGGGCCGCAGCGCTCGCCGCCGACGCCTGGTGCACGGCGTTCGTCGCGCCCCGGGTGGCGGGTGCCCCGGCGATCACCGACGCCGTCGTACGGGCCGCAGCCACCGACCCCGACCGCCTCGACGACGCCCTCCGAACGACGATCGACACCGAAGCGGCCCGCTACGGGTTCCTGCACTGGCACCTCGCCTTCCCCGAGATCTACGCCGACGGAGCCCCAGGCGGGTTCGACGTGGTGCTCGGCAACCCCCCGTGGGAGAAGGTGAAGCTGTCGGAGAAGGAGTTCTTCGCGACCCGCGCCCCCGAGGTGGCCAACGCGGCCGGGGCGAAGCGCAAGGCGCTCATCGCGAAGCTCCAGGCCGACGAACCCGACCTATGGAACGACTACCAGGCGGCCTTGCGCCAGGCCGAGGGGGAAAGCCACCTGCTGCGGTCGTCGGGCCGGTATCCGCTGTGCGGGCGGGGCGACGTGAACACCTACGCCGTGTTCGCCGAGGTGATGCGCGACGCGCTCGCCCCCACCGGCCGGCTCGGCGTGATCGTCCCGACCGGCATCGCCACCGACGACACCACCAAGCTGTTCTTCGGCGACTGCGTCACCAACCGCCGGCTGGTGAGCCTCTACGACTTCGAGAACGCCGAGAAGCTGTTCCCCGGGGTGGACAGCCGCATGAAGTTCTGTCTCTTGACCCTGGCCGGGCCGACGGGCGGGGTGGCGGCGGCCGAGTTCGCGTTCTTCGCCCGGCAGGCGGCCGATCTCGCCGATCCGGAACGGCGGTTCACGCTGTCGCCCGAGGATCTTGCGTTGATCAACCCGAACACGAAGACAGCGCCGGTGTTCCGCAGCCGCCGCGACGCCGAGCTGACCAAACGGATCTACCGCACCGTGCCCGTGCTCGTGCGCGACGGCGACCCGGCCGGCAACCCGTGGGGCATCGAGTACCAGCGCATGTTCGACATGACGAACGACTCGCACCTGTTTCGCAGCGCCGACGACCTCGCCGCCGAAGGCGCCACCCTGCACGGCAACGTGTGGGTACGCGGCGACCAACGCTGGCTCCCGCTGTACGAGGGGAGGCTGGGCCACCAGTTCAACCACCGCTTCGTGACTAACAGCTCAAGCGGTGAGGTTGATCTCAGTGAAGGCGAACGCTGTGATCCGCGCTTCGTGGTCCAGCCGGCGGTCTGGGTGGCCGAGGGGCTGTTCGCCGCCCGGTTGACCCGAAGAGTGCACGGGTCGGCGACCCTGCTCGGATTCCGCCGAGTGGCCCGAAACACTGATGAGCGAACGACGATCGCTGCGCTGCTGCCACCTGCGCCGGCATCATATGGCTGGATCCTCACTGTCGGCCCGGCGACGAGCGAACTGGCGCTTCTTGGTGCTGTCTACAACTCGTTCTGCTTCGACTACTGCTCGCGGGCGGCGTTGTCCCAGCCAAGCTTTCCGCAGAGCACCTTCGAGCAGCTACCAGCGCTGCCCCCTGCTGCGTTCGATGCGCCGTGCACCTGGGGGCCGGGCACGGTCGCGGAGTGGCTCAGGCCCCGCACGTTGGAGCTCACCTACACGGCGTGGGATCTCGCTGGGTTCGCCGCCGACCTCGGCTGGGACGGACCACCGTTCCGGTGGGATCCCGAACGGCGGGCAGTGCTGCGGGCCGAGCTGGACGCAGCCATGTTCCTGCTCTACGGCCTCGACCGCGACGACGTCGACTACGTGCTGGACACCTTCCCGATCGTGCGCCGCAACGACGAGAAGGCCCACGGCGAGTTCCGCACCAAGCGGCTGATCCTCGAACGCTACGACGCCCTCGTCACCGCCGCCCGTACCGGCGCCCCGTACCGGACGCCCCTCGACCCACCGCCGGCCGACCCGCGCTGCGCCCACGACCCGTCCACCCGCCCCGACTGGGCCGATACCTATGCGTGAGCTCGAGGACTACGGGATCGACCGGGACACGTTGCAGCAGATGTACGACCTGTGGCGTGACGGTGCCACCAAGAGCGACCTCGAACGGCGCTACCTGAACAAGCCGGAGTCGCACGGGAAGCTGTTCACGGCGCTCGTGCGCGAGCACCTCGGCATCGACACCGAGCGGCGTTCCGCCCTGCACGCCGAACGTGACGCGCTCCGGGCCGAGGTCGCCCGGCTGCGTGCCCGGCTCGCCGCCCACGGCATCGACCCCGACGGAGACACCCCATGACCGACACCTGGGACGAGGCCGCCGCCCGCCGCCGCAAGTTCGACCAGATCGTTGCAGCACAAGCGGCCGACGCGGCACGCATGGCATCCCTGCCGAAGATCGACGCCGCGCGTGCGGCCCGGCGGCCGCTCATCGTCGGGATCCTCGGGGCGTTCCTTGCCGGCGGGTCGGTCGAGGCCTTCCGCTCCGAGACCCAGACCTGGGCCGTGCAGAGCCCGGAGCGGCTGTTCGGCGGCATCAGCGGCGCAGGCTTCCTCAACGCGCTCGTCAGCCGCTCGCCCGATCCGGCCGAGCTCGCGACCATCCTGCGGGACGTGCTGCGCGTCCCCGTCACGAGGGCGCAGGCCGAGGCGGCCGTCGAGCGGTTGGCCGGCTACGCCGCCGCCGTGAAGCAGGGGCCCAACCCGGCGCCGCGCCACTCGATCTTCTTCTGCTCGTTCCTGTGGCAGCAGCAGGACGAGACGGTCCCCTGCGCCTGGCCCAGCGCCGTCCGGTCGATGAAGTCGTTGGCGTGGTTGGACGACGGCCACACCCCCGGCGCCGAGTACGGCGCCTACGCCGCGTCGATCGACGCCCTCGGCATGCCGGCCCCGGCGGCGGAACACGCCTTGGCGTGGTTCGACGAGCACCCGTGGGTGGGCCTCGACCCCGGGTTGTTCGACCGCATCCGGCGGGCGACCACGATCGGCGACGCGCGAGTCGACGGCCGCTACGTCGATGCCGCCGACGAAGCCGAAGCCGAGCGCCATGCCCGCCAGCTCGTGGCCGAGTTCGCGCTCCTGGGCACCGCAGTTGCTCGCGCCGTCGGCGACGCCGTGGGCTCGGCGGTGACGGTGAGCAGGCCGAGCCTGCTGTTCGGTCCTGGTTGCTTCCGCAACGACACGTGGGTGCAGTGGACCGTCCGCTCGCCGCAGACGAAGTCTGCCGTGCTCGGCGCATTGATCGCGTGGGCGACGCCGTCCGGCGTGATCTTCGGCGTGAACCGGCCCCCTCGCGAGCCCGGCCGAGCCGAGGCGATCGCCGCCCGGCTGCTCGAGCTGCCGATCGCCGACGTGCATCTCTATCGGGTGACCACGGGTTCGGACCGGGTGGAGCGTCCGCCCGTGTCGACGCCGGTCGGCTCCTGGGTGTTCGGCCGATGGTTCCCGGGATCGGACGCGCTCGACCGGCAGTCGTTCGCCGACGACATCGTGCGGCTCTCCGCCGAGCTCCAGCCGGCGATGGACGTGGTCTGCGCGTACGCGAGCGATGACGACCTGGCCCCCGACGACCGCGGCCCCGATGACGCCTCCGGCCCCGAAGCCGACGGTCGGCTCGCGGCGCTCGTCGAGCGGTTCCGGGCCGAGACCGGCTACCCGACCAGAGCCGACGAGGCGCAGGTGGCGGCGCGCGCGGCGATGGCGGCGTCGCTCACCCCCGAGCAACTGGAGATCGGCGACGTCGCCGGATTGCGGCGCGTGTTCTCCAGCAGCCGCTACGGCAGCCCCGGCCCGCAGTCGGTGTTGAACGCGACGTTGCGCGACGCCGACCCGGGGGCGCTGAGCGCGATCTTCGGCAAGATCGCCCGACTGCTCCACGGCGAGGAGCCGTTCGAGGCCCGCATCGACGCATTGCTCGCAGCGGACGAGGCGGTGCGCGGGCTGGGCGAGGCCGGGATGATGAAGTTCCTTGCCGTCGTGTACCCCGAGCGGTTCATCCCCGTGTATCCGTACCAGGGGCCGGCGGGGAAGGCCCGGCTGCTGCAAGCCGTCGGCCTGCCGCCGCTGCCGGCCGGATTGAGCCGGGGCGAGCTGCAGGTGCGGTCCAACGACCTGCTGCGGGCGACGGTCGGGCCGCTGTTCCCCGGCGACCCGTGGGGGATGATGACCTTCCTCTACTGGCTTGCCAACCAGGGCGGCCTCGACGCCGTGCCGGTGGAGCAGCCCGACCCGTTGCCGGCCCTTGCGGAGCGGTTGCTCGTCGGCGAGGCGTTCCTGCGTGACGTGGTCGGACTGCTCGAGGACAAGGGCCAGGTGGTGTTCTACGGGCCGCCCGGCACCGGCAAGACGTTCGTGGCCCGCGAGTTGGCGGCGACGCTCGCCGACGACGACCCGTCCCGGTGGATGGTGGTGCAGTTCCACCCGTCGACGTCGTACGAGGACTTCTTCGAGGGGTACCGGCCCGAGGAGGGTGACGGCGGGGCGCTCACCTACCGGCTCACCCCCGGCCCGCTCGCGGTGCTCGCCGAGCGGGCCGCTGCGAACCCGAGCCGCGAGTACGTGCTGGTGATCGACGAGATCAACCGGGCGAACCTGCCCAAGGTGTTCGGCGAGTTGCTGTTCCTGCTCGAATACCGCAACGAGGAGATCCGCACCCTGTACCGGGGGGACGAGCCGTTCGTGTTGCCCCGCAACGTGAAGGTGATCGGCACGATGAACACCGTCGACCGGTCGATCGCCCTCGTCGACGCTGCGCTGCGCCGACGGTTCCATTTCGTGCCGTTCTTCCCCAACGACGGCGAGATGGCCGGCCTGCTCGGCCGCTGGTTCGCCGCAAACCATCCCGACGCGGCGTGGATCGCCGATCTCGTCGACGAGGTGAACTCGAAGCTGGCCACCACGCTCGGCGGCAACGACCTGCAGATCGGCCCGTCGTACTTCATGAGCAAGCACATCGACGCCGACGGCCTGCGCCGGGTGTGGCGCTACTCGATCGAACCGTTGATCGCCGACGTGCTCTACGGACGCCCTCGCGACATCGCCGAGTTCGAGTTCGCCAAGGTGTACGCCGACTTCCGCCCCGGCGCGCCCGGCGCCGAACCCGTCGTGCCCGACGGCCCGGCGGGCGGATGAGCTCGGTCGAACTCGTCGAGTACGGCACGAGCGACGATCTCGCCGTCGCCCGCTCGACGGTGGAGACGATCGCAGCGCTGGCCGGTGACCGCCTGCGCGTCGGGCTCGGCACACGGCCCGGCACGTGGCGGCTCACCGCCACCCAGCACGTCGGCACGGTCGTCACCCCCGAGCTGCAGGTGCTGATCCGCCCGAAGGTGCCGTTCGAGAACCTGTTCGTGCTGTTGGGCGCCGGGCTCGACACTATCGTGTGGGGCGAGGACCGCTTCGCCTACGAGCATCGGCCCGACCTGCTCGCCGTCGTCGCCGTGTTCTACGCCCGGGCGGTGGACGCGGCGATCGGCGCGGGCCTCGTGCGCTCGTACCGGGCGCAGGAGGAACGGTTGGTGTCGGTGCGGGGCCGGATCGATCTGGCCGCCGTGATCCGCCGACCGGGCCCGGTGCTGCCCGTGCCGTGCCGGTTCGACGAGTACACCGCCGACATCGTCGAGAACCGGGTGCTGAAGGCCGGATTGCGCCGGCTGCTGCGGGTGCCCGGCGTGCCGGCCGGGGTGCGGCGCCAGTTGACGATGCTGCGCGCCGCGTTCGAGGACGTCGCCGACGTGGTGGCCACGCCGGCGATGGCCGACTCGATCCGGTACAGCCGGTTGAACGCCCACTACCGGCCGGCGGTGCGCCTGGCCCGGCTCGTGCTCGACGACGCCACCCTCAGCGACGGCGCCGGGCGGGCCGAGGCGAGCGCGTTTTTGGTGGACATGAACGGACTGTTCGAGCGGTTCCTCACCGAACGCCTCGCCGGTGCGCTCGCCGGCCGGGCCGAGGTGGTCGGCCAATACACGAAGGCGTACCTCGACATCGAACGACGGTCACCGATCCGGCCCGACCTCGTGTTCGTTCGCGATGCCACCGTGGTCGGGGTGGCCGACGTGAAGTACAAGCTCGCCGACGACGGCGTGGCCCGCCGAGCCGACCAGTACCAGCTCCTCGCCTACACGACGGCCCTCGACCTGCCCGAGGGGACGTTGATCTACGCCCAGACCACCGGTGCGGCACCGGAACGCAGCGTCACGGTCCGCCACGCCGGGAAGATCCTGCGGGCGTACCCGGTCGATCTGACCGGTCCCCCGGCCGCCATCGACACCGCCGTCGCTGCACTGTCCGAGATCCTCGTGCCCCGGGTGGTGCTGACCGGCTGAGCGGCCTGGGTGTGCCCCGGGTATCGCCACAAATCGGGCAACGCTTCTGAGCGCCGTCACCGCCAGCACAGCGCATGCCGGGACCCGTTCGCTGCCTAACATCGACTCATTCTTACGGGGAGGCGGACGAGCGAGTGGCGACGAAGTTTACGAACATCAGCTTTCCGATCAGCACCCTGATCGGGCAGATCGAAACGGGGCAGATCGGTCTGCCCGAGCTACAGCGGCCGTTCGTGTGGGATCGCTCGCAGGTGCGCGACCTGCTCGACTCGCTTTACCGCGGGTATCCGGCCGGCTTCTTCCTCTTCTGGCAAGCGACGCCCGGCCAGGAGACGAACGCGATCGGACTCGATGCCAAGCAGTCTGCGCCGGCTCTTCTCGTCGTCGATGGCCAGCAACGTCTCACCTCGCTCTACGCCGTGTTCAAGGGTAAGCCGGTGCTGGTCGACAAGATGACGCCGAGCAAGATCCGAATCGCCTTCAACCCGCTCCGAGAGCGATTCGAGGTCACCAACACCGCGATCGAGCGAGACCCCGAGTGGGTACCTGATGTTACTTCGGTGCTTTCCGGAGCCCAGAGCAGCTACTCGTTCATCAACCACTTCGTGGACGCCTTGAAGGCGGATCGCGAGGTGACCCCCGAGATGGCCGACACCGTGGCCGAGAACCTACAGCGGTTGGCGAACCTGCCGAACTACATCTTCAGTGCGATCCAGCTGTCCCACGACCTGCCGGTCGAGGAGGTCAGCGAGATTTTCGTGCGCGTCAACTCGAAGGGCACCCAGCTCAACCAGGCCGACTTCATCCTGACGCTCATGTCGGTCCACTGGGACAAGGGACGCAAGGAGCTCGAGCAGTTCTGCCAGGACGCACGGCACCCATCAGGCGGAGCGTCCCCGTTCAACTGGTTCCTGGAGCCCTCCCCGGACCAACTGCTCCGCGTCTCGATCGGACTCGGGCACCGCCGCGCGCAGCTGAAGTACGCCTACGAGCTCCTGCGGGGCAAGGACCTCGAAACGAGCGAGGTGTCACCCGAGACACGCACGCACAACTTCGAGATCCTGAAGGAGGCTCAAGCCGTCGCGCTCGACCTCACCAACTTCTCGGAGTTCATGAAGGCCCTTCAGCAGGCCGGATTCCGGTCAGGGAAGATGGTGACGTCGAGGAACACCATCGTCTACTCCTATCTGGTGTTCCTGATCGGACGCCGAGATTTCGGTATCGACTACAAGACGTTGCGCACCGCCGTGGCCCGTTGGTTCCTGATGTGCGTACTCACCAGCCGCTATACGGGCGCGGCCGAGACACAGGTCGAGAAGGACATCCGACGCTTCGCCGAGGCGGCGTCCGGTGGGGAGTTCCTGGGAATCCTCGACCAGATCATCGGGTCCCAGCTCACCGAGGACTACTGGGGGCTGACGCTTCCCGAGCAGCTGTCGTGGTCCGGTGGCTACGTGCCCGCCATGTTCGCTTACTTCGCGTCGCTGAACCTGCTCGGTGCCAAGGTTCTCTTCTCGAGCCTGACGGTGCACGAACTCCTCGACCCGGCCACCGTGGCCAAGAAGAATGCGATCGAACGGCACCATCTCTTTCCTCGGGCCTACCTCCAGTCGCAGGGCATCAAGGGAACGAGTCGAATCAATCAGGTCGCCAACTACGCGCTTCTCGAGTGGCCGGACAACATCAAAGTGGGAGCGAAGGCACCGCACGAGTACTTCCCCACCATGTTCGACCAGCACGTTGCGCCGGGCGACGCGGACAAGGTGCGCTTCTGGCACGCGCTCCCCGACGGCTGGGAAAACCTGAGCTACGACGAGTTCCTCGAACAGCGGCGGAAGCTCATGGCCAAGGTAGTGCGCGCCGGCTTCGAGAAGCTCGTGTCTGGGGCCGATCCCTTTACCCCTCCGCCACCGCCCCCGCCGCCAACGGCCGCGCAGCTAATCGCACAAGGCGAGAGCCTGGAGGTCGAGTTCAAGTCATCAGCGTTCTACAGCTATACGCCGGATGTCCCCGAGAAGCTGATCACCGGCTCGGTCATCAAGACGGTGGCTGCATTCCTCAACTCGCACGGCGGAACCTTGCTGATCGGCGCGACCGACGATGGCCTGATCGTCGGCATCGAACCTGACTTGACCCTCAAGAAGTTCGATGTCGACAAGTACGAGAACGCACTGCGGACACTGCTGATCAATGCGATCGGCGCAGTGCCTGCGTCGAAGTGTAAGACCCGATTCGAGCACGTCGATGGGAAGACCGTCTGCCTCGTCGACGTCGAGGCCGGGGCGAGGCCAACCTACGCGGACTCGGACAAGGGTAAGGGCGTCTTCTTCGTTCGCCACGGGAACACGACACGACAGCTCGACACCAAGGAGACCGTCGAGTACGTCGCCGATCGGTGGGGGCTTTCGTAGCGCGGCGGCCGCCCAGTGCGCGGTCGCCCTACCACGACGTCGTCGTACAGATTTGGTCGTGGATGACGGTGCAGCACTCGAAGGGCGCAAGCGGCTCCTCGACGCATGTGGTGTGGAGACCGTGAACACCTCGATGCGGCTGCGTGAGGACGGTCGTGTTCGACAACGAGGCCGTCCGGGCGCCGACGTTTCGTTCGGATCTGGCCGCGCGCGCCGTGACTCAGGCGGTGCGCACGAGGTCGAGTGCGCGGGTGAGCGTGTCGTCGAGGAACGTGCGTGCGGCATGCGCGATGGCTTCTCGGGCTGCTGCCTGTGCGGCGTGTTCGTCGTCGGCCCGTTGGCGCAGCGTCGCCTCGGTGAGCAGGATCTCCCCGATCATCGCGGCCCAGGTGTCGGTTGCCCGGGTGCTTCGGGTGTGCGCGTCGGTGATCCAGCGCAGGGCGGTGTGCAGATCGCCGGCGGCCGCATGGTGGAGCGCGAGGACTCGGGCCGCACCCCCTTCCCAGCACGGGTCGCGTAGCTGGCAGCTGAGTGCGAAGGTCCGCTCGAGATCGGCTCGGGTCGGTGCGTCGGTTCCGGTGGTGAGCCCGACCTCGGCGAGGACCAACGCCGGGAACGGACCGAACGACGACCAGCGGAGGTCTCGTACGAGGGCCCCGCACGTACGTGCCCAGTCGTGTGCCTGTTCCACCATCCCCGCTCGCAGGGCGACCCAGGATCCGACCCCGAGGACCCAGGCCTCCCGGGAGCGGTCGTTGACACGGCGGGCGGTCCCGAGGGCGTCGCCGAAGCGTTCGAGCGCAGCATCGAATCGACCCCAGTCGCCGAGGTTGAACGCCTCGTAGCCGATCACCGCGGCCTCGAGGGTGTGGTCCCCTGCGGCGAGCGTGCGTGCTCGGTCGAGTTTGGCCGCAGCGTCGTGTCGTCGCCCGACGAGGGTGTCTGCGTAGGCGCGCTCGTAGAGGGAGCGGACGGCGAGGGAGTGGTGACCGCAGCGTTCGGCGAGCGAGGTCGAGCGAGCGAGGATGATGCAGCCTTCGTCGTCGAAGCTGCGCACGCTGTGGATGAGCGCAGTGCCCAACTCGACGAGCGCGAGCGCCTGGAGCGACTCGTCGTCGCCGGCTTCGGCGCTGGCGACGGCGTTGCGCAGACATTCCACCCCGGCGTCGGCTGCGCCGGCGGTGAGCGCGTCCCTCCCGGCGTCCAGCAGCGTGTGCACGTGTGTCTCGAGCGGCACGCCGGGTGGAGGGTCGGCGACGGCGCGCCGGGCGGCGCTGCGAAGCGCCGGGGACGGGTCGCATCCGAGCTCTGACCGGAACAGCGCTTCCACCCGGTCGACATGCTCGAGGGCCGCCTGGTCCTGGCCCTGAGCGGCTCGCGCAGCGCAACGGGCATAGCCCCAAGGTCATCTCGACCCCGGCGGGTGATGTGGAGATCGCGATCCCGAAGCTGCGCACCGGGTCGTTCTTCCCTGAGCTGCTCGAGCCCTGCCGCCGCATCGACCGGGCCCTGTGGGCGGTGATCATGACCGCCTACATCACCGGCACCTCCACGAGGAAGGCCGACGAGCTGGTCAAGGCCCGCGGCTGCGACACCGGGATCAGCAAGTCGTCGGTGTCGCGGATCTGCACCCAGATCGACGCCGACGTCGCCGTGTTGCGCACCCGCCGGCTCGATCACCAACCGTTCGTCTACGTGTGGCTCGACGCGACCTACGTCCATGTCCGTGAACACCGCCAGGTCGTCTCGAAAGCGATCGTGATCGCCACCGGCCTGCGCGCTGACGGACATCGCGAAGTGCTCGGTATCGACGTCGGTGACAGCGAGAACGAGACGTTCTGGCGCGAGTTCCTCACCAGCCTCGTCGACCGCGGTCTCGCCGGCGTGAAGCTCGTGATCTCCGACGCGCACGCCGGGTTGATCAAAGCGATCAGCCGCTGCTTCCAAGGCGCCGGGTGGCAACGCTGCCGGGTGCACGCCATGCGCAACCTGCTCTCCGCCGCACATCACCGCCACCGCCAAGTCATCGCGGCGTTGATCCGCACGATCTTCGTCCAACCCGACAACGTCACCGCCACCACCCAGCTCCGCGCCGTGGTCGAACAGCTCCGCCCCTACGCCCCCGCCGTTGCGGAGCGGCTCGAAGCCATGGAAGCCGACCTGCTCGCGTACACCGGCTTCCCGACCGGGCACTGGTCGAAAATCCGGTCGAACAACCCCATCGAACGGCTCAACCGCGAGTTGAAGCGCCGCACCGACGTCGTCGGCATCTTCCCCGACAAAGCCTCCGTCATCCGCCTCGTCGGCGCCCTGCTCGCCGACATCAACGACGAGATGATCGCCGCCGAGCGCCGCTACATCGCCGCCGCATCCGTCGCCGACCTCACCGGCGACACTGGAGTGCCCCCCCCGGATCACGGACGGGTTGGGTGTGGGGATCATGCCGCGTTGGTGGCCTCGAAGTCGATGGGGCTGCGGTGTTCGAGGGTGGAGTGGCGGCGGGTGGGGTTGTTGAAGGTTTCGATCCAGTGGAAGATCGCTCGGGCGAGCTCGGCGCGG
>JBILVB010000115.1:0-12415 GCA_044370695.1 Acidimicrobiales bacterium | reverse complement strand
GGGCGACTGGGACGTCATGGCGCTCAAGGGCACGGGCAGCATCAGCGTCACGCTCGACGACGTGTTCGTCCCCGACGCACTCGTGATCGACCCCACCGCCGGGGTGCGTCGGGGCGGCCCGATGTACCTGCTCGGCTATCAGGCCTACGTCGCTCCGGAGAACCTCGGCTTCACGATCGGGGTCTGCCAGCGGTTCTTCGACGAGCTCGCCCGCTACGCCTGCGGGAAGGCTCGCAGCGCCGACGGTCGGCTCGCGGATCGCGGGGCGTTCCAGTACGAGCTGGGCAAGGGTCAGCTCGCCGTGCGGGCCGCCCGCGCCTTCGGTGCGGACACGTTCCGCGAGGCCGACACCGTCCTACGCTCCGGACGGGTGCTCACCGGCGGCGAGCAGCAGGAGATCGCCGCCGTGCTCGCCTGGTGCACCGAGCACGCCGCCAACGCCGTGAGCCACCTGTTCCACTTCGCGGGGGCCGGGGCACTGTTCTCCCACAACGTGCTGCAGCGCTGCTTCCGGGACGCGCACGGCTCGGTGCAACACCAGGTGGCGTCGAACGTGGTGTACGACCGGCTCGGCCGGACCCTGCTCGGCCGAGCCGAAGGGCACTGACCCCTCCGGCCGTTGGACCCTGTCCCGACCGGAGGCGCACCGGGCAACGTGCAGGCATGGATCGCGCCGCGACGGATCACCGGCGGGTGCTGGTCGCGTACCACTCGGCCGACGGTCAGACCGCGAAGATCGCCGAGCGAATCGCCGACCGGTTGCGCAGGGGCGGGATCGCCGTCGAGTTGCTCGAGGTTGCGCACGCGCCGGAACCGCACGGCTTCGACGCCGTCGTGGTCGGCGACTCGATCCACGCCGGGCATCACAGCCGAGCGCTCACGCGCTGGCTCGCGCACCACGGCGAGGCCATCGGGCGCACACCGTTCGCCCTGTTCCAGGTGAGCCTGGCCTCCGCCACCGACGACGCGGCCCATGCCGCCGAGGCCCACCACTACCTGCAGCAACTGTTGGTTGCCACCCGGGTGCACCCCGACATCGTCGGTCTGTTCGGGGGTGCGCTCGCCTACACCCGTTACGGCTGGCTGAAGCGACGGCTCATGCGCTCGATCGCGCAGCGCAGCGGCGGCCCCACCGACACCGGCGCCGACCACGAGTTCACCGATTGGGAGGCCGTCGACCACTTCGCCGACGACGTGGTCCGCCTGATCGAGCTCTGGCAGGCCGCCGATCGCAGCGGTTGACCACGCCTGCGAACTCGTGGTGACGAGCGCGGCCGGGACGGTCTTGACAGTGGGATGGCCCCGCCGGGACAGTGCGGGCGCTTCCCGGCACAGGAGGAGAGCCCGATGCAGCCGCACGCATCGAACCGACCGGTCGATCACTCCACGATCGTCGCCGTCGCCGACCGCCTTGCCGACGCGTACGCCGCCGGGCCGATCGCCCCGATTCGCGACGAGTTCGAACCCGGTGACGTCGTGAGCGCCTACGCCGTGCAGCGTCACAACACCCAGCGGTGGATCGGCGAGGGCCGGCGCGTGATCGGGCGCAAGATCGGGCTCACCAACCCCGTGGTGCAGCGGCAGTTCGGCGTCGACCAGCCCGACTTCGGCGCCCTGTTCGCCGACATGTGTCTCGTCGACGGCGAACCGGTGGCCGCCGGGCGCGCCCTGCAGGCCCGTGTCGAGGGCGAGGTCGCCCTCGTCGTCGGCCGGCGGCTCGACCAGCCCGACCTCGCACTCCCGGAACTGCTGCGGGCCGTCGAGTTCGCGCTTCCGGCGATCGAGGTGGTCGGTTCGCGCATCGCCGGCTGGGACATCTCGATCGTGGACACCGTCGCCGACAACGCCTCGAGTGCGCTGTTCGTGCTCGGTACCCGGCCGGTACGACCCGACGCGATCGAACTCGGTGACGTCACCCTCCGGCTCAGCGTCGACGGTGCCGTCGTGTCGCAGGGAACCGGACGGGCCTGCCTCGGCCACCCGTACCGGGCGGCGCTGTGGCTGGCGCGCCGGCTCGCCGAGGAGGGCGACCCGCTCGAGCCCGGCGACGTCGTCATGACCGGTTCGCTCGGGCCGATGGCGAACTTCCCCGCGGGCACGACTGCGGTGGCCACCTTCGGCGAGCTCGGCGAGGTGCGCACGCACCACGAGGCCTGATCGACCGGCACCGGGCCTGCTACAACGGCCGGCGTGGCTGAAGGGGAACCGCCGCTCGCCGGCCTGCACGTGCTCGAACTCGCCGCCGGCATCGCCGGCCCGTACGCCGGCCGGCTGCTGGCGATGCTCGGCGCCACGGTGGTGAAGGTCGAACCGCCCGGTGGTGATCCGGCCCGGCGCACCCCGGTCGACGGCGAGCCACTCGCGGGGACGTCGCCGCTGTACGTGCACCTCGCAGCCGGGAAGCACAACGTGTCGCTCGGCGCGGTCGCCCCCGGCTGGGCCGACGTGGTCCTCGACGACCGGGTGCGCACCCAACTCGATCCGTCGGCGCCGGACACCGCCCTGCGCAACGGCGCACCACTGCTCGTGACGCTCTCGCCGTTCGGCTTCGACGGCGAGCCCGGCGGTATCGACCACGACGTGTTGGCGCAGGCCCGCAGCGGGATCATCGGTGTCCAGGGCGACCCGGGTCGCGAGCCGATCCGCCTGCCCGGATGGCAGGCGCAATACCAGGCGGGGGCCACGGCCGCCGTCGGCGCGCTGGCCGCACTGCGCCTGCCCGGCGTGCGCCATCTCGACGTCTCGTGGACGGCGGCGCTGATCACCGGCTGCGAACTGCACTTCGCCGACGGGATGGTGTCCGGCCGGCGCTGGGCGCCCACCGGACCGTTCCCGGTGACGGCGTTCCCGGGCGGGGCGCTGCCCTGCAAGGACGGCCACGTCGTGCCGGGCAGCTTCCGGGATCTCGACTGGGAGATGCAGTGCCTGCTGTACGGGATCCCCGAGTGGATGGCCGACGACGCGTACCGCACCCGGCTCGGGCGCGCGACCCGCATCGGCGAGGTGTGGGAGCGCATCGAGGGGTGGTACGCCGAGCGCACGAAGGCGGAGATCTTCGAGCTCGCCCTCGACACCCCGTGGACGGTCGGCAAGGTGATGACCGGGACCGAAGCGCTCGCCGATCCGCATCTGGCCGCCCGAGGGTTCCTCGGCCCGATCGACACCGACGACGGGCCGCTCACCGGTCCCGTCCGGCCGTTCCGCACCGTCGGGCTACCGGTGGCCGACCAGCGGGTGCGAGCCACCGGCGCCGACGACGGATCCCCGGAGATCGCCGCCGTGCTCGCTGCGGGGCGTACGCCGGTGACGCGCCGGCCGCTCGAGGGGCTGCGGTTGCTGGAGGTGACGACGGCCTGGGCCGGTCCGTTCGTGGGGAACCTGCTCGGCTCGCTCGGGGTCGACGTCGTGAAGTTCGAGGCCATGCGCCCGTTCGAGGGCTACCGCGTCCTGCGGCTGCATGCCGACAGCGACCCGGATCGGCTCGCGGCCTTGCGGGTCGACAACCGGTGGTTCGAGGCGAGCGCCGTCCACAACACGGTCAACCGCAACAAGCGCGGCGTGGTGGCGAACCTCTCGGCCCCCGAGGGCCGGGCGCTGTTCCTGGAGTTGGCCCGGTCCGCTGACGCCGTGCTGTGCAACTTCACCGCGAAGGTCTTGCCGGACCTCGGCATCGGCTTCGACGACCTGGTGGCGGTCAACCCGGGGATCGTGGTCGTGCGGATGCCCGCCTTCGGTTGCGAGGGCCCCTACAGCCACGCCGCCGGCTACGGCACCGTCGTGGAGGGGATGGGCGGCTTCGGCGCCCGGTTCGGCTACGACGACGAGGGCGCCCGGATCTCCGACCTGTACTGGCCCGATCCGGTTGCCGGGGTGCACGCGGCGCTCGCGATCCTGTCCGGCATCGAGCGGCGCGACCGCACCGGCACGGGCAGCGAGCTCGACGTGTCGCACATGGAGGCGATGTGGATGGAGCTCGGTGAGGGCCTCGTCGTCGCGTCCGGGCGGGGCCGCGACATCGGGCGGATGGGCAATCGGGAGCCGGCTGCGGCCGTCTCCGGCTTCGTGGCCGCGGCGGACGGACGCTGGGTGGCGGTCGTCGGTGCCGAACACGCCACGGCAGCGGTCACGGAGGCGATGCGCGCCAACGAAGGCCGGCCCTGGGCCGAGATCGTCGATGCCGTGCGGGCCGCCGGCGGCGCGGCCGAGGTCGTGAACGAAGTGCTCGACGCCGCGGTCGATCCCCGCCTCGCCGATCGATTCGAGATCGTCGACCATCCCGTGACCGGACCGATGCGCCACGTTCGGGCTCCGTTCGTCATCGACGGCCGGCCGACCACGACGCGCCGGCGCGCCCCGATGTTCGACGAGCACACCGACGAGATCCTCACCGAACGGGTCGGCTGCGACGCAGCCCGCCTCGCCGAATGGCGTGCGGCCAAGGTGATCGGCGGGACGCTGGCCTCGCCGGCCGCCTACGGCCTGTGACCGAGACTGCGCGCGCTGCTGCCGGCCTGGGCGCCAGCACCCTCAGGCCAGCCAGGAGTGTTGTGGTGCAAAGGGTTTCGTCGGCCCATCCTCCGTCCAGCCGTACGCCAGCTCCGTGCCGAGCAGGCGGCCGAGGCGCGGGTCCTCACCGTCGAGGTAACCGGGCGGTAGATGGTCGCGGTAGTTCTCCTGCGCCAGCAGGTACGGCCGGCAGAAGAAGGTCGACAGGTTGACCCGCAACCCCGGGATCCGGCGGGGATACGAGCCGTGCCAGGTCGCGCCGTGCCAGACCACCGCCGACCCGGCGGGCACCTCGATCGGGATCGCCTCGGGGCTGTCGAGACGCAACTCCTGGCGGGTGGGCTGGCGGTGACGGCGATGGCTGCCGGGCACCATGGCGAGTGCGCCCGCTTCGAGCGTGTAGTCCGTGAGGGCGTAGTTGCAGTTGGCGACGAGCGACATCGCCGGGAACGGTTGCGGCACCCCGTTGGCCTGGTCGCTGTGGAGCACGAGACCGTGGCCGCCGGGGCCCTTGAGGTGGCAGCCCAGGCTCGACAGCACGCAGTGTCGGCCGAGCAGGTAGGTGATCAGCGCGAGCGGGGCCGGATTGAGCACCGCCTGTTTGAACACCGGGTCGGTGTACAGCAGATAGGGCTGGAACTGCTGACCTGCGTAGTCGGTCTCGTGGTCGAGGTCGAGACGGCGCCCCGAACGCTCCTCGACGATGCGAACGATCGTGTCCCGCAACGCAATCGTGAGGTCCGCAGCGAGGGCGTTCTCGATCACCGTGTAGCCGAACGCCTCGAGTTCGGCCAGGTGTTCGACGAGCCCGAGCGCACGGATCTCGGCGTACGTCTCGTGCAGTTCGGCGTCGCCGCCCCGGCCTTCGATGATCATCGACCCACTCCTCGTCGCGCCCTGCCCGGCACAGACTCGCCAGCCGCCGGGGGACGCCGCAAACGGCGGGCGAGCCGAAGGGTGCGGATGCGGGCGGAACGGCACCGACCCGATCGGATCCCGGATCCGGTCCGTACACTGCGGCGCCGATTACGCCCGACGAGATGCCACGCTCCTCGCCACACGCGGCCTGCCGGTCGGGCTCGTCGGATGTGGGCGCTGGGGCTGCGTGATCCTACGCGATCTGGTCTCGCTCGGCGTCGACGTCCACGGAAGACCTCGGTGAGGAGACCCCGGTCGTCGACATGGGGCTCGAGCAGCTTCGTCCGTACGCCGACGATCGAGGACGCGATCGGCTGCGGCACGCCTCGAACCTAGAAGCTTCTCGCCGGAGGGTCGAGGCGCGCTGCTCCACGGACGCTGAAGTCACGACGTGCCGAACACGGCGCCGGTGCAATCGACGTCCGACCGGATCGTCCTCGGTAGCTGCTGCCCTCGCTGTGTGGCCCCGGCCGCGCTGTCCCGGGCTACTCCCGCCGGGCCGGGGCGAGTGCCCGATCGACGGCCGACGGCCCCCGGTCGGGCCGCACCACATCGGCCTGCGCCCTCGCGTCGGAGCTGAAGCGACGCCGTTCGACGATCCGGCCGTCGGGAGCGTGGATGCTGACGGCGCGCTCGTGGTCGAGGGCGAGGTGCCAGCCGAGGTCGTGGATCCGGTGGTGGTGATGACTGCACACCGGGACCAGCTCGGCGAGGTTGGTGCGTTCGTTCCACGCGAACGGCGCGGTGTGATGGATGTGACAGCTCCCGAACGTCACGGTGCACCCGGGCCATGCGCACGTGCGGTACATCGCTCGTAACGCTCGGCGCTGCTCGCGCGACGCGAGTCGCCGGCCTGCGCCGTGGTCGAGGACGCGCCCGTCACCACCGAGCACGAGCGGGTAGATCGTGGCTTCGCACAACAGTTTCCGGATCGTCGCCACCGGCAGCGGCACCCCGGCACCGGTCTCGCAGATCGTGCCCGCGTGCTCGAGCCCGGCCCGTAGCGACGTCTCGTCGATCAACACCACCAACTCGGTCCCTTGCACCCCGCTGCTGCCGGTACGGGTGCACAGCTCGACGAGCGCGTCGGCGGTGAACCGTTCGTGTCGCAGCCCTCCGGTGGGCGCCCGACCGGCCGGATCCTCAGGATGAGCACGATGGAACACCGTCTCGATCGCGGCTTCGAGCGCCGCCCACACCCGGGCGCCGCGTTCGGCGTCGAGTTCGGCATGCAGGTGATGCATCCCGTCACGATCCACCCACCGACGCACCCCCGATCGTTCTCGCTGCCGGGCCAGGCGCTCCGACGCATCGAGCTCGGCGAGCCGTTCGGCCTCACGACGCACCGTGCGCTCCAGTTCCTCCGGCGACAACCGCTTCGCCTGACCCGCGAGCCACGGCCCGGAGCCCAGCAACTCCGCACGCACCTCGGGCGCCGCCTGCGCGACCGCTTTCGCAACGGCGTCGGCGTGCGCTACCCCCAGTTCGCCGGACGCCACCCCCGCCTCCAGTTCGGGTACCGCGCCCATCACGACGGCGCGTTCGACCGCTTGGCGCGCCCCGCGATCGGAGCGCGCCCCATGCCAGCGCTGGAACATCCGGCCGTCGATCCCCGCACCGGTGGCCGCCAGCTCGTCGGCCCGACGAGTCAATGCGCCATCCACCACGTCGAGCGCGCCACGCACCCGAGCCAACAGGCCACCGAGCTCGCGCAGACCTGCATCGTCACACGCAGCGATCTGCGCCGCTCGCAGCCGCTGCCACGCCAGATCCACCGGGTCTGCCGGATCCACCTCGTCCACGCCCGACAGCCTATCGAACAGGTGTACGTAGATGCAAACACCAGTTCGTGTCCGGCGACAGCATCCCGTCACCGGTGTGCCTTCGAGCCGAACGCGATGCCGCGCGTTGCCCTCAGGCGCAGACGTCGCTGCCCTGTGCCGCCTCGGTGGTCGTTCGTGGAAGAGCGCGCAGCGTCGACGCCTTTTCGGAGCCGAAGAGATCGAGCCAGCAGACGGCGTACATACCGAGCTCTCCGGAAGGACCGAACGCAAGGAGCTCGGCTCGAGACCGTCGATTGGGCTGAACCGCCCGGGCGTCGTACACCCCGAAGTCGAACGCTCGATTGACGCTGTACTCCGTGTGGCCGACCGTGGTTGCGAGGACCTGCCCTCGGGTCACCCGAACCGGAGGATTCAGCATCGTTCCTTGCGAGTCCTCCCGAACCGGCACCGCCGACAATGCGGTCGCGATCTCAGGGGAGAGCACTTTCAGGTGGTCGAACCGAACCGCATACCCACAGGGATGTTGGATGTCCAGGATGTACTGGATCTCAGCTTTCGAACTCGGATCGTTCGGTTGCCTCTCCAAATACACGGCGGCACCCACCAGGTAGCCGTCGAGCGGGGAGCGCACCATGACGTTCGAGTCCGTCAGTAGGAAGCCTCCGTGGGCCTTGTAGTCACCACCACGGACCTGTCCCGGGTCGAGGACGGCCTCGACGATGCCGACGTCATCGATCGGGAACGTCCAGTCGATCTTCGGGCAGGGCGGTGGGCTCCCGTTCGTGGTCCATCCACCATTTCCGTCTCTCATCCACACCACGACCGACCCCTTCGGCGTCCTGATGTCCGTGACCTTCGGTGCGGTCGAGCTCGTCGCCGTCGTGTCGGCTGTGGCCGGGCTGGTGGCCGCGCTGGTGGCCGCGCTGGTGGACGTGGTCGGGGTCGTGGCCTGGGGAGTGGTGGTACCGGCGGCATCGCCACCACCGCACGCGCCGACGATCAGTACGAACGCCACGAGAAGGGCTGATTCGAGTCGTTGGTGCATGCCGATTCGCTCCCTGGCCTCTCCTCGCGCGACGGATGCCGCGAGCGTCCGAGGATATGGCGGGCGAACGACCCGGCTGCGCCGAGTCGTTCGGCCTCGGGGCGCACCGTGCGCTCCCGTTCCTCCGGAGCCGACCGCTTCGCCTGACCTGCGAGCCACGGCCCGGAGCCCAGCATCCCCTCACGCACCTCGGGTGCAGCCTGCGAGACCGCGTCCACGGCCACTGCGACCCCGAGGATGCGGGCGCCCGCCACCCCCTCGAGCACGTGCCGGGACTCACTCCCGTTGTGTCGCCCGGGCGACAGACCAGCCCGCTCGACGATGGTCCGCTTACACCCATGACGACGTACCTCGAAGCGGATCTCCCGGTCTTGGATCTCTTGGCGCTTCCGACCGCCGCCGACCAGCGACGGGCCCTGGCCGAGGCCCGGGTCGCAGCGCCGCTCGCGAAGGGGCCGCTCGGGCCCATCGTGGTGTCGCATCGGGACGTCACGAACCTGTTGCGGGACCGGCGCCTGCGCGGCCCCGGGATGGACCTCCCCCGGCGGTCAGGGATCCCCGAGGGGAGCTTCGCCTGGCAACAGATGGAGCGGGTCCTGCTGTTCATGGAAGGTGACGACCACGCACGGCTGCGCCGGCTCCTCGCCAAGGCGTTCACACCCCGTTCGGTGGACGCGCTGCGGCCCTCGGCCCGACGGATCATCTCGGGCTTGATCGACTCCGTCGACGCCGATGGCCGTTGCGACGCCGTGCGCTCGCTGTGCGAGCCGTACCCCGTGCCGGTCATCTGCGAGCTCGTCGGGATCGAGACCGACCGTTGGCGCGACATGGCCCGCTGGGCCAATGCCATCCTCCACTCGATCCGTTTCGATGCCGGGGCCTACCGCGCACTGATCGAGGACGCCGGCCACGAGATGTGCGCCTTCCTCGACGAGCTCATCGAGCAGCGTCGGGCCAACCCCGGTGACGACCTGCTCTCCCGCCTGATCGCCGTCGGGGAGGAGGGGGAGCACCTCAGCCACTTCGACCTGCAGATCGCCGTGCAGCAGATGCTGGTGGCGGGAACGGACACGACCCGGCACCAGCTCGGCAACATCGTGCACACCTTCGCCCGACATCCCGACCAGTGGGCGCTGTTGCGGCAGCGGCCCGAGCTCGTGCCGACCGCCGTCGAGGAGGCGATCCGCTGGGAGCCGACGGCCTCGATGCTTCCTCGGGTGGCGCTCGAGGATCTCGAGGTCGGCGGCTACACGATCCCGGCCGGCACGTTCGTGGCGCTCTCGTCGGCCTCGGCCAACCACGACTCGGACGTGCTCGACGGCTCCGACCGGTTCGACATCACCCGGGGCTACCCCGAGAGCTGGCACCTGCTCACCTTCGGCGGCGGCATCCACTACTGCCTGGGCGCCAGCCTGGCCCGCCTCGAACTCACCGAGGCACTGGCCGTGTTCGTCGAGCGCTTCGAGACGCTGCGGCTCGACGGCGAACCCGAAGTACTGCCGGCCGGCGGCCTGTTCGGCTACCGGTCGCTCCCGATCTCGTGGCGCTGATGCGCCGCGCGAAACCAACAACCCAAAGGAGACCCTGACATGTCCGCTCTGCGAATCAGCTCGTTCGAACGCCGCGACGGGACCGACCATGCGCAGCTCCACGGCGCTGCGCTGGCCTTCACCAAGGCGCTGCGTGCTCTCCCGGACGTGGTGTCCGCCCGCTTCTTCTGGAACGCCGACGCCGACGGGATCGCCGTCGTCGTCGAGTACGCGACCACCGAGGCCATGCACGCCATGCCGTCGGACCCCAACGCCGGGGCCGCCGCCTTCGCGCTGTTCGACCTCGCCCGCCCTGCCGGAACCCTGCGGCTCAGCGGTCCGGCGACCTCTGCGAAGTGGTACCAGGACGCAGGACGCAGCTGATCGAACTCGGCGGGGTCGTACGCTCGGTGTCCATGTGCCGCAACATCACGACGCTGCGTGGGCTCGAGCCGGCGGCCACCGCCGAGGAGATCGAGTCGGCGGCGCGCCAGTACGTACGCAAGGTGAGCGGGGTGAGCGCCACCTCGACGGCCACCCGACGAGCCGTCGAGGTGGCGGTGCTGGAGATCGCCGCTGCGACCACCCGGCTGCTCGCCGACCTGCCGGCGCGGCGGCAGCCTCCGCCGACGCTGCCGCCGCTGCGGCGCAGCAGCGCCGGCCCTGGTGGGGGAAACCCCGCCACAGCGACGCCCTAGCCTCCACTACGGGCCCGACCGGCTTCGCAACCGGCCTGGTCGTGGAGATGCGTGGTGGCATGAGCAGGAGGCGGGATGGGACTGTTCGGACGTTGGCGGGCAGCCCGGGCGGCCCGGGAGGCAGCGCTCGCCGAGCAGAAGGCGGCACGCGCAGCGGCCACGGCGGTCGAGGAGGCGACCCAGGCGCTGCGCGCGGCGTGGGACGCACTCGACGGCGCACGGCTCGAGGCCGCCTCGACCTCGGTCGACGGCGTGATGCTCAAGCCGCGCGAGATCGCCTATGCGCGGATCGAAGGCGTGCAGCTCATCGAACCGCGCCGGGAGCCCGGGCGGTGGGTCGGTGGATCGCAGGGGGTGAGCCTCCGGCTGGCCAAGGGCGTGTCGTACCGGGTGGGCGCGAGCCGGGGCAGGTTCCAGCAGGGCGACGAGGTGCCGACGCCGATCGATTCCGGTGTGTTCGTCGTGACCGACCGCCGGTGCCTGTTCGTCGGTTCGAAGCGTTCGACGGAGTGGGCTTACAGCAAGCTGCTCGGCTTCTCGCTCGAAGGGCGCGGGCTGGCGTTGTTCAGCGTGTCCAACCGGCAGAAGACGACGGGCGTCCACTACGGCGCCGAGCTCGAGGCCCGCATGGACGCGATCGTCGCAGCCGCGATCGCGCGGTCACGCAGCGACGAGGAACACCAGGCGCTGCTGGCCGAACTCGCCGAGGACCATCGTCGCTGCAGCGCCGAGTACGAGGCGGCGCAGGCCGCCCTCCGTCCCGGCGGTGGTCAGGCCGTGGGGAGGAGTTGATCGAGCAGGAGCTCGACGCGGGCCCGGATGTCATCGCGGACGCGGCGCGCACCGTCGAGAGACTGACCGAGGGGGTCCTCGAGCTCCCAGTCCTCGTAGCGCTTCCCCGGGTAGAGGGGGCAGGCGTCGCCGCACCCCATGGTGACGACGACGTCGGCGGCGCGGACGATCTCGTCGGTCCACGGCTTCGGGAAGTCGCTGCGGATGTCGATGCCGACCTCGGCCATCGCCTCGATGGCGTACGGATTGACCTCGGATGCGGGCTCGCTGCCACCGGACCAGACCGTCAACCGATCGCCGGCGAGGTGACGAAGCCAGCCGGCCGCCATCTGGGAGCGGCCGGCGTTGTGGACACACAGGAACAGCACGCCGGGGTTCCCCGTCACGAGCCCTGCGACGCGGGCGAGGGCCTTGAGCCGCTCCCGGGCGAACCGCTCCGTGAGCAGCGGCAGGAATGACGGGATCCGAGCGGTCGCAAGGAGCTGATCGAGCGAGTCGGCGATGAACCGCTCGATGGTCTCGGGCCCGAACGTGCCGGCGAACTCGCCACGCAAGCGAGTGGTCGCCGTGTTCACGAGGTAGAGCTGCTCGGGCGTCAGCTCGAGGCGCCCGCCAGGGTTGCTGATGGTCATCGGGAGGCCTCGCTGAGGTTGCGGGGGTAGAGGTAACGGACGAGAAGGACGGCGAGCACGAGGCCGACGACCTGCATGGCGACGAACAGCGGGACCGCCTCGGGAGCGATCCCGGCGAAGGAGTCGGACAGGGTCCGGGCGATCGTGACGGCCGGGTTCGCGAACGACGTGGAGGACGTGAACCAGTAGGCGCCACCGATCCAGACACCGACGGCGTAGGCGACGGCGTGGGCCCGACCGGAGCGGACGACACCGAAGATCAGCACGAGCAGCCCGACGGTGGCGACCACCTCGGACAGCGCGCGAGCAGCGTCGGCCCGGTCGTTGGTCGACCAGGAGACGGCCTCGAGCTCGAACATCAGGTTCGCGATCACCGTGCCGGCGCAGCCGCCGAGGACTTGGGCGACGACGTACAGGCCCGTGTCCCTGGTCGACAGGCCGCCGAAGAAGCGGGTGGCGAGGGTGACGACGGGGTTGAAATGGGCGCCCGACACCGGGCCGAACATGAGGA
>JBILVB010000255.1:0-3435 GCA_044370695.1 Acidimicrobiales bacterium | reverse complement strand
GGCGAGCCCCACGGCACCCCGTTCCAGATCTCGACGAGCGCGTCGCACGGACCGTGGCGGCCGGCGAGCTCGGCGGCGACCGCCCGGGGGAACACGCCCATCCGTCCGCCCCGCCGCACGACGTCGAGACCACCCCGACGGGTGCGCCCGGGCAGCCCGGGGGCAGCCGACGTGCGCAGGGTGACCTCGAGACCGGCCGCCGCCCACCGCTGTAGGACCTGTTCGGCGTGGACCTCGCTCCCGCCGGCCTCGGCGTCGTCGAGGTCCCGCCAGGCGAGCACGTGGACGCGTCCGATGCCCAGCGCCTGCGCCCGACGGACGAGGGGGATCACCGGCTCGGTGTCGGACATGTCGGCCTGCGAGGCTACCGGGATGGTCGCGGTGAGGCCCGGTTCCCGATGCGGTTGACCGGTGAGCGTCCCCTGGAGGGTCGTACGCCCCCGGGGCTGCTCGCGCTGCACGAGGCCGGCTACCGGGAGGTGCGCGAGCGGCTCGGTCCCGGCCGCCTGCTCGACCTCGGGTGCGGGGTCGGCGACGGCACCGCGTCGCTGCGCGGACCGGGCCGGGAGATCGTGGGCATCGACTACGACGTCGCTGCGGCGGCCTCGGCGCATCGAGTCCGTGGGCTCAGCACGCTGTGCGCCGACGGGGCGCGGCTGTCGGTCCGGTCCGGTTCGTTCGACGCCGTGTGCTCGTCGCACCTGATCGAACACTTCGTCGATCCGGAACCCCACGTGGCCGAACTGGCCCGGGTGCTCGCCGACGACGGGGTGGTGTTCGTGATCACCCCCAACGCACCGGCCGATTTCGAGAACCCGTACCACGTCCATCTGTTCGAACCAGCGTCGCTGAAGGTGTTGCTGGACAAGCACTTCGCGGTCGTCGAGATCGTGGGCCTCGACGGCGACGACGTCGTGAAGGCGGACTTCGAGCGCCGCCGGCGCTTCGCCCGGCGTATCCTGGCCCTCGACGTGTTCGGACTGCGTCACCGACTCGGCCACCGCACGTACGTCGGCCTGCACGCGCTCGCCCGGCGAGTCGCCTACCCGCTCCTTGCCATGCGCGACCGGCGCCGAGCGGTGGTACCTGCGCCGATCGGTCCCGAACGCTTCTCGCTCACGCCGGCGATCGACCCGACGACGCTGGTGCTGTTCGCGATCGCTCGCGCGCCGCGACGCGCCGTCGGGTGAACTCGGCAGCGCCGCCCAGAATCGTGTCGGCCCCGACGAGCAGGATCGCGGCAAGGGCCGGACGGTGCAGCGGCGCGAACGCCCGCGGCCAACCGAAGCTCGCCGCCGGGTCCGCCACCACCTGCCGGGCGACGACGGCCAAGGCGACGACCGCCATCCCCAGGACGGCAGTGCGCGCCGGGATCGGCAGGCGGGCCGGACGTCGCGCGCCGAGCAGGGTCGCGAGCGCGAGCAGCGGGCCGTAGACCGGCCCGACGAACACGGCCCCGACCACGGCGGCCCCGGCGGTCACGGCTGCCGTTGCGCCCCACGGCAGGGGAACCGTGCACTCACGACGTCGGAGTACGACGACCGGTGGGGCGAGCGGGCCGCGCCGGCGGGCGAACACCACCACGCCCAGGGCCACGGCGGCGGTGGCGAGCGACAGCCAGTGCGCGCGCGTCACCCAGTCCTGCGGTGCCCAGCGAAGGTCGATCGTCACCGGCTCGCCGCTCGGCAGGTCGACGCGCCAGGCGTTGGCCCCACCGTCGAGGTCCTGCGGTGCGCCGAGGTCCCGGCCGCCGATGCGAGCCTGCCAGCCGCGGTTCCAGCCTTCGCCCCACACGAACCAGGCGGGGCCGGCGGCGGGGCCGGCGGCGATCGTGATGCGCGCCTGCGACGCGGAGCGGCGATCGACCTCGACGGTCCGGTTGCGCCCGGCGAGCCCGGTCGGCACCGCCGTGGTCGTCGGCGCCGACCGCAGCACGAGGCGGTCGAGGTCGATCCCGGTGCGCCGGCCGGGTGCGGTCCGCACGACGTGCTCGCCCGCCGCGAGTTCGACCGTGTCGCACGCCTCCACGACTGCACCGTCGAACGGTCCCCGCAGCCGTACGGGGAGAGGCCGGCCGTCGATGGTCACGAGGTCGTCCCGGCAGCCGGTCTCGAAGGCGGTCCGGGCCGGATCGATCGCCAGATCGCCGAGGCGCAGGGTGTGGACGGCGGCGGGCAGGACCACGGGCCCGGACCACGGATCCATCCCGGTGCGTTCTGCGGCAGCGGCGATCGTGACCCGGGCACGCCGGCCGACGAGCGGGGGGTCGATCACGATCGTGGCCGCGCCGCCGGCGGCGGAGGCCGGCACGGCCACCTGCCGGGTCGTGTCGTCGACGGTCACGTCGAGCACCGTCGGCACCGAGTGCCGAGCGTCGTCGACCACGCCGATCGTGAGGCGGTCGATGCGCATCTCCCGGCCGGCGTCGACGCTCACCGACGCGCCGACCGGCGCGCCGAACCGGGTGATCCAGGCCGTACCGGGGTCGGCGTCGAACGCTGCTCGACCGCCGGCGGCGGGTACCCCGGTGAGCCGGGACGTCGTCGTCACCGTGCCGTCACCGACCACCGCATCGGTTCGGGCATCGTCGGCGCGGGGGGACAGCCGGGCCACGCCGGTGAGCTCGAACCGTCGCGACTGGGGGAGCCGGAGACGCCGGACGATCGCCGGTTCGGGGTCGTCCCGCCAGCGCACGCGGCCGTCGACCCGCTCGCGTCGCAGCACGAACGTGAGCGGCTGGCCGGCCTCGGCCATCGACGCGAGCCGGGTCGGGACCCGGACCTCCTCGGTCAGGCGGATCCCGGCGTCGATCTCGACGAACCCGACGGGCCCGAGGCCGCCGGTCCCGGCTCCGGGCCCCGGCTCGGTCGCCAGGACCTCGAGCTCGACCGTGGCGGTGGACGGCGCGTCGAGGTTCACGACCTGCCCGCCGTCCTGCCGGGACCGCTCGTCGAGCTCGACCGTGCGCGACGAGCCGTCGGTGCGGATGCGCACGGCCGTGATCATCCGGTTCGGATACGTCGCGTCGAGCTGGCGAACCGAGATCCGGGGCAGCGGCCGAGGGGCGTCGAACGTGATGCGGAACCGCACGCCGCGCACGTCCCGGCCCTCCCCGGTGAACCAGGCCGTGGCCGGGTCACCGTCGACGGCGCCGACGGGTCGTGCCTCGGGCCAGTAGGCGTTCGGCGACCCGTACGACGTCGCCGTGGCGCGGCCCCCGCCGGTCTGGACGGCGATCGTCCTCGACCCGCTCGGGGCGTTCGCCAGCACGGGGAGTCGGGCGTCGGCGGGGTCGACCTGCAGCACGGCGGGTCCGTCGCCGTCCTCGGTCATGCCGATGGTGTCCTGTGAGCCACGCCACTGCCGGGCGCGGACGCGGGCGCCGTCGGTGACGACCAGCGGTGCGCCTGCGACCATCGCGGCGAGCGTCGCGTC
>JBILVB010000114.1:0-12536 GCA_044370695.1 Acidimicrobiales bacterium | reverse complement strand
GCGCGCGTGCGCGCCCTGAAGGGAAAGGCAAGCTGATGGCCGCCACCGTGTACTACGAGGCCGATGCAGATCGGTCGATCATCCTCGGCAAGAAGGTGGCCGTCGTCGGCTACGGGTCCCAGGGGCATGCGCACGCGCTGAACCTGAAGGATTCCGGCGTCGACGTCGTGGTCGCCCTGCGGCCCGGGTCGCCCTCGCAGGCCAAGGCCGAGGCCGAGGGCCTCAAGGTGCTGCCGATCGCCGAAGCGGCCGCCTGGGCCGACGTGATCATGCTGCTCGCACCGGACACCGAGCAGAAGCGCATCTACGACGGCGAGATCGCCCCCCACATGACGGCGGGCAAGGCCCTGGCCTTCGCGCACGGCTTCAACATCCGCTTCGGCCGCATCGCACCGCCCGCCGGGGTCGACGTGATCATGATCGCCCCGAAGGGGCCCGGACACCTGGTGCGGCGCACCTACACCGAGGGCGGCGGTGTGCCGGCCCTCATCGCCATCGAGCAGGACGCCACCGGGCAGGCCAAGGCCGTGGCCCTGTCGTACGCCGACGCGATCGGCGGCACGCGCGCCGGGGTGATCGAGACGACCTTCACCGAGGAGACCGAGACCGACCTGTTCGGCGAGCAGGTCGTGCTGTGCGGCGGCCTCACGTCGCTGGTGCAGGCGGGGTTCGAGACCCTCGTCGAGGCCGGCTACCAGCCTGAGATGGCCTACTTCGAGTGCCTGCACGAGGTGAAGCTGATCGTCGATCTCATGTACGAGGAGGGCATCGCCGGGATGCGCTACTCGATCTCCGACACCGCCGAGTACGGCGATCTCACCCGGGGGCCGCGGATCGTGAACGCCGCCACCAAGGAGGAGATGCGCCGGGTGCTCGCCGAGATCCGCGAGGGCCGCTTCGCCGAGGAGTGGGTGGGCGAGTCCGATTCGGGCCGGGCCCGGTTCAACGCCCTGCGGGCCGCAGGTCGTGAGCACCCGATCGAGCAGGTCGGCGCGCAGTTGCGGGCGATGATGCCGTGGATCTCGCAGGGCAAGAAGAAGGTCGCCGAGGTCTCCGGCGGCTGACGCCGGCCGAGGCGACCGAAGGCTCGGCGCGCCTGCGGCAGCGTCGAGGAGCAGTTCGAGAACGAGGGCCCGGCCGTGCCGGGCCCTCGTTTCGCGTCCGGTGTGAGCGGCGTTGCGTCACAACCGGCGGACGACGACCCCGGTAGGCCACCACATGGGAGGGGAGGGCGCTCCTGTGCTCCGGGCGCCGCAGCAGGTCAGGCGATCTCGACAGGAGGACGGTTCTCGACCGAGTGCCAGAACACCTCGTCCGGCGTGGCCAGCACCCGCTGGTACACCGCCGGCGGGTACTCGAGGTGGGGCTTGGCCGGGTCGTAGGCGGGCTGGGGGACCGCTTCGGCCGGCCGGGTGTACTCCGACGGCGCGAGGTAGCCCTTCAGCTCGGCATCGCTGATGCCGGCGAGCGCCTGCACCTCGGGGTCGATCCAGGCCCGCTCGTCGATGTCGGACCCGGTGGCCACCTCGAGGCACAGGCCCTCGGGTCCGGCGAAGTACATCGACTGGCACATCCCGTGGTCGATCGGCCCCATGACCGGCACGCCCCGGCTGCGGATCCGGTCGCGCAACGCGTACAGGTCGTCGAGCGTGTCGACCGAGAACGCCACGTGCTGCATGAGGCCGCCCGGCAGCGGCCCGGCCGCCGTGCCCGCATGGGTGACGCCGAGCTCGTGACGGTCGGAGTTGTCGGGGTGCTGGACGAAGGCGATGTACGACGACTCGTTCAGCTCGATGAACCCGTGGAAGGTGTTCTCGACGCCGTGCATCCAGTAGAGCGCCTTCAACTCGGCGCCGAGCACGTCGGTGAAGAACTCGATCTGGGCCTTGATGTCGCGGGTCGAGATCGCCAGGTGGTGGACGCCGTTCGGGTGCAGGGCCATGCCCACCAGTGTGCCCGATGCCGTGACGGCGATCAGACCGCCGGCAGCACGGCGGCGTCGTGGGCGTACAGCCAGGCCACCCGCGACGCCCGGGGGTCGGGGTCGGCGGCCCGGGCCATCGCTGCGTCCCGTCGCTCCTGCGCCTCGCCGTCGGGCAGGTGGAACGTCGTGGCGTTGGCGCGCGCGGAGGTCTGCACGGCGGTGGTGCGCTCGCGGCGGGTCGACTCGTAGCGCACGAGCGCGCCGGGCACGGCGTCGGGCGCCACGCCGTCGAGGGCGGCGGCGAGCGCCGCCGCGTCCTCGACGGCCTGGGCGCCGCCCTGGGCGACGTAGGGGAGCATCGGGTGGCAGGCGTCGCCCAGGAGGGTCACGTGCCCCCGGCTCCACACCGGCAGCGGGGCCCGGTCGTGCAACGCCCAGCGGTGGGTCCGTTCCACCAACGCGAGCAGGTCCCGCACCGCCGGCGCCCAGCCGGCGAACGCGGCTCGCAGCACCTCGGGATCGCCCGGTGTGGTCCACGATTCGGTGGTCCAGGTCGGGTCCTCGTGGATGGCGACGATGTTGTGCAGCGCGCCGGCCCGCAGGTAGTAGTGCACGACGTGGGCGCCGGGCCCGAGCCACGCCGTGGCCAGCGCTGGCCATCCGAGGGCCCGTACGGCGTCGCCGGGGACGAGCGCCCGGTAGGCGACGTGGCCCGAGAACGTGGCCGGCCCGTCGCCCACCAGGGCGCGCCGCACCACCGAGTGGATGCCGTCGGCGCCGATCACGGCGTCGAAGCGCTCCTGCGTGGCGTCGGCGAGCACCACCGTGCCGTCGGGGTCGACGCCGGTGACGCGCCGAGCGGTGCGCACGCATGCGGCCGGCACCGCTGTGCCGAGCACCTCGACGAGATCGGCCCGGTGCACGTGGAGGTACGGCGCGCCGAAGGCCCGCTCGACGACGTCGCCGAGCTCCACGCGCGACAACACGGTGCCGTCGGCCCACCGGCGCTGCTCGATCGCCTCGGGCCGCACCGCCACGGCGTCGAGCGCAGGGCCGACGCCGAGGCGTGCCAGCAGGCGCGTGGCGTTGGGGGACAGCTGGATCCCGGCGCCGATCTCCCCGAGCGCCGACGCCTGCTCGAACACCGTCACCTCGTGGCCGGCGCGCACGAGGAACGCCGCGGTGCTGAGCCCGCCGATCCCGGCGCCGACGATGCCGATCCGCATGCGAGCAGCTTGACAGCCCGAGGCCTCGACTCGCGGTGCGTGCCGGCCGGGTACCCTGCGGCCATGACGGTCCGTTTCCTCGATCCCCGCGCCGAACCCGGCACCCCGGTCGAGCCCTATCTGCTCGGGCTCGACGTGACGTCGGGCCCGGTGACGATCGGGATGCTCGCCAACGGCTTCCCCGACTCGGTCAACTTCCTGCGTCACGTCGAGCGGGCGCTCGCCGAGGCCCTCCCGGCGGCCCGGTTCGTCTCCTACGACAAGGGCAACGCCTCGGCGATCTGCTCGGGGGAGATGCTCGACGCCATCACCGCCGAGTGCGCGGTGGTCGTCACCGCCTACGGCCATTGAGGCAGCTGCACCACCGGCACCGTGCGTGACGGCGTGAACCTGGCCCGCCGGGGTGTCCCGGCCGTGGCCCTCGTGTCCAGCGAGTTCTGGGCCCAGGGCGACTTCATCGCCCGCTCCGTGGGCATGCCCGATGTCCCGCGGGTCTGCTTCGAACATCCGGTCGCAGGGGCCGGAGCCGACACCATGCACCGGGTGGCCCACGCCATCCGGGACGAGATCATCGCAGCCCTGCGGGGGACCGCGCCGTGACGTCGGTGCTCGAAGCCACCGACGAGTACGAGGCGCTGGAACGGCTCCACGAGCTCGGGTGCACCGACGGTCTCCCGGTCGTCGTGCCGACCCCGGACCGTGTCGAGCGCATGGTGCTCGCCATGGGCCTCGACGGCGATCTGTCGCTCGGGTCGATGGGTCCGAACCTGGGCGACTGCACCGTCGAGAAGGTGGCGGCGTGCGCCGTGATGGCCGGGTGCCTGCCCGACTACGCCCCGGTCGTGCTCGCCGCCGTGCGGGCCGTGCTCGAGCCGGCGTTCGACTGCACCGAGATGCAGGCGACCACTCACGCCATCACCCCGTTCGTGATCGTCAACGGCCCGGCCCGTGAGGCCTGTGGCCCGATCGCGTCGGGGTTCGGCGCTCTCGGCCCCGGGTTCCGTGCCAACGCCTCGATCGGCCGGGCCTTGCGCCTGGCCATGATCAACATCGGGGGTGGGCGCCCCGGGGTGTCGGACATGGCGTTGCTCGGGCACCCCGGCAAGTTCACGATGTGCCTGGCCGAGGACGAGGAGGCGTCGCCGTGGGAGCCGCTGCACGTCGCTCGAGGGTTCGCTGCGGAGGACTCGGCCGTCACCGTGGTGGGCACCGAGGGCCCGCACTCGGTGATCTTCGTGGGTGACGCCGACGACCCGACCGCGCCCGACCGGCTGCTCGACACGCTCGCCGGCACGCTCGCCAACGTCGGGTCGAACAACGCCCATTTCGGGCGGGGCACGGCCGTCGTGCTGCTGAACCCGGACCACACCCATGTGCTCGCCGCTGCGGGCTACGACCGGGCCGGTGTGGCCCGGGCGTTGTGGGAGCGGGCGGCCAACCCTCGGGGGCGGATGCGGGCGCTGAACCCGTCGATGATCCCCGACGGCGACCCCGACACGCCGTGGCGGGCCTTCCGCAGCGCCGACGACCTCCTCGTGGTGGCCGCCGGCGGATCGGGGCTCTACTCGATGGTGCTGCCGTCGTGGGGGGCCGGGCCGCACGCCAACCCGGCGGTCAGCATGCGGATCGATCACGACCAGGCGTGCGCGGTGCCGTTCGGCCCTCGGGGCGGCTGAGACCGGGCCGCTTTGGCCTGGTACATGCTCGCGTCGGCGCGCTCGAGCAGTTCGAACGGCGACTCGTCCCGCAGGTCGCCGAGCGCGGTGCCGATGCTGGCGCTGACCACGACGGGTTCGGGGATCCCGTCGAGATCCATCGGCCCGAGGTTGTCGCCGATGCAGCGAACCAGGCCCTCGACCTCGGCGGCACCCTTCGGGTCGTCGATGACGACGGCGAACTCGTCGCCGCCGAGGCGCACGACGAGATCACCGGGGCGCACCGTGGCGCGCAACCGGGCGGCGACCTCGATCAGGACGAGATCGCCGGCATGGTGGCCCCACCGGTCGTTGACGGGCTTGAAGCCGTCGAGGTCGAGATAGACGATCCCGCACCGCCCGCTCGCGTGGGCGATGCCGTCGAGCCGGGCCAGCAGCGCTCGCCGGTTGGCGAGGCCGGTGAGCGGATCGTGGCTGGCCTTGTACTCGAGTTCAGCCTGCTCGGACTGCAACGTGGCGTAGGCGCTGCCGACGGTGCCGAGTCGCAACACGATGGCGGCATGCGTGGCCAGGGAGTGCAGGAGCTTGACGTCGGCCTGCTGGTAGCCGTTGACGCGCCCGGTCTGCCCGACGGCGAGCAGGCCGGCCAGACCGCGCTCGGTGCGCAGTTCGGCGACGATGAGGGTCCGTACCCCGAGCGCGTCGAGCGCCGGGCTGGCGTCCGGGCACGACGCAGCGCCGGTCCCGGAGGCCGCCCGCAGGAGTTCGTCGACGACGGTCGGCTCGATGGTGAGTGGCCGCAGGTGCTCGCCGTCGAGTTCGCAGACGTCGGCCTCGCCCGTGGCCGAGAACAGCAGCACGACGCCGGCGTCGGCCCGCAGGCCCTGGCGGGCCCGGACGAGCAGCTGGCCGAGCGCAGCGTGGAGGTCGGGCGCGTTCGACAACTCGAGCCAGGCCGATCGCGGTGTTGACGACTGCGGTGACCAGGCAGGGCGCTATGGCGTTGCGCAGGTCGATCCCGATGCGCCCGCTGTCGTGCAGGTGGATCATCGCCGACACGAGCGAACCGCTCGCCACCGACGACGCCATGGTCGCCGCCAGGCACAACAGCCATAGATGAGGGCCGTCGAGTCCGCTACCGCCGAGCCCGTGGAACACGGTGATGGCGACTGCGGTGCTCAGAAGGCTCGACCCGATGTTGAACATCACCTTCAGCGGGCCGAGCCGGCCCCGGAGTACCTCGATGGCGACGCCGGACGCCACGCACCGCCAGCGTTCGAGGCGTCGGGTAGGTCGCCGTCGCGGTCTTGCCGGTGCCGTCGTCGAACTGACCGTCGGCATCGAGGTCCCACTCGTAGCGCAGCACGTCGCCGGTATCGGGATCGCTCGAGGAACCGGCGTCGAACGCGACGTTCAGCGGAGCCGGACCCGACGCAGGTGTGGCGGTGACGCCAGCGACCGGCGCCCGATTCGTGCCGGAAGCCAGGAGCCGGCGGACCTCACCGGCAGCGATGTCGACGTAGAACAGGTCGTTCCCCGGACCGGTCTGCAGGTCGACCACCATGCGGTTCTTCAGGAACGGCGCGAAGGTCGAGGTGATCGGCAACCCGTTCGTCCCTGCGGTCATCGTGAACACGCACTTGCGGGCGTAGTCGCTGAAGAACAGCGCGCCGCGGTAGGCGGCGGGATACCTCGGGTTCGTGGCGAACGCCACCGCCGACGCCGATGTGGTGTTCTGACCGCAACCTGCGATCTTTACGCGTCCGTACGCGTAGTAGGGGGCCGTCACGGAGGCCGGGTCGAGGTTCTGGCAGATCGGGATCGTGGCCGCCTCGTATTCGGGCTGCTTGCTGAGGCCTTCGTAACAGGGCCAGCCGAGGTTGGGAACGGTGCCGGCGCCGAGCGGGATGCGGTTGATCTCCTCGTACGCCTTCCAGCCGACGTCGGCCGCCCACACCTCGGACGTGCCCGGCCGGAACGTGAACCGCCAGGGATTGCGCATCCCGAACGCCACGATGCGGCGGCGGTTGGCGTCCGCCGAGGCTGCCCACGGGTTGTCCGGGCGCGCCGCTCCGGTGTCGGGGTCGATCCGGATGAGCGTGCCGTCGAGCGTCTGGGGGTCGCTCGGCGTCAGCGCGTCGAGCGACCGCAGCGCGCCGCCTTCGTCGGTCGGGTCGTCGCACGCATTGTCCTTCAGGGCGGTGCGCGAGACGCCGCCGGCGACCTGACCCTTGTCGACGAAGGTGTAGCTGGCGCCATCGCCCGCCGATGCATAGAGCGCACCGTCGGGCCCGAAGCGCAGATCGCCGACGGAGTGGCTCGTGAACTGCTGGCACCAGTCGTCGATGAGCACCTTGGTCGCAGTGGCCTTCCCATCCACCACCGTCAGGCGGACGAGACGGCCGGTGACCACGCACCCGTTGGTGGTCGGACCCGGCGGGGTCGGGCAGTCGTCGCCACTCCAGTTGGGGACGGTGCCGCCAGGGGGTGCGTTGAGGGTGTAGAGCGCGTAGAGGTAGGGGCGGCCGGTCGTGAACGCCGGGTCGACCGCCAGCCCGACGATCCCCCGGTCCCAGCCACTGAAGACCTGCGTGCTCAAGTCGGCGACGACCGTCGATGCGCTCGCCTGGACCGACGAGTACCGCAGGATGCGACCGGCCTTCTCGGCGACGAACACGGTGCCGTCGGCGGCGAAGGCCACCCGCGTCGGTTGCTTGAGATCGCTGAAGACGAGCTGGTCGGCGAAACCGCTCGGAATCGTGTCCGCCGGAGCGGGGCGGGCGTGCACGGCGGCCGCCACCGCTACGACACCCAGGAACAACGCCATCACGATCAAACGCCGCCGGTTATCACCCACCCGGGGAGCATCGACGCCGCCGCCGCCGCCGTGGTTCTGCTCGTCTTCGGGATGCACACAAGCCTCGGGCTCTTCCCACCGAGCGTGAATACGGCACCACCGGCGACGCCGGATCCAAACCTGACTCGACAGGTCGGGATTCGGCTCCTACGCTTCGGCGTTCATGAGCGCAGCATGGGGATTCGAAACCCGCCAGATCCACGCCGGCCAGGAGGCCGACCCTGCTACCGGGGCCCGGGCGGTGCCGATCTACCAGACGACGAGCTACGTGTTCCGTGACTCGGCCCATGCGCAGAACCTGTTCGCGCTGGCCGAGATCGGCAACATCTACACCCGCATCATGAACCCCACCCAGGGGGTTCTCGAGGGCCGGGTGGCGGCGCTCGAAGGCGCGTGCACGACCGCGGTCGGCCTGCCCGGAGCGCTCGCCGTCGCCTCCGGCCAGGCGGCCGAGACCCTCGGCATCCTGAACCTCGCCGAGTCGGGCGACCACGTCGTGGCCTCGGCCCACCTCTACGGCGGCACGTACAACCTGCTGCACTACACGCTGCCGAAGATGGGCGTCACGACCACGTTCGTGAACGATCCCGACGACCTCGAGGAGTGGCGTCGGGCCATCCAGCCCAACACGAAGCTGTTCTTCGCGGAGACGCTCGCCAACCCCGCCAACTCCTGGCTCGACGTGGCCGGCGTGTCCGGCGTGGCGCACGCCGCCGGCATCCCGCTCATGGTCGACAACACGGTGGCGTCCCCCTACCTGTTCCGTCCCTTCGAGCACGGCGCCGACTTCGTCGTCCACTCGGCCACCAAGTTCCTCGGCGGTCACGGCACCTCGATCGGCGGCGTCGTGCTCGATGCCGGGACGTTCGACTTCGGCGCCTCGGGCCGGTTCCCGAACTACACCGAGCCCGATCCCAGCTACCACGGCCTGGCCTACTGGCCGGCGCTCGGCCACGGTGCGTTCATCCTCAAGGCGCGCGTGCAGTTGCTTCGCGACACCGGTGCCGCCATCAGCCCGTTCAACGCCTTCCTGCTCCTGCAGGGCATCGAGACGCTGTCGCTGCGCATGGAGCGCCACTGCGCCAACGCGCAGGCCGTCGCCGAGTTCCTGGCCTCTCGCGACGAGGTCGAGACTGTGCAGTTCGCCGGGTTGCCGTCGTCGCCGTGGCACGCCCGGGCCAAGGAGCTCACGGGCGGCCGGGGCTTCGGCTCGGTGCCGGCGTTCATCATCAAGGGCGGGCGGGAGGCCGGTCAGCGCTTCGTCGAGGCCCTCGAACTGCACAGCCACGTGGCCAACATCGGCGACGTGCGCTCGCTGGCGATCCACCCGGCGTCGACGACCCACAGCCAGCTCACCGAGGCCGAGCAGCTCTCGACCGGCGTGCACCCGGGTCTGGTGCGCCTCTCGGTCGGGCTCGAGTCGATCGAGGACATCATCGCCGACCTCGAGGCCGGCTTCCGGGCCGCCAAGGGCTGATCCGTCGAGCCCCGGAACGACCGGCCGGTCAGGTCGGCCGGTCGTTCCGGTGGACGGCCGCGGCGCGCACGGCCAACGCCCGTTGAAGATCGTCGTCGAGCTCGCGCCGAAGGATCGTGCGGTAGGCCTCGTCGGTGACGATGCTGACGGTGAAGTACAACGCCGAGAACGCAGCGAGGAACCCCGACACGCGCAACAGTTCGGGGGTGACCGCAAGGGCGGCGTAGCGGGTGCGCAGCGTGAGCAGCACCTCCGGGGCCACCTCGAGCGCGGCGAGCGCCTGGACCTTGTCGGCCGGCATGGTGAGGAACCCGAACAGCACGAAGAACCCGAACACGCCGAGAGCCACGCCGGTGATCTGCACGCCCTGGGTGAACAGGCTGGCCAACGCCAAGTTGGCGCGGGCTCGACGGCCGAGATCGGGTGGGGGAGGAGCGCCCTCGCTCGGCAAGGCCACGCCCTCGAGGGGGGTGCCCGCCAGCCGACGGCGTACGTCGTCCCACGCGTCGAAACGCTCGACGGCCGCGAGGTCGCCGCGCACCCGCACGAGGACGAACGACGCACCCACCCCGAACAGCAGGAACAGGGTGAGCACGTACGGCCCGCCCCGCAGCGTCCCGGTGACCTGCCAGACCTCCCCGGTGAGGAACAACACGGCCGAGAAGAACAACACCGTGGGCAGGGCCCGCACGAGCAGTGTGCCCACGCGCGGCAGCAGGTCGACGGATCGTCGCACGCCCCAGGCGACGAGGGGTACGACGGCGTAGCTGGTTCCGGTGTACACGACGCCCAACAGCACGACCGCCACACCGGCGCTGCCGAGCGCGAGCGCCACGTCCCGGTGGACGACCAGGTCCGTCAGTCCGGGCCCGAACACGAACAACGCCAGCTCGGCTCGTCCCAGGCGGCGGGGGAGGTGGAACGGCCCCCGGCCGCGCAGCAAGGCCGTCATCACCCACGCGCCGACCAGCAGCGCGACGCTCAGCAGCCCGTCGGACCAATCTTCGACCGATCCGACCGCCACCACGGTGCCGGCCAGGTAGAGCAGCACGAGCAGCGGGGTCGACCGGGCGAGCACGAGGCCGGGCCGTCCGTACCCGGGGACGAGGTGCGGCAGCCCTTGGCGCACGAACCATCGCTCGACGGCGTCGGGTCCGGCGGGCATCGCAGCGACCGCTCAGGCGAGCGCGGACACGACGTGGTCGATGCAGGCGGTCAGGGCCTCGACGTCGGCGGGGTCGACGGCGGGGAACATCCCCACCCGCAGCTGGTTCCGGCCGAGCTTGCGGTAGGCGTCGGTGTCGACGATCCCGTTGGCCCGCAACGCTTTGTTCACGTCGTCGGCCTTGACGCCGTCGAGGTCGATCGTGCCGACGACCGCTGAACGCATCGCCGGATCGGTCACGAAGGGCGTGGCGTACGGCACCGATTCGGCCCAGCCGTACAGGGTCGACGCCGAGGTGCCACAGCGGGCGTGCGCGGCGGCGAGCCCGCCGAGGCCGTTGAGCCAGGCGACCTGCTGCTCGAACAGGAACAGCGTCGCGAGCGCCGGGGTGTTGTACGTCTGGTCCTGGCGACTGTTGTCGAGTGCGATGGCGAGGTCGAGGCTGGCCGGCACCCACCGGCCCGACGCAGCAACCCGCCCGATCCGATCGACCGCGGCCGGCGAGCACAACGCCACCCACAACCCGCCATCGGAAGCGAAGCACTTCTGCGGGGCGAAGTAGTACACGTCGACCTCGTCCGGCGACCACGGCAGGCCGCCCGCCGCGCTCGTGGCGTCGACGGCGACGAGCCCGTCGGCCCCGGCGGGCCGCTGCAGGGCCATCGCCACCCCGGTCGAGGTCTCGTTGTGGGTGAGCGCGTACACGTCGACCCCGTCCTCGGTCAGCGCCGAGGGGTGCGAGCCGGGCACGGTCTCGATCACCGTCGGGTCGAGCAGCCAGGGCGCAGCCTTGGCCGCGGCGGCGAACTTCGAGGAGAACTCCCCGAACACGAGATGCTGGCTGCGCCGCTCGATCAACCCGAACGTGGCCACGTCCCAGAACACCGTCGAGCCGCCGTTGCCGAGCACCACCTCCCAGCCGTCGGGGAGCCCGAACAGCTCGCGCAGGCCGGCCCGGAGCCGCCCGACGAGCTGCTTGACCGGCGCCTGGCGGTGCGAGGTGCCCAGCCAGGTGCGCCCGGCGGCGGCGAGGGCCGTGAGCGCGTCGGGGCGCACCTTGGACGGACCGCAGCCGAACCGGCCGTCGGCGGGGAGCAGGCCCGGCGGGATGACGAGGGAGGAGGGATCGCCCATAGCGATCCGGCAGCCTTGCAGACGGGTCCGCCCCGGTTCGCCTATGGGAGAATCATCGGCCGTGAATCGAGTCAGCGCCCGCATCGCCGCCATCGCCGAGTCCGCCACCTTGGCCGTCGACGCCAAGGCCAAGGCGCTCAAGGCCGCCGGGGAGAACGTCATCGGCTTCGGCGCCGGCGAGCCCGACTTCCCGACGCCGGCCCACATCGTCGAGGCGGCCGCGGCGGCGTGCCGGATGCCCAAACACCACAAGTACTCGCCCGCGGGCGGTCTGCCCGAGCTGCGCGAGGCCATCGCGGCGAAGACCCTGCGCGACAGCGGGTTCGCCTGCACCGCCAACGACGTGATCGTCACCAACGGCGGCAAGCACGCCGTGTTCGCCGCCTTCGCCTGCTTGTGCGACCCGGGCGACGAGGTGATCGTCCCGGCCCCGTACTGGACCACCTACCCCGAGGCGATCGCCCTCGCCGGTGGCGTGCCCGTCACCGTCGTCACCGACGAGACCAGCGGGTACAAGGTGACCGTCGAGCAGCTCGAGGCCGCACGGACACCGCGCACGAAGATCCTGCTGTTCGTCTCCCCGTCCAACCCGACCGGTGCGGTGTACTCACCCGAGCAGACCGAGGCGATCGGCCGCTGGGCCGTCGAGCACGGCATCTGGGTGATCACCGACGAGATCTACGAGCACCTGACGTTCGGCGCGCACCGGTTCAGCTCGATGCCCGTCGTCGTGCCCGAGCTGCGCGACCGGTGCCTGATCCTCAACGGGGTCGCCAAGACCTATGCGATGACCGGGTGGCGGGTGGGCTGGATGGTCGGACCGGCCGACGTGATCAAAGCGGCGGTGAACTTCCAGTCGCACACGACGTCCAACGTGTGCAACGTGGCGCAGGTGGCCGCGCTCACGGCGGTGTCCGGTCCGCTCGACGCCGTGGTCGAGATGCGCACTGCGTTCGAGCGGCGGGGCCGCATCATGCAGGAGATGCTCTCCTCGATCGACGGGGTGAGCTGTCCCGAGCCCGAGGGCGCGTTCTACTGCTACCCGTCGGTGAAGGGCCTGCTCGGCCGGACCGTGCGAGGCCGCACGGCGACCACCTC
>JBILVB010000043.1:0-23921 GCA_044370695.1 Acidimicrobiales bacterium | reverse complement strand
CTCGAGGACGCGGTGTTGCACGACGGCCTCACGTGCGCGTTCGACCACTGCGCCATGGGGCTGAGCACCGAGAACTACAACGGCGGCTCCATCTCGCGAGCGGCCCAGGACGACTACAGCGCCCGCAGCCACGAGCGCGCCGCCGCTGCGATCAAGGACGGCCGGTTCGCCGACGAGATCGTCCCGGTGGCGATCCCGCAGCGCAAGGGTGAGCCGCTCCTGGTCGAGACCGACGAAGGGGTGCGGCCGGGCACCTCGGCGGACTCCCTCGGCGGGCTTCGGCCGGCCTTCACCGCGACCGGGACGATCACCGCCGGCAATGCGAGCCAACTGAGCGACGGCGGGTGTGCCGTGGTCGTGATGTCGGCCCGGATGACGGAGCGTCTCGGCGTGCAGCCACTGGGCCAGGTCGTGTCTTACGGCCAGGTCGCCGGGCCCGATTCGGCCAACCTGTTGCACCAGCCGTCGGCAGCGATCCTGCGGGCGGTGGGCCGGGCCGGGTTGCAGGTCGGCGACGTCGACCTGTTCGAGATCAACGAGGCCTTCGCGGCCGTGGCGCTCGCCTCGATGTCCGATCTCGGCCTCTCCGACGAGGTGGTCAACGTCAACGGTGGGGCCATCGCGCTCGGCCACCCGATCGGCATGAGTGGCAACCGGCTCGCGCTCACCCTGCTGCACGAACTTCGCCGCCGTGGCGGTGGGGTCGGCGCGGCGGCGCTGTGCGGTGGCGGCGGCCAGGGCGACGCGTTGGTGCTGCGCACCGTCTAGCGGTCGAGCAACCAGGGTTCCGCAGGCGGGCCGTCGCGCAGCACCGTGCCGACGAGGGCAGCGAGCCGGGCCGGGGAGCGCACGTCGGCGCTCGCGCCGAGTTCGTCGAGGTCCCACCAGCGGATCTCGGCGACGTGTTCGGCGGCGAGTTCGTCGGGACCGAACGCCGGGTTCGGTTCGAACGCATCGGTCCGAACCAGGTGGACGTGCTCACGCTGGCCGTCCCAGTCGCCGAAGCGGAACCGAACCTCGCGGCGCCACAGGCACGGACCGATGGCGGGGTCGTGGAGCCCGACCTCTTCGACGAGCTCGCGCCGCAGGGCGTCGAAGTCGTCCTCACCTGCGTCGACGCCGCCGCCGGGCAACACCCAGCCGTCCCATCCGGTCGGCCAGGCGAGGCGGACCAGCAGGAGTCGGTCGTCGGGGTCGAGGACGACGGCCCGCACGGCGGGCCGCAGGCGAGGCTGCACCGGGCCGGTCACCGCAGGAGCGGGACGACCTCTTCCATGAAACGGGCCATCTGTTCGTCGGCCTTCTTGTACGGGTCGCCGAGCAGGTGGGGGAAGATCGTGAGGAACTCCATGCCCAGCAGGTCCTTGTAGAACTGCACGCCCTCCGCGACCTCTTCGGCGGTCCCGACGAGCATGGTCTTGTTCTGCACCGACTCCTCGAGGCTCGGGATGAGGCCGGGCCGGGCGGGCTTGCCGTCGGGTCCCATGTAGCCGCGGCTCCAGCCGTACGGCCCGAGGAACTTCCAGAACTCGTCGTGACCGGGTCGGGCCGTCTCCCAGGCCTTTTCGTGGGTGTCTTCGATCCGGACCGACACGACGAGCATCCGCTTCTCGTGGGTCGCGAGCTCGCGCCCGTGGGCGGCGGCGTACTTCTCGCCGTACGTGTCCCAGAACCGCTTGATGAACGAGTAGTGCTGGTTCCAGAACACGCCGCCGTGGTCGACCACGGGCACGTAGCCGAGCGTGGGCGGGCTGGTCACGGCCTGCCAGATCTCGTAGGGGTACAGCGGCCGGGGGATCATCGTGAGGTGCTGCACGGTGTGGCCCCGGTCCGGGATGCCCGGTACCGGGATCTGGAAGTGCTTGCCCTGGAACGAGAAGGTCTCGCCGGCGAAGGCTCGCCGGATGATCTCCATCGACTCCTCGAACACCTCTCGGTTCAACTCGTCGTCGTTGGCCTTCTCCGGGTTGTCGTGCGACCCGATCGAGACGCCCTTGTCGTTCAGGTGGAGGATCTCGCGCGGCACGGTGCCCCGGCCGACGCCGAGGACACCTCGACCGCCCGACAGGTTGTGCATCGTGGCGAAGTCCTCCGCTAGGCGCAGCGGGTTCCACTGGGGCACGACGTTGAACATCGCGCCGAGCCGGATGCGGCTGGTGCGAGCCGCAATCCAGGTGGAGATCAGGATCCCGTTGGGGATGATCTCGTAGCCCTCGTACTGGAAGTGGTGCTCGGTGGTCCAGAACGAGTCGAAGCCGAGGCGCTCGGCTTCGATCGCCGAGTTGACGTACTTCAGCGTCGCGTCCCAGGCCTGCTCGTTGGTGTAGCGGCGGTCCATCGGGCTGGGTGATCCGGCGCCGGCGTCGTCCATCTCGACGCCTCCGAAGAAGAACGCTCCGACCTTCATGGCGGCTCCCGTCCGTGTCCGGTCCTGCGGCGGCCCGCAAGCGATCGCGCGAGGTTAGACGGACCCTCCTGCGCCCGGGGCAGGGTGCGGGTCACATCGGATCGGGCGGGCGGGGCCGGTGCGTCAGTCGAGGGCGCGCCGGCCGGCGAGGGCCCGTCCGAGGGTGAGTTCGTCGGCGTACTCGAGGTCGCCGCCGACCGGGAGACCGCTGGCGAGGCGGGTGACCGTGAGCCCCAGCGGGCGCAGCAGCCGCGACAGGTAGAGCGCCGTGGCGTCGCCGGTGTGGGTCGGGTTCGTGCACACGACCACCTCGGTGATGCCCTCGGGTTCGATGCGGGCCAGGAGTTCGCGGACCTTCAGTTGTTCGACGCCGACCCCGTCGATCGGGCTGATCGCCCCGAGCAACACGTGGTAGCGACCGCGGAACTCGCCGGTCCGTTCGATGGCGACCACGTCGCGGGGCTCCTCGACGACGCACACGATCGTCGGGTCGCGGCCGTCGTCGGCGCAGATGGTGCACCACTCGGCGTCGGCCACGTTCCAACAGCGCCGGCAGAACGACACCTTCGCTCGGGCGTCGCTGATCGCCCGAGCGAGGCGCTGGGCTTCCTCGCCGGGGACCTTGAGCAGGTGGAACGCGATGCGCTGGGCCGACTTCGGGCCGATCCCGGGCAGCCGACCGAGCTCGTCGATGAGGGTCTGGACCGGCGGGGCGTAGGTACCGGCCATCTCAGCTCCGGCCGGACGTCGGGGGCGTCACGGGCGCTCGGCTCCTTCGACGAGTTGGGCACCCGGGAAGGCGTCGAGCAGGCGGTCCACCCCGGTGCGGCGCATCGCCGCGGGGGGCGCGTCGACCAACTCGGCGGGGTCGTAGTGCTCGTCGTCGGGAGGTGGTGCCGGCTCGTTGCGTCGGGCTCGTGCCGGCGGGTTCTCGCCGGTGGGATCGGCGACGAGCGCCAGCCGCACAGCGGCCCCGAGGGCGCCACCGAGTACCGCTTCGATCTGGGGACGGATCTCCTCGCACCGGCTCAACACCGACGCCGGCACGGCCAGGGTGGCGCTACCGGCTGCGCTGTCGACGATCCGCGCGTCGGAGTACAGCGCCCGGGCCACCGGCTTGAGACCCGGGATCACCTTGTCGGTCCACAGCCGTTCGAGTTGCTCCCGCCCGATCGGCCCGGCCGTGCGGGCGGGCTCCGGCGGTGGCGTGGGCGCTGCTGGCGCAACAGCGGGCGGCTCGTTCGAGGTCCGGGGACTCGCCTCGGGACGCCCGCGGGACCCCAGCACGGCGCGAGGCCGGCCCGGGTCGGGATCCGGACGGCCGGCCGAGGCCACCCGAGTCGTCCCCACCGCGGGGCCGGTCGTGGGGCCGGTCGGCGCCGCAGTCGGCACCGCAGTCGGCACCGCAGTCGGCACCGCAGTCGGCGTAGTGGATCTCGCTGCCGTGGAGCTCGCCGGTGTCGCCGGTGTCGCCGGTACCCCGCCCGCGAGCGCTCGTTCGAGGCGTTCGATTCGGGCGAGCAATGCGCCCGTGGAGGTGTCGGCCTCGACGGCGGAGATCCGGACGAGCGCGACGTCGACGAGGATCCGTGGCTCGGGTGCCCGGGGCAGCTCCACGATGGTCTCGCCGAGGATCTCCATGGCCCGGGTGACCGCGGCGGGCCCGAAGGCTGCGGCCTGCGCTTCCACCCGGCTGCGGGATCGGTCCGGCAGCCGCACCAGTTCGGGAGCGAGTTTCACGAGCAGGAGATCGCGCAGGTGGGCCACGAGCCGTTCGGCGGCCGACCGGGGATCGACCCCGGCGTCGACCGCCCGGGCCAGGCCGGCGAGCGCAGCCGCCGCGTCACGGGCACCGAGGGCCTCGACGATCTCGTCGAGCGGTGCGTCCTCGGGGGCCACGCCGCCGGCCGTGACCACCTGCTCGAGCGCGGACAGCGTGTCGCGCGCCGAGCCGCCGCCGCGGCGCAGGACGGCCTCGACGGCGTCGTCGGTGACCTCGAGACCGGCGTCGTCGATCACCCATCGGACGTGCTGTTCGAGTTCGTCACCGGGCAGCAGATGGAACTGCAGGTGCTGAGTGCGGCTGCGGATCGTCTCGGAGACCTTCTGCGGGTCGGTGGTCGCGAGGACGAACACGACGTGCGGCGGGGGTTCCTCGAGGGTCTTGAGCAGCGCGGCCTCGGCGTTGCGAGACAGCATGTGGACCTCGTCGAGGATGTACACCTTGCGCCGGCCCGCGATCCCGAGCGCCGCTCGCTCGATGAGCTCGCGCACGTCGTCGACGCCGTTGTTGGACGCCGCGTCGAGCTCGATCACGTCGTAGCTGAGGCCGGCCTCGACGGCCGTGCAGGACTCGCACGCACAGCAGGGCTCGCCGTCGAGGGGGTGTTCGCAGTTGAGGACCTTGGCCAGGATCCGCGCCGAGGTGGTCTTGCCGGTGCCGCGCGGGCCGGAGAACAGGTAGGCGTGGCCCACCCGGTCCTGCGTGACGGCGTTGCGCAGCGCCCGCACGATGTGTTCCTGGCCCTTCAATTCGGCGAACCGACGGGGTCGGTATCGGCGGTAGAGGGCCTGATAGGTCACGGGCTCGATGCTAACGGCGGGCTGTCGTGTGGCTCGGCCGGAGGCAGTGCGCTGCGGAGTTCGTGCCCTGCCGAGGGAGGTGACGGCCAGGCGACCTGCGGCACCCGTCAGGTTCCGTTGAAGGCTGCTGCCTCCCGGCCCTGACCTGGTTCACGGGCTGACGTTGCACAGGACCCGACCGTCACCTCGCCCGGCAGGACGACGACGACAGGAGGCCAAGGCTACCGCTCGGCTAGCGTCGTCACACACCGGTCCCCGGGCCGGCACCGGCGCTCCGAGCGGGCGTCCGGGAGGGATGCGAGAGCGGCCGAATCGGCACGCTTGGAAAGCGTGTGTGGGGCAACCCACCGTGGGTTCGAATCCCACTCCCTCCGCCAGCGAGACTCGGCCCATGAGCGAGCACGATGCCCTCATGGGCCTTGCCCTGGCCGAAGCTGCGATGGCGGTCGCCCACGGCGACGTCCCGGTGGGTGCCGTGGTGACGCGCCACGGGGAGGTGATCGCGTCGCGGCACAACGAGCGCGAGCGCACCGGCGACCCGACTGCGCACGCGGAGATCCTGGCGTTGCGGGATGCGGCCGCCTCCTTGGGTACCTGGCACCTCGAGGACTGCACCCTGTACGTCACGCTCGAGCCGTGCGTGATGTGCGCAGGTGCCCTGCTCAACGCCCGACTCGGCCGGGTGGTGTTCGGCGCCGCCGACCCCAAGGCCGGCGCCACCTCGACGCTGTACAACGTGTGCGCCGATCCCCGCCTGAACCACAACCTGCCCGTCGTGCACGGCGTCCGGGCGGCCGAGTCGGCCGCGCTGCTGCAGGAGTTCTTCGCCTCCCTCCGGTGACGCCCGGCGCGCTACGCTGCGGCCGCCTCGGAAGGATGCCAGAGCGGACGAATGGGACGGCCTCGAAAGCCGTTGAGGTCTTCGGGTCTCCGTGGGTTCGAATCCCACTCCTTCCGCCACCCCGGCAGCTGCGCCCGACGCGTATGCCGCCGACGAGATTCAGCCGGTCGTCAGCGGCAGGTGCACGATCCCGCCGAAGACCCCCGGCCCCCACACCGCCTCCCCGTCGAGCCGGAGCGTGGGTGTGCGGCGCACGAGCGTCGCGAGGCCGACGTGCAACACGAGCTTCGCCAGGTTGGCGCCCAGGCAGTAGTGGGGCCCGGCGCCGAAGGCGAGTTGTTTGCCCGGCGTGCGGGTGACGTCGAATCGCTCCGGATCCGGGTAGCGCACCGGGTCCCCGGTCAGGCCGACGGTCGTCACGAGGACCAGATCGCCCGGCTGCGCGCGACAGGCGCCCAGGTCCACCGGCGCGAGCGCGACGCGCGCCACGCCGGCCAGGGGCGGTGCCATCCGCATCCCTTCGGCCACCACCTGCTCGATCGGGCATCCACCGGCTGCGGCGAGCTGGTCGGGATTGGTCGCGAGGAGATGGACCGTGGTCGTCAGGGTCTTGGCGGTGGCGTCGAGTCCACCGAACATGAGATTGGCGACAAGGGCCCGCTGCTCGATCCGATCCAAGGTGGTGTCGGCCCGCACTGTTTCGAGCACCGTGCCGGCCTCGCTCGGGGCTCCGTCGAACACCTCGTCGAGGTAGGCGGTGAAGGCTGCGGCCGCTTCGGTCGCAGCGGTCACGACTCCCTCGCTCGTCGGAACGAACGCCTCGACGAGTGCGAGCGCCCACGGCACGATTCGGTCGAGGTCCGACTCCGGTAGGCCGAGCAGCGCCGCTTGGGCCTTGGCGGCGAGCGGGAGCGCGTAGTCGTTCCACAGTTCCAGTTCGACCCCGCTTGCGAGCACTTCGTCGAGAAGGGCGTCGGCGATGCGTTCCGTGACGGGCCGTAGCTTCTCGATCGCCCGTGGCGTGAAGTGCGCCGCAACGACGCGTCGGATCCGGTCGTGCTCCTCGCCGTCCTTGCCGAACATCAGTGCGGACCACAGCTCGTGCAGCGGTCCGCTCGTCACCCCGGCCGACTCCAGGAGCGGCATGGCCACCGCTCCGGCCACCTTGGGCTCGGTGAGCAGTCGTTCGGCGAGTTGCTCGTCGAACACGATCGGACCGCCGAACTCGGCGCTCCGGCCGACGGCCACGCCACTTCGTGCGAGCAGCCGTAGCTGGGCGCTGCCGCCCGGATCGAGCGCACGCATGTCGTCCTGCGTGAACGTCGGAACCTCGTCGGTCGCCATTCCCACCCCCTGTCCCCTCCGAACGCTAGCGGGTGAGTGCCGCTCGGCCGACCGGAGTCGCCTGGGCCCCGGGGGTCGCCCGCTCAGGCCGACGGGGGCGGGCGGAACCCGGCGGGCCAGCGGGTGCGGTAGTTGTGCCGCACCCCGCTCAGGTCCGTGTCGACCAGGGTCGCACCGCTGAAGTCGGCACCGATCAGGCTGGCGCCGCTCAGGTCGGCGCGGGTGAGGTTGGCGCCGGTGAGGTTGGCGCCGTTGAGCGAGGCGCCGTTGAGGTTCGCCTCGACGAGCTTGGCGCCGGCGAGTACGGCGTCGGCGAGGTCCGCCGCCGTCAGGTTGGCGCCGTTCAGCCGGGCACCGTTCATCTTCGCGGCGTTCAGGTGCGCCCCGGTGAGGTTGGCCCGTTCAAGCACCGTACCGGTGAGCAGCGCGCTGATGAGGAACGCACGAGTGAGCCGGGCGCCGCTGAGGTCGGCTCCCATCAGGTTGGCGCCGCTGAGGTCGGTGCCGACGAGGCTCGCCTCGCTCAGGTCGGCGTCCATGAAGTCGGATTCGCTGAGCTTGGCGCCCGACAGATCGACACCCCGGAGGTCGCCGCCGGGCCGGTTTCCCACAGGAGGCACCGCGAGACCGTATGGGCGTGAGTGCCGGAACGGTCAGCGAACCGTCGGTGTGCTGGGACACCGCCGGCCGAGCGCGTACGGTGCGGCCGGGCCGGGGGGCCCGGAAAGGGAGATCCCGTCATGCGACGACTCCGGCAGGTGGCACTCGTGGCCGAGCAGCGCGATCCGGTCGTGGAGCAACTCCGTGCCGTGCTCGGCGTCGAGGTCGGCTTCAACGATCCGGGCATCGAGCGGCTGGGGCTCGTCAACGCCGTCATCCCGGTGGGCGACCAGTTCCTCGAGGTGATCGCCCCCACCCGGGACGGTACGCAGTTCACCCGCTACCTCCAGCGCCGGGGGGGTCCGAGCGGCTACATGCTCATCGTCCAGACCGACGACCACCCTGCGCACGTGCGCGCAGTCGAGGAACTCGGCGTGCGGGTCGTGGCGCGATTCGACGCGCACGGGTTCACCGACGTCCAGCTCCACCCGGCCGACACCGGCGGCACCTTCCTCGAGATCGACCAGATGGAACCACCGCAGGACTGGGAGCCGGCCGGGCGGAACTGGCGTCCCGCCGTGCGGACCGAGGTCGTGCGGGGCCTCCCCGCCGCCGAGGTGGCCTGCAACGACCCCGACGCCGTGGCGGCGCGCTGGTCGGCCCTGGTGCGGCTGCCGCTCGCCGCCGGTGACGGCGGCCCCGATCTGGTGCTCGACGACGCGGTGATCCGCTTCCGGCCGGTGGCCGACGAGCGCGGCGAGGGCCTGGCGTCGGTCGACATCGCCGCGGTCGATCCCGCCGCCGTGCTGGCCCGCGCCGCCGGCGGCGGGGTCGAGGTGTCCGACGGTCGACTGCGGATCGGCGGCTTGTGGATCCGCCCGGTGCCGGCCTGAACCGGTGCCGGTGCGGCTCGTCGCTCAGCCCCCGAACCGGGCCTTGAGACGGGGCATCACCCCCCGGGCGAAGCGCTCCAGACTCTCGTCGGTGCGTTCCGGGGACAACCCCGGCGGGATGCCCCACGTGACGACGTCGGTCAATCCGTACGTCTCGATGAACGCGCCGAGCTGCTCGGTGACGTGGTCCTCGTCGCCGATCACCCACGTCTGGGGGATCCCGCCGGTACCGCCGAGGCCGAAATCGACCTGGGCCTCCTCGAAGAACTTGGCATAGGTGCGCATCCGGTAGCGCTCGGCGTCGCGGATCGGGGGCCAGTCCCGGTCCCGGTCGTCGGTGACCAGCCAGGACCGGATGATGCCGACCCGGTAGTCCTCGGCCGGTGTGCCGGCGGCGGCGAGCTCGTCGCGCCAGACGTCCAGGGTGTCGGCCCGGCTCCCCTGGGGCAGGAAATGGCAGCCGAACCGGGCGGCCCGCCGGGCGCCGGCGGAGGTCATCGCGGCCAACCACAGCGGCGGCCCGCCGGGCTGCGCCGGCGCCGGGGTGACCTTCACGTCACGGAAGCTCCAACGCTTGCCCTCGAACGTGAACGGCTCGCCGGTCCAGGCTGCCCGCAGCACGGTGATGCCCTCCTCCATGAGCGAGACACGGTGCTTCAGCGACACGCCGAACGCGGCGAACTCGTGCGGGGCGTAGCCCATGCCGAGGCCGAGGTCGATGCGGCCCGCGGAGAGATGGTCGAGCACGGCCAGGTCCTCGGCCAGCCGCAGCGGGTGGTAGAAGGGCAACAGGGCGATGTCGGTCCCGATACGGATCCGGCGTGTCCGGGCGGCGACGGCCCCGGCGACGGGCACCCACGACGGCAGGTAGCCGTCCTCCACGAAGTGGTGCTCGGTGAACCACACGAGGTCGTAGCCGAGTTCGTCGGCGCGCACGATCTGGTCGAGGATCTCGCCGTAGACCTGCGTGGTGGAGCGGCCGGAACCGGCCGGGTTGCGGAAGTCGTAGCCGACACCGAATCGGACCCCAGGAGCCATGCGCACCTCATACGCTGCGCGGGCGGCCCTGGGCAAGCGGCCCGTCGTCGCAGGAGGTGGACGTGGACGCCGGGACGATCGCTCTCATCGCCGCCGCGGGGTTCGTGCTGGTGGTGCTGTTCAGCGCGCTGCGCACCGTCGCCCAGGGCACCGTCGCCGTGACGACGATCTTCGGTAAGTACCGCCGGGTGCTGCGGCCCGGCCTGAACGTCCTGATCCCCCTGATCGAGCGGATCCATTCCCGGCCCACGACGCAGAACCGGTCGGTGGAGCTGCAGTTCCAGGCCATCACGCAGGACCAGGCCAACGTCCACTTCGCCGCGATGCTGCTGTTCGCCGCGTTCGACGATTCCGAGACGACCATCAAGAACGTGGCGTTCAAGTTCGAGTCGCCTCGGTCGTTCATGACCGCGCTCACCCGTTCGATCGAGGGCAGCGTGCGCGGCTTCGTTGCGACGATGAAGCAGTCCGAGATCCTCTCGTTGCGATCCGAGATCGTGGCTGAGGTGAAACAGCAGCTCGACGCCACGCTCGAATCCTGGGGCTTCCACCTCATCGACCTGCAGCTCAACGACATCACCTTCGACCAGGTGATCACCGAGTCGATGGCCCGGGTGGTGGCCTCCAACAACTTGAAGGCCGCCGCCACCAACGAAGGCGACGCGCTGCGGATCAAGATGACCAAGGAGGCCGAGGCTCAGGGCGCTGCGATCACCATCGCCGCGGAGGCCGAGAAGACGGCCGCGCAACTGCGCGGTCAGGGCGTTGCGCTGTTCCGGGAGGAGGTCGCCCGTGGTCTCGCCGAGGCGGCCAACCGGGTGAGCGAGGAAGGGGTCGACCCAGCGCTCATCCTGTTCTCGATGTGGACCGAGACGATCCGTCAGATGGCCGAGCAGGGTCGGGGCAACGTGTTGTTCCTCGACGGCTCGCCCGATGGGATGGAGCGCACGTTCCGCCAGTTGGCGGCCATGAACATGGTGTCGCTCGGCGGAAGCTTGCCCCTGCCGCCGCCATCGGCCCCACCCGCGGGGTGACGAGCACTTCCGGAGCGCCGCCCGCCGGCGGGCCGACGCTCAACCGATCGGGTTGGCCAGACCCTCGACGACCTCGGCCCCGGGAAGGGCCGTCAGCAGGGTCGGGGCGAGCAGCACCTTGCACGACCGGGAGCCGCCACCCAGGATGACCCGGGGCCGAGCCATCACGGCGGCGTCGACCCACACCGGCAGGCCAGCCGGAAGCCCGATCGCCGTGACCCCACCGATCGCCATTCCCGTGAGCGCCTTGGTGGTCTCCGCCGACGCGAACGAGGCCTTGCGTACCCCGAGCCGGTGGCGCACGACCTTGTTGACGTCGAGTCGGGTGGTGGCCAGCACCACGCAGGCGACGTGTACCGGCGGCTCCGAGCGGCCCTCCACCAGGATCGTGTTGGCGGAATCCTCGGGCGCGAAGCCGTACGCCGCACAGAAGGCCGCAGTGTCGGCCAGGTCCGGGTCGCACGGCACGATCTCGTAGACGACCGAGTCGCCGAGGCCGGCGAGCACGGCCCGGACGTGGGCCTCGGGATCGGTGGGGACGCTCACGCTCGCTGGTAGCTCTGGTCCTCGCGATCGCGACGGCCGGTCGCGAATCGGGACTTCCACTCCTCGGGCAGGTCGCCGACGATCGGGTCGATGCGCGACCAGTCGAACACGACGACCCGGTGCGCGATCCGCCACTCGCCCGAGCGCTTCTCGAGCCGGTCGACATAGCGGCCCATGAACAGGAACACGGTCCGGCTGCCGTCCTCGGCCGGGTGCGACAGGTGGTAGGCGTGGACGTAGGTCTCCCCGTGGGCCACGTCGCCGTCGAGGTCGATCGAGGAGTTCAGGATGCTGTGGTGCGTGAGGGCGTAGCCCTTGCGCAGCGCGGGCACCACGAATTCGGCGAACTCGTAGCCGTTGCCCTTGTAGCTGCCGTGGTCGTCGTAGGAGTCCTCCCAGTAGACCGAGCGGAGCAGATCGGCATCGAGCCGGTCGATCCCGCGGCAGTAGCGCACGAGGCAGTCTTGGATGGCGATGCGGTCGGCGAGCGTGGTCAGCAGATCCCCCATGGCGCTCAGTTGACCACCTTCGCGACCGCTTCCCGCAACTCGCCGAGATCCCAGAGCACGTCGAGCCGTTCGACGACGGTCCCGGTGGCGTCGGTGACGAACAGGATCGGCTCGAACGACGCGCCCAGCGCTTTCACCGCAGGAGCGACGGTGTTGATCGTGTCGTCGGTGTACACCTCGGCGTGCACCACGGTGACCTTGCCGGCGAGCGTCGCAGCCAACTGGATCAGATTGTCGAGGACCGGGCCGCACACGGCGGTCTTGCAGTGCGCCGGGGTGCCGACGAGGTAGACGACCGGCTTGCCGCCGGCGAGTGCCTCGCGCAGGGTCGTGGCATGGAACGGGCAGGCCGGGTTGCGGGTGCAGATCGGCGTGACGCCCCGGGCGTCGGCGGTGGTGGGCGTGTCGAACGGCGGCAGGACGGCCCCGACGCGGGGAAGCGTCACCCTCTCCGGCTTGCCCACGGTGAACGGCGACTCGGCGGTGCGGCCCTTCACGGTGGCCCGCAGCGTGTAGAGCCCTGCGGCCGGCAGCGTGGCGCGCACGGCGTAGTACTGCCGGGGGACGCCCTCGCCCCGTCGGGGGGCCGACACCGTGACGACCTGGTTGCCCTTGTCGTCGAGGATCACCCCGTCGAGCCGGTCGGGTAGGCCGGAGGTGAGCAGCGACGAGGCGTCGGCCAACCCGAACGGGTACCGGACGGGACCGGGCACCTGGGTGCCGTCGTCGAAGTACCGCACGATCGACAGCCCAGCACCCGATCCGGGGCCTGCGGGCGCCGCATCGTCGTCGCCGCAGGCGGCGAGCAGGGCAGCAGCGGCCGTGCCGACCAGGAAGGTTCGTCGATCGAGCGAGGACATCAGGGCGAACGTAGTGCCGCCGTTGGGGCCGGCAGCGGCAGCGGCTGCGTAACGTGCGTCTCCGTGCCCCCCACGATCTCGTTCTCGCTCAACGGCGCGCCCGTCGAGGTGGCCGACGACGGCTGTTCGCTCCTCGAGGCCCTGCGCGATCGTCTGGGGGATCGTTCCGCCAAGGACGGCTGCTCGCCCCAGGGGCAGTGCGGCTGCTGCACCGTGCTCGTGGACGGTCAGCCCCGCGTCGCGTGCGTGACCCCGCTCGGGCGCATCCGGGGCCGGGCCGTGACGACGGTCGCCGGGCTCCCCACGGCGGCGTCCTGGGCCGAGGCGCTGTGCGCCACCGGTGGGAGCCAGTGCGGGTTCTGCACCCCGGGGATCGTGGTCCGGCTCGCGGCCCTCACCGCCCGGGAGCCGGATCCGGGTCCGGGCGCCGTCGGGCAGGCCCTGCTGGCCCACCTGTGCCGGTGCACCGGGTGGCAGACGATCGTCGAGGCCGTCGGCGCCCGAGGGAGCGCCCGTCCGGCCCGCGATCTCGACGCCGCGGCCCGGCGTGCGGCGATCGAGGGCGGCGCGCCCCAGCGGGTCGGCCCCGCGGTCGCGCTCGGAGAGGGCGGCTTCGCCGACGACACGGCGCCACCCGACGCGCTCGTGGCCGTGCGCGCCGCCGACGGGTCGTGGGTGGTCGGCGAGACGCTGACCGAGGCTCGCCGGGCGGCCGGGAAGATCCAGGGGCGGCGCACGACGGCAGGTCCGGTCTGGCCGATCGAGGTGCCCGCGGGCGACTGGGCCCGAACGTTGCAGACCACCTGGGTGGAACCCGCCTACCTCGAACCGGACGCCTCGTGGTGCCGGCCCGGCGGCGTGCCGGTGACCCCGCTCGCCAACGGCGGCGCGTTCGGGGGGAAATCGGCGTCACCGGTCGGTGAGATCGCCCGGTCGCTCGCGGACCGTCATGGCCGTCCGGTGCGGGTGTCGTGGAGCCGGGAGGACGTGGTGCGTCTGGGCCCCAAGCGGCCGCCGGTCGCCGCCGGGGTCCGACCCGACGGCACCGGGGTCCTCCACGTCGCGGCCACGCCGGGCGTCGCGGCTGCGATCACTGCGGTCGTCCCCGGGTTCGAGGTCGTCGAGCGCGAGATCGTCGGCCCGGCCACCTCGGTGGCGCTGCGGGGCACCGGCTGGGTCGAGGCGTGCGTGCTCGCGACGTCGGTGACCGAACGCGACGTCGTGGTCACGCCCGCGGGCGCGCGGGCGGAGGCTCGCCTCGACGCCGACGGCACGGTGCGCGTCGCCGTGCGCTGCGGGTCGGTGCTCGACGCCGTGGTGTTGCGCTCCTACGCGATCGGTGCGGCCCACCAGGCCCTGGGTTGGGTGCGTCGCGAGCATCTGAGCGTCGACGACCTCGGCGAGGTGCACGATCTCACGATCCGGAGCTTCGGCGTGCTGCGCGCCGTCGACATGCCCCGGGTCGAGGTCGAACTCGACGACGACGACGGTGAGCCGGTCAACGGATCCGACGCGGTGTTCGCCGCGGTCGCCGCTGCGGCCTGGCGGTTCGCCGGACATGCGGGACGCTGGCCGGTCGAGCGCTGACCCTTCGTCAGCCGCCGGCGACGGCCGGGATGATGGCGACGGTCTCGCCGTCGGGCACCGGGGTGTCGAGCCCCTGAAGGAAACGGATGTCGTCGTCGGCCACGAACAGGTTCACGAAGCGGCGGAGCTTGCCGGACTCGTCGAGCAGGCGGTCGGCGAAGCCGGGGTGGGCGGTGTCGAGCCGGGCGATCACCTCGCCCACGGTGCCCGCCTCGAGCGACACGGTGGAGGACCCGCCGGCGAGGGGACGCAGCGTGGTGGGGATGCGGACGGTCACGGCCATAGAGTCGATACCCTACCGACGCGCTCAGGATTACGACCAAGCCTGATCGTCGGCCAGACTCTGCCCGTGTCCGGCACCACCCGGTTCCCGTATCACCACGACTACGACCCAGCGGCGCTCGTCGCAGCCAAGGGGTCGACGACGGTGTCGGTCTGCCTGCCGGCCAAGGACGAAGCCGCCACGATCGGCACGATCGTGGCGGTGATCCGCGACGAACTGCAGATCCGGCACGGCCTCGTCGACGAGATCGTCGTGATGGACGACGGTTCGACCGACGACACCGCCGCGATCGCACGCGACGCCGGCGCGACGGTGGCCTCGACCGCGCAACTCCTGCCCGAGTGCGGGCCGGGGACCGGCAAGGGCGAAGCGCTCTGGAAGAGCCTGTGGGCGTCGCACGGCGATCTCGTCGTGTGGTGCGACGCCGACATCGTCGACTTCGGACCCCGGTTCGTGATCGGCCTGGTGGGCCCGCTGCTGACCTACCCGTCCGTCGGATTCGTGAAGGGGTTCTACGAGCGCCCGATCGACGGGGCGATCACCACCGGTGGCCGCACGACCGAACTGGTCGCCCGGCCGATCATCTCGATGCTGTTCCCCTGGCTCGCCGGGCTGATCCAGCCGCTCGCGGGCGAGTACGCCGGGCGCCGGGAGCTGCTCGAGCAGGTGCCGTTCGTGCAGGGCTACGGCGTCGACCTCGGGCTGCTGGTGGACCTCACCGTGCGCTTCGGCACCGAGGCCGTGATGCAGGTCGATCTCGGCACCCGCATCCATCGCAACCGGACGCTCGACGAGTTGTCCCCGCAGGCGCTGGCCATCCTGCAGACCGCCTTCCGCCGGGCCGGTATCGACGTGCCGACCGCCGAGCGGGCGACGCTCGTACGCCCCACGTTGCCGGCCCGCGATCTCGTCCACCTGGAACGACCGCCGATGGCCACCGTGCCCGGCTACCGCCGCCGCTGTCGATCGTGACCGGGCACGTCCTGGCCCTCATGGACAAGTTCCGGGGCACGATCTCCGCCGCCGGTGCGGCCGACGCCGTGGCCGCCGGGGTGGTGGACGCCGGGGGAACCGCCGAGGCGATCCCGGTCGCCGACGGCGGCGAGGGGCTGCTCGACGTGCTCGGGGGTCCGAACCGGACCACGACCGTGACCGGACCGCTCGGCGTCGAGGTCGCTGCCGGCTGGCGACTCGACGGGCGCACGGCCGTGATCGAGATGGCGCGGGCCTCGGGCCTCGTACTGGCCGGTGGACCCGAGAGGAACGACCCGATGACGGCGACGACGGCCGGGGTCGGCCAGCTCGTCTCGGCCGCGCTCGATGCCGGTGCCAAGCGGATCGTGGTCGGGCTCGGCGGGTCGGCCACGACCGACGGCGGGCTCGGGGCCCTCGGCGCGATCCGCACGCCGGGCCGCTTGCGGGGTGTCGAGCTGATCGTGGCGTGCGACGTCGCGACCCGGTTCGTCGACGCCGCCCGGGAGTTCGGGCCGCAGAAGGGTGCGACCCGCGCCCAGGTCGAGTTGCTGACCCGCCGCCTGGAGCGTCTGGCCGAGACCTATCGGATCGAGCGCGGCTGCGACGTGACCGGTGTGCCCGGCGCCGGCGCCGCCGGGGGGCTCGCCGGGGGATTGCTGACGGTCGGCGGCCGGCTGATCGGCGGGTTCGAGCTGGTCGCGGACGAGCTCGGCCTGGCCGAACGGGTGGAGGCAGCCGATCTGGTCGTCACCGGCGAGGGCACCCTGGACGAGCACAGCTTCGACGGCAAGGTCGTCGGGGGCGTGTGCGAACTCGCCGAGCGGGCCGGCTGTCCGGTCGTCGTGATTGCCGGCCGGGTGGCGACGGGAACCCGGGCACCCGCTGGCGTCGAGGTGGTGTCGCTGGTCGAACGGTTCGGCGAGAACGCTGCGGTGCACGAAACGGCGGGCTGCTTGCGCCTCGCCGCTGCGACGGTGGTCGGTGAGCGGGGTGGTTGGGTCAGGCCTTGACGGTCGTGGCCGTCGCCGCCTTCGTCGTGGCCGTCGCCGGAGCGGCGGTCGGTTGGGGAATCGTGGCGGCGGTCGCTGCGGTCGGGGTGGTCGGTGCCGCCGGGTCGGCCGGCTTCTTCGGGATCTGGCCGTTGACCGCCTGATTGCCCAGATCGGTACCCAGCACGATCACGTGGGAGGCCCCGGCGAGCGCCGTCACCGGCAGCACCGCTGGCATCGCGGCGGTCTGGACGCCGGCGCCAAGGTAGGTGGCGAGCACCTTCGCCTGCGCGTCGGCGCCCGGATTGGCGACGAAGTAGACGACGGTGGCCGCCTGCTGACTCTTCGCATCGACGGCGGGCCGGATGACCTTGATGCCGAGCACGGCCAGATTGTCGGTGAGCTTGCCCGCGGCGCCCTTCACGCCGGCCCCGTTGGCGACGAGCACCGTGGCCGTGGCCAGGCTGACCGTCGTCGTGGTGGTGGCGATCGTGGTGGTCGTCGTCGCCGCGGCCGTGGTGCTGGCCGGCTTGACCGTCGTGGCGGTGGACGACCCGGTTGAGCCCGCCGAATCGTCACCGAAACCCCGGTTCAGGATCAGCAGGCCGAGGATGACGGCGACCGCGACGATGATGATCGAGCGCCCCGCGGCCGAGCGCCCGCCGCTACCTTGCCGAGGGCGCTTGGGCTGCATCAGGTGTCGCTCCCGGTGGCCACCTGGGTGACGCGGTCCCGCCGGCGACGGTCGCGCAGGCGTCGCAGGCGACGCACCACCAACGGGTCGTACTCGATCGCCTCGGGTCGTTCCAGCAGGTCAGCGAGGATCCGGTAGTACTGCGTGCCCTCGATGCCGAGCCGTTCGGTGATCATGGCGTCCTTGACGCCGTCCACCGTCCACCAGCTCCGCTCGAAATCGAGGATCGCTCGCTCGCGCTCGGTCAGCACGTTCTAGAGCCTGGCAGGTTCGTCCGCTCGAAGCGAGGATCCCCCCATCCCGCGCCGGCCCCCGCTGTTCAGTCGGTGAATACCGGCGGGCGCTTCTCGACGAAGGCGCGGAAGGCCTCGGCGGTGTCGGCGCTTGCGGAGATCCGCATGTGACGCTCGCTCTCGAGGTCGACGAAGTCCGCCATCGAGAGTCGTTCGGCGGCCAGGAAGTTGGCCTTCATGCCCGTGAGTGCGGCCGGGGAGGCGGCGGCCAGGCGGTCCGTGACGGCGGTGACGGCCGCAGCGAGTTCGTCGGCGGGGACGAGCCGGTTCACCAGACCCATGTCGTAGGCGTGGCGAGCGGAGAACTTGCCGGGCAGGAACATCAGCTCACGGGCCTTGGCTGCGCCGACGAGGCGGGGCAGGGACCACGGCAGGGCCATGTCGCCGGCGACGGCCACGTCGAGGAAGGCGGCGTTGAGCGTGGCGTCGTCGGCGCAGAGCCGCAGGTCGCACGCGCAGGCCCAGCCGAGACCGGCGCCGGCGCAGGCCCCGTTGATCGCGGCGATCGTGACCGCCGGCATCTCGTGGAGCAGCACGGTGATCTCGAAGTACTGCGGCTTGAGCCGCTCCTGGGCCTCGCCGCTCGAATAGGACTTGAGGTCGGCCCCGACGCAGAACGCCGCGCCGGCGCCCGTGAGCACCACGACGCGCACGCTGCGGTCAGCGGCCAGCCCGGACAGCGCCTCGTGGAGTTCCCGCATCAGGCGGTTGGTGATGCCGTTGCGGTGCTCGGGCCGGTTCAACGTGACGGTGGCGATCGGGCCGGCGACGTCGACCCGGATGGTCTGGTGATCCCCCATGGCGCCGCACCCTACGGGACGAGTCCCGATCGCCCCCTCGATCGGGACGACGGGATCATCCGGGTGCCGGCACGGTCCTTGCCTCGCGCTGCAACGGCGACGAAACACGCATTCACGCGGCGGCGCGAACTGAACACGCCGCCGACACACCCCCGAAACACGAGCTACCTACGGTCCGCAGCCGTGTATACAGCTCGGGACACAGCCCGCGAACGCTCGGCGGTCGGCGCCCTGCGCGGCGACGAGGCCTACCGCGAGCTGAAGACCCGGATCCTGCGCGGGGACTTCCCGCTCAACGTCCGCCTCGGCGAGACCCGGCTCGCCGCACTGCTCGGCGTGTCGCGGACGCCGGTGCGCGAGGCCCTGAAGCGGCTCGATGCCGAAGGCCTCGTCGAGCCGCACCCCGAGGGCGGCTTCCAACCGTGCGTACCCGACACGGTCGTCGTCCGGCACCTCTACGAGGTGCGCCTCGGACTCGAACTGCAGCTGCTCCAGCGCCCGGCCCGCAACGGCACCCGCCACGACCCGTCGATCATGGAACCGCTGCGCGACCAGTGGCGGGCGCTCGCTGCCGCTGCGCCCGAACCCGACCCGGGATTCGTCCTGCTCGACGAGTCGTTCCACGTGACCTTGGCCCGGGCCTCGGGCAACCAGGTCGCCGCGGAACTGCTCCAGCAGGTCAACGAACGGATCCGCGTCGTGCGGATGCAGGACTTCCTCACGCACGAACGAATCGAGGCGACGATCGCCGAGCACCTCGGCATCGCCGAGCAGGTGCTCGCCGGCGAGATGGTGGCCGCAGAGTCGGCGTTCACGGCCCACATCACTGCCTCGATCCAGGTGGTCGAGGAGCGGGTCCGCCTGGCGATCGCCCGCATGGCGACCGGGGGCCGACGGTGAGCGTGCCGCTGCTGTCCGCTCGCGGCATCACCAAACGGTTCGGCGAGGTGGTCGCGAACGACGACGTCGCGTTGACCGTCCAGGCCGGCGAGGTGCACGCCGTGCTCGGCGAGAACGGGGCGGGCAAGTCCACGCTCATGAAGGTCGTCTACGGGCTCTACCCCGCCGACGCCGGCACGATCGCCGTCGCCGGCACCCCCGTCGTCATGACCTCACCCGCTGTCGCCCGGGCCAGCGGCATCGGCATGGTCTTCCAGGACCTGCGGCTGGTGCCGGCGCTGAGCGTCTGCGAGAACGTCGCGCTGGCCCTGCCGCTCGGCGGCCTGCGGCTCGACCGCAAGGGTCTCAGCGCCCGGATCGCCGAAGCGGCCGACCGGTTCGGCCTGGCGGTCCATCCCGACGCAACGGTGCGGGATCTGTCGATCGGCGAGCGCCAGCGGGTGGAGATCCTGAAGGTGCTGCTCGCCGGAGCCCGCCTGGTGATCCTCGACGAGCCGACCAGCGTGCTCGCCCCGCAGGAGGTCGACCACCTCTTCGAGGGCCTGCGCTCGCTGCGCGACGGCGGCCTGTCGGTGGTGGTGATCACCCACAAGCTCGCCGAGTCGCGGGCGATCGCCGACCGCCTCACGGTGCTGCGCGGTGGTCGCCAGGTGCTCGACGCCGTCGATCCGGCCGGCATCGCCGACGACGCGCTCATCGAGGCGATGGTCGGCCGTTCGGTGAGCCCGTTGCCGGCGCAACGATCTGCACCCCCGGTCGATGCGGCGCCGGCGCTGTCGCTGCGCAACGTCGGCGTGCGCGACGGCCGCCGCGGCACCCTGCTCGCCGGCGTCAGCTTCGACGTCGGCGCAGGCGAACTCGTCGGCGTCGCCGGCGTGGCCGGCAACGGCCAGCTCCCGCTGTACGAAGTGGTGCTCGGCCTGCGGCACCCCAGCGACGGCCAGATCGCGATCGGCGGTCAGGTCGTGCCCCGGCCGAACCCTCGACGGGTGCTGGCGCGCGGTGCGATCGGTGTGCCCGAGGACCCCGTGCGCGACAGCGTGGTGCCCGGCCTCACGGTTCACGAGCACGTCGCCCTCGACGACCTGCCCGCCGTCCGCAAGGGCCTCGGCATCGACTGGACCGCGGTGCGTGAGCGCTACCTGACCCGCAACGAGGCGACGTCGTTGCGCGCCGCCGCGGGCGAGCGGCTGCTGTCGTCGCTGTCGGGCGGCAACATCCAGCGGGTGATGCTCGTGCGGGCGCTCGGTGCGCCGGCATCGCTGGTCGTCGCGGCGTACCCGAGCCGCGGACTCGACGTCGCCACCACGCGGCGCACGCAGGAGCTGCTGCTCGAGCGGCGGGCCGGCGGTGCCGGGGTGCTCCTGATCTCCGAGGATCTCGACGAGCTGTTCGAACTGTCGGATCGCATCGTGGTGCTCCATGCCGGCGCCGTCGCCGGCATCGTGACCCCGGCCTCGTCGGACCGCTACGAGGTCGGCCGCCTCATGCTCGGTGCCGAGGACGGTGCGGCATGACCGCTGTCCGTCCGGCACCGTCGGACTCGATCACCGGTATCGCGCGCATCGTCGTCGCCCTCGCCGGCGCGCTCGCGCTGTTCGGCGTGCTCATGATCCTCAAGGGCACCAACCCGTTCGTCGCCTACGCCGACATGGTCACCTCGACGCTCACCGACGAGGCGTCGATCGAGGGGATCCTCGTGCGGGCCACGCCCATCGCGCTCGCGGCGTTGGCGGTCGCCATCCCCGCCCGGGCGGGTCTGATCAACGTCGGCGGCGAGGGGCAGTTGATCGTCGGTGGCGTCGCCGCCATGGGGGTGGCGCTCGCGCTCGACGGGTCGGGCCCGGGTTGGCTCCGGCTCGTGCTCATGGGCGTCGCCGCCGCAGCGGCCGGGGCGGCGTGGTCGGCGCTGGCCGCCGGCCTGCGCCTGGCCGTGGGCATCAGCGAATCGGTGACGACGCTGTTGCTCAACTACATCGCACTCGACCTCATGTACTTCCTCATCTACGACCTGTGGAAGGACCGGCAGGGGTCGGGCCAACCGGCGACTCGAGCGCTGTCGGGCTCGGAGCGGCTGGGGTTGCTCGGTGACACGCGGGTCCACCTCGGCCTGCTGCTCGCCGTCGTGGCGACGGTCGTCGTGGCGGTGGCGTTCCGCCGCACCACGTGGGGGTTCCGGCTCCGGGTGGTCGGCGGGAACACCGAAGCGGCCCGCCGGGCCGGGTTCCGGGTGGGCGCACTCCTGGTGTCCGGCATGGCGGTCGGCGGCGCACTCGCCGGTCTCGGCGGCTATGCGCAGCTCGCCGGGGCCGAGTACAAGCTGCGCAGCGGGTTCGTCGCCGGCTACGGCTACGTGGCGTTCCTGGCCTCGTGGCTGGCCCGGCACCGACCGGTGGGCGTGACCGGCGCGGCGGTCCTGCTCACGGCGATCGCCATCGGCGGCGACAGCCTGCAGCTCGATGCCGGCCTGCCCGCGGCCAGCGTCAACGTCCTCATGGCCCTCGTGCTGCTCGGGGTGTTCGGGTTCTCGAAGAAGCGAGCGGCGTCATGAACATGCTCACCGAAGTGCTCACCGGAGGCGTCCGCGGCGGCACGTCGATCCTGTACGCGTCGCTCGGTGAAACGGTCAGCGAGCGAGCCGGGGTGGTCAACCTCGGCACCGAGGGTTCGATGCTCGCCGGTGCGCTCGCTGGCTACGCGGTGGCGGCCGAGACCGGTCAGCCGTGGCTCGGGGTGGCGGCCGGTGCCGTCGCCGGTGGTCTGCTCGCCGCCGTCCACGGGTACCTGGTCATCGGGCGGGGTGCGAACCAGCTCGCGACCGGCCTGGTGGTGCTGTTCCTCGGGCTCGGGCTCACGTCGCTGTTCGGGGTGTCGTACGTCCAGGCGTTGGCGCCGAGCTTCCGGCCCGTCGAGATCCCCGGACTGCACGCCGTGCCGTTCGTCGGCGACGTCCTGTTCGGTCAGGACGCGCTCGTCTACCTCTCCTACGTGTTGGTGCCCGTGTCGTGGTGGGTGATCTTCCGAAGCCGGTGGGGCGTGCTGTTGCGGGCCGCCGGTGAGCGCAGCGAGGTGCTCGTCACCCACGGTCATCGGGTCGCCCCCATCCAGTACGCGGCCGTCGTGATCGGCGGGATGCTCGCCGGCCTCGGCGGTGTGCACCTGTCGCTCGCCTACGCCAAAGCGTGGTTCGAGAACATGGCGGTCGGTCGAGGGTTCGTGGCCGTCGCCGTCGTGATGTTCGCCGCCCGGCACCCGGTCAAAGTCGCCGGTGGCGCCTACCTCTTCGGCGCGGCGCTCGCCCTGTCCCCGGCGTTGCAGGCCCGGGGGTACGCCATCAACCAGTTCGCCCTCGACGCCGTGCCCTACGTGGTCACCCTCGTCGTGTTGATCGTGCTCGGCCGCCGCCGGGCCTCCGACGTCCCCGAAGGCCTCAACAAGGTCTTCGAGACGACCCCGGGTCGCTGACCCGGACCCCACCCCAACAGACCCTTTACCTTGCGAGGTTCATTGATGCGATCCCGTTGGCTTTCCCTCGCCGCGATCACGAGCCTTGCGCTCGTCGCCGCGGCCTGTGGTGACGACTCCTCCAGCTCCTCGGCCAGCTCGGCCACCACCGCCGGGGGCTCCACGGTCGCCACCGGCGCGCCGGGTTCCGGCCCGGGTGCCGGTTCCAAGAAGGTCGGCTTCTTGTTCGTCGGCCCAAAGGACGACTTCGGATACAACCAGGCCGCCTACCAGGGCTCGCAGGAGGTGAAGAAGAAGTTCCCGAACCTCGAGATCCTGACGGCCGAGAACGTCCCGGAGGACGACAACGCGACCCGCGTGATGGAGAAGATGATCGCCGACGGGGCCAAGATCATCTTCGCCACGTCCTACGGGCACCTCGACCCGGCGCTCAAGGTCGCCGCCGCGCACCCCGACGTCGCCGTCGTCCAGCAGGGCAACTTCATCAAGGACAAGGTTCCGGCGAACAGCGGCACCTACTTCGGCACCGTGTACGAGCCGGTCTACCTGGCCGGCATCGCGGCCGGTAAGGCGACCAAGACCAACAAGCTCGGCTACGTGTATGCGTTCCCGATCCCGCAGACCATCGCCAACATCAACGCCTTCCAGCTCGGTGCAGCGTCGGTGAACCCCGCCGTGCAGACCTTCGTCGTGAACACCTCGAACTGGTGTGACGTGGCCAAGCAGGCCGAGGCGGCCAAGAGCCTGTTCGCGCAGGGCGTCGACGTGATCACCCAGCACCAGGACTGCACGGCGACGATCACCAAGGCCGCCGAGGAGGCCGGCAAGATGGTCGTCGGCTACCACGCGGATGCGTCGTCGTTGGCGCCCAAGGGCTGGGTGGCCGGTTCGGAGTGGAGCTGGGGCGAGATGTACAGCGACATCGTCGCCACGGCGCTGTCCGGCAAGTTCACCGGCTCGAAGTACAACGCCAACTACCGGGTCGGGTATAAGGACGGGGGCAACCCGTTCGTCCAGTCCAAGTTCGGGCCGATGGTCGACGACACGACGAAGAAGCTGATCGAGGATCAGAAGAAGGTCATCTCGTCCAAGGACGGCTCGCCGTTCAAGGGGCCGATCATGGGGCAGGACGGCAAGGAGCTGTTCCCCGCCGGTGTGCCGGACTACCTGACGACCGAGGCGAAGAACACCGCCTTCGTCAAGGGCGTCGTCGGCCAGATCCCGAAGGGCTGATCCCGTACCGCCGGGGGGGGGGGGGGGCCCCCCCCCCCCGGGGCCAC
>JBILVB010000099.1:0-15068 GCA_044370695.1 Acidimicrobiales bacterium | reverse complement strand
CATTACCCCGATGGGCTTAACCGGACCCGCGGGGGGGGTGGCGACCCACCGCCCCGGCGGTCCTTCCTCGTCCGTCCCCTGATCAAGGAGATCCCGATGTCCCACGGTGTCGTCGCCGCAGACCCGTACGCCTGGCCCTACGACGGCCCGATCGACCCGGCCCGTACGGCGCTGCTGTGCATCGACTGGCAGACCGACTTCTGCGGCAAAGGCGGCTACGTCGATGCGATGGGTTACGACCTGACCAACACCCGCAAGGGCCTCGAGCCGACGGCCCGTGTGCTCCAGGCGGTCCGGGCGGCCGGCTGGCTGGTCGTCCACACGCGTGAGGGGCACCGGGCCGACCTGGCCGACTGCCCGGCCAACAAACGGTGGCGCTCGCAGCGCATCGGGGCCGGCATCGGCGACGCCGGTCCGTGCGGGCGGATCCTGGTGCGGGGCGAGCCCGGCTGGGAGATCGTGCCCGAGGTGGCGCCGATCGAGGGCGAGCCGATCGTCGACAAGCCCGGCAAGGGGGCGTTCTACGCAACGGATCTCGATCTCGTGTTGCGCGGCCGGGGGATCACGCACCTCGTGTTCACGGGCATCACGACCGACGTGTGCGTGCACACCACGATGCGCGAGGCCAACGACCGCGGGTACGAGTGCCTGCTGCTGTCGGACTGCACGGGCGCCACCGACTCGGGCAACGAGGCGGCGGCGCTGAAGATGATCACGATGCAGGGCGGGGTGTTCGGTGCCCACGCCCCGTCCTCGGCATTGCTGGCCGCGCTATGACGGTGTCCGTGCAGGACGTGATCGGGTGGTCGTTGGAGGCGCACCGAGCGGCCCGACAGGGCGGGATCACCGTGTCGGCGGTCGTCGAGGCCACACTCGACGCACTGGATGCGCTCGACGACCCTGCGGTCGTGATCGGCGGGGTGCTCGGCGAGTCGGCCCGGGCCCAGGCATCGGCGCTCGACGCAGCGGGGCTCAGCGGTCCGCTCCACGGCGTCCCGTTCGTCGTCAAGGACAACATCGACGTGGCCGGGGCGACGACGACGGCGGGATGTCCGAGCTACGGCTACACCGCTGCAGCCGACGCCACCGTCGTGAAGCGACTTCGGGCGGCTGGTGCCATCCCGGTGGCCAAGGTGAATCTCGACCAGTTCGCGACCGGGCTCGTCGGGACCCGGTCGCCCTACGGCACGCCGCGCAACCCGATCGATCCTGCCCTCGTGCCCGGCGGGTCGTCGTCGGGTTCGGCGGTGGCCGTTGCGCTCGGGTTGGTGCCGTTCGCATTGGGCACCGACACCGCCGGCTCCGGCCGCGTCCCGGCGGCGTTCTGTGGCGTGGTGGGCTTCAAGCCCACGATCGGGCGGCTGCCGACCACCGGGGTCGTCCCGGCCGTGCGTCGCATCGACTGTGTATCGGTGTTCGCCCGCACGGTCGCCGAGGCGCGCGCCGTGGTGGACGCGGCGTCGGGCCTGCACCGCGCCGATCCGTGGTCGCGCCCGGTGGAGACCGGCCGGGGAGCGGTGCGAACGATCGGGGTGCCGGCCCGCGCCGCCGGCCTCGGCCTCGACCCGGGGGCGGCCGAGGCGTTCGCCGCTGCCGTGACCGCGGCCGAACAGGCGGGTTTCGCCGTGCGGGAGTTCGACCTCGCCCCGTTCCTCGACGCCGGCCGGCTGCTGTACGGCGGTCCGATCGTGGCCGAGCGTTGGGCGTCGGTCGGGACGTTCCTCGCGTCGGACCCGCCGGGGGCCGACCCGACGGTTGCCCGGATCATCGGCGGTGGCATGCGTCCGAGCGCGGTCGACGCATACCGCGCCGAATACCGCCTGGCCCACCTGCGGGCCGCGACCGGCCAGGTGTGGAGCGAGATCGACGCACTCCTGCTGCCCACCACGCCGGGTCCGGTGACGGTGGCCGAGGTCGCGGCGGATCCGGTCGGGGTGAACGAACGTCTCGGTACGTTCACGACCTTCGTCAACCTGCTCGACCTCGCCGCCCTCGCCGTGCCCAACCCCGGGATCGGGGCCCCGTACGGCGTTCAGCTCATCGGCCCGGCCTGGAGCGACGACGCACTCGCGGATGCCGCTGCGGCACTCGTCGGCGAGGCGCCCGAGGCGCCCCGGGTTCGACCGGGGGAAGTAGCCCTCGCGGTGGTGGGAGCGCACCTCACGGGTATGCCCCTCAACCAGCAGCTCACCGGGCGGGGGGCGCGCCTGCTGGGCGTTCGGCGCACGGCGCCCAGGTATCGCCTCTATGCGCTCGACGGCACCGTGCCCCCCAAACCAGGCCTGGCCCGGGTCACCGATGGTGGCGCAGCGATCGAGGTCGAGGTGTGGGCGCTCGGTGAGCAGGCCTTCGGATCCTTCGTCGCCGAAGTACCGCCGCCGCTGGGCATCGGGTCGCTCGAACTGGACGACGGCGCCTGGTGCAAGGGGTTCGTGTGCGAACCGTGGGCGCTGGCCGCAGCGCAGGACATCACGAGTTTCGGGGGCTGGCGCGCCTACCGTGCCGCGGTCGCCGGAGGTGCCCGATGAGCGAGCTGGCCGCTCGACCGTTCCCCGTGCCGTTCGATCCGGCGACGACGGCGCTCGTCGTGATCGACATGCAGCGCGACTTCCTCGAACCGGGCGGGTTCGGCGAACTGCTCGGCAACGACGTGTCGTTGCTGCGCAGCACGATCGAGCCCACCCGGCGTGTGCTGGCTGCGGCGCGCGCCGCCGGGCTGTTCGTGGTCCACACCCGTGAGGGGCACCGGGCGGACCTGTCGGACTGCCCGCCCGCCAAGCTGACCCGCGGGGGCAAGACATTCATCGGTACCGACGGCCCGATGGGCCGGATCCTCGTGCGCGGCGAGGCGGGTCACGACATCATCCCCGAGCTCGCCCCGATCCCGGGCGAACCGGTGCTCGACAAGCCGGGCAAGGGAGCGTTCCACGCGACCGATCTCGACCAACTGCTGCGCACCCGGTCCGTGCGCACGCTGCTCGTGTGCGGGGTGACGACCGAGGTGTGCGTGCACACCACCGTGCGCGAGGCCAACGACCGCGGCTACGAGTGCGTCGTGCTCGAGGACTGCGTCGGCTCGTACTTCCCCGAATTCCAGAGGGTCGGCATCGCCATGATCGAGGCCCAGGGCGCGATCTTCGGCTGGGTGTCGTCGTCGTCGGCGGTCGTCGAGGCCCTGGCCGGATGACGCTGCGGGTCCGGTCGCGCGGCCCGGTGGTCCCGTCGGGCCCGGTGTCGGGCGAGGTCGTGCACGCGTCGGGCGGGGCGCTGTACCTGGCCTGGGCGGGCGGCGGTCCCCTCAGCGCGCTGCACGGGCCCGCGTGCGGCACCACACCGTGGTCGGTGATCGTCGAGGGTCTCGGCCGGGCCGACGACTGGGCCCACCCCGGCGATCCGGCGGCCGTGCGCGCCGGGCGCCTGCGTGCCGGTCGCCTCGTGGTGGCGCTGCCGCCCGCCGGCCCGTGCGCGCCGCGGCCGAGCGGTGGCCGGCCGTCCGGCGTGGACCTGCGGGCGCTCGCGCCCGAGGCGGTACGCGCAGCGCTCGCCCGCGTCGGTGGCACCGGGGCGCTCGACGCTCCCGAGCGCCTCGTCGGCCTCGGCCCCGGGCTGACCCCGTCGGGCGACGACGTGCTGACCGGGGCGTTGTGCGTGCTGTGGGCGGCCGGTCCGGCGGCCAAGGCGCAGCGCGACGCACTCGCGGACGTGGCGCGCACCGCTGCGGGTCGCACCACGAGGGTGGGTGCCCACCAGTTGGCCGCAGCCGCCGACGGCTGGTTCGCCGAGGCGCTGCTCGCCGTGGTCGACGCCCCGACCGACGCGGTCGCCGCCCGATGCGCAGCGGTGCTCCTCGGCGTCGGGGCCACCTCGGGTGCCGACCTCCTGGCCGGCGCCGTGCTCGCGGTCGATGCACTCGCAACGAGCGCAGTGGCGGCATGAGCGTCGCCCACCTGGTGCTGGCCGACCGCTACCGGGATTCCGTCGCGCTGCTCGCCGTGTCGGCGGCGCTGGCCGGGCGGACCGGGGTGGAGGCCGTCTCGGTGGTGATGGGCACGGCGGCCAACCTCGAACGCCTCGCCGAGGCCGGCCTCGGTGAGGTGACCGCCGGGCCCGGCGATCTGGTGGTGGCGGTCCGGGCCGTCGACGACCCCGAGGCGCGGGCGGCCGTGGCGGCCGCGCAGGAGCTCCTGGCGGCGCCGGGCCCCTCGAGGGGACCGGGAGCCGACGCGACGGCCGAACCGGCGCGGTCGCTCGTGGCCGCAGTGACCGCCGATCCCGCGCTGTCGCTCGCGGTGATCTCCGTGCCGGGCCCGTTCGCAGCGGCGGAGGCGACCAAGGCGCTGCGGCTCGGGCTGCACGTGTTGCTGTTCAGCGACAACGTGTCCGTGGCCGACGAGGTCCGCCTCAAGCAGGAGGCCGACCGGCTCGGGCTGCTGGTGATGGGACCGGACTGCGGCACCGCGATCGTGGCCGGGGTGCCGCTCGGTTTCGCGAACGTGGTGCGGCGGGGCCCCGTCGGCGTGGTGGGTGCGTCGGGCACGGGCATGCAGGAGGTGACGACCCGGCTGCACCGGGCCGGGACCGGCGTGTCGCACGCGCTCGGCGTCGGCGGGCGCGACCTGTCGGCGGCCGTGGGCGGGCGTTCGACCTTGGCGGCGTTGGAGGTGCTCGGAGCCGACCCGGCGACCGAGGTGATCGTGTTGATCTCCAAGCCGCCCGACCCGGCGGTGGCCGACCGCGTGCTGGCCGCCGCCACCGCGCTCGGGCGCCCGGTGGTGGCCTGCGTGCTCGGCGGCGACCCCGGACGGCTGCGGGCGGCCGGGGTGATCCCGGCGGCCACCCTGGCCGACGCCGCCGACCTGGCCGCAGCGCTCGTCGCCGGCCGGCCTGTGGTGGCGTCGGGCCCGGCACCGCTGCCGGCCGCCGTGCACCCGTCCGCCGGGCCGGGCCGGGCCACGGTGCGCGGCGCCTTCTGCGGCGGCACGTTCGCCCACGAGGCCGAACTGCTGCTCGGCGCCGCCGGCGTCGCCCATGTCGTGGTCGACTACGGCGACGACGAGTACACCGTCGGTCGACCGCACCCCATGATCGATCCCGCGCTGCGGGACGCGGCGGTGGCGGCTGCGCTCGAGGACCCGACGACGGCGGTGGTGGTCGTCGACGTCGTGCTCGGCCACGGCAGTGCGAGCGACCCGATCGGCGGGCTGCTGACGGCGGTGGGCGACGCCCGCAGCCGAGCGAGCCGACCGGCCGTGCCGGTGGTGGCCCACGTGTGCGGCACCGACGACGACCCGCTCGGGCGCGGCGGGGTCGTCGCAGCCCTGGAGGCGGCCGGTGTCGCCGTCGCCGAGGCGAACGCCGAGGCGGTCGCATGGGCGGTCGCGCTGGTGACGCCGGGGGTCCGGCCGTGAGCCCGCGGGCCGATCTCGTTCGCTCGACGCCGTCGGTGGTCTCGGTCGGCCTCGACCGCTTCGACGCCGCCGTGGCCGCCGCCGGCGCGGCGGTGACGCACGTGTCGTGGCGCCCGCCCGCCGGGGCCGATCCGGCTGTTGCGGACGCCGTCGCCCAGTTGGTCGGCCACCCGGCGGTGGAGGCGGCCAACACCGTGGCGTTCGGCCGCTACCTGGCGGCCGATCCGGTGCTCGTCGGCGTCGGCCGGGCCGGGTCGCTGGTGCCGGCGCTGGGCCCCGGCGAGCGCCGGCTCCTGCACGCCGGCCCGCCGATCGCCTGGGACGAGATGTGCGGGCCCATGCAGGGCGCCGTGGTCGGCGCCGTGCTGGCCGAGGGTTGGGCCGCCGATCCGGTGGCGGCCCGGTCGCTGGTGGACGCCCGCGGCGTGGCGCTCGAGCCGTGCCACCACCACGGGTGCGCCGGCCCGATGGCCGGGGTGGTGGCGCCGTCGATGCCGATGTGGGTCGTGGAGGAGGCCGGCAGCGGCCGGCGGACCCACACCACGCTCAACGAGGGTCTGGGCAAGGTGCTGCGGTTCGGTGCGATCGGTCCCGAGGTGCTCGACCGCCTGGCCTGGATGGCCGCAGAGCTCGGACCGGTGCTCACCGACGCCGTGGGCCGCATCGGTGGCCTGCGTCTCAAACCCCTCATGGCCCAGGCCCTCCACATGGGCGACGAGTGCCACAACCGCAATGCTGCGGCCACCGGCTTGTTGCTCAAGCAACTGGTGCCGGCCTTGCTGGCCGGCGACACCGAGCGTGGCGCGCTGGCCCGGGTGGTGTCGTTCCTCGCCGGTAACGACCACACCTTCCTCAACGTCTCGATGGCGGCGTGCAAGTCGATGCTCGACGCGGCCGCCGGCGTGGCGGGCAGTTCGATGGTGACGACCATGGCCCGCAACGGGGTGCGGTTCGGCATCCGGCTGTCCGGCACGGGCGAGCGGTGGTTCGAGGCGCCGGCGAATCGGGTCGAGGGCCTCTACTTCCCCGGCTACGGCCCCGACGACGCCGCCGCCGATCTCGGGGACTCGGCCATCACCGAGACCGCCGGGCTGGGCGCGTTCGCGATGGCCGCGGCGCCGGCGATCGTGCAGTTCGTCGGGGGCTCTGCGGCCGACGCCGTCGCCCACAGCCGCCGGATGCGCACGATCACGTTGGGGGCGAACGATGCCTTCACCCTGCCCGCCCTCGGTTTTGCGCCGACGGCGGCCGGGATCGATGCCCGGGCGGTGGTGGACACGGGCGTCGTGCCGGTGATCAACACCGGGATCGCCCACCGCGACGCCGGCGTCGGCCAGATCGGTGCCGGGATCACGAGCGCGCCCGCCGCCTGCTTCACGGCCGCAGTCGTTGCCCTCGCAACGATGCTGGCATGAGCGGGGTCGCATCTCGGCGTTCCGCGCGGACGTGACGCCGATGCGTCCGAGGCGGTCGACGGTCAACCCGTAGAGACCGTCGGGGTTGCGGACGACGAGCCGCGACTGGTCGAGCGGGAGGAGCGCGGTCTCGCCGAGCGCCCACGGCGCGAGGTCGCGATGGATCAGCGCGTTGCCGCGTTCATTGACGAAGCCGCAAGCGGCTGGTAGCAACGAACGAGGCGTGAGTTGGGGTGGTCATGTCGGACGAGAAGTACCTCGAGAAGGATCTGTTGGGGAACTACCACTTGACCGACTCGCCGCCGGTTGGGGAGATCTTCCCGACGAAATACCGGGTCGAGAAGCAGTTCATCGGCGATCGGTTGGAGTTGCGCGATGCGGCCATGCCGTTCGGCGGCCCGCAGTTCGAGCTGGAGAAAAATCTCTACGGCGACGGCTATTCGATTCACCCCCCAGGCCAGGGGTTCTCCTTCTCCGGCGGGTACTACGGCGGGGGATCCATCTTCGCTCGCTACACTCCGGAGGCTTCTCGGGCATGGAACGCTCGGTCGGGCGCGGAGCGGTTCTGGGTCTGGGCGTTGTGGTGCCCAGCGTGCCTTCTTGTGCTCGCTTTCGGCTATGCCGCGTTGGGGTGGGGCTTGGCGTTCCTCGTCGATGGGTCTACGACCATCGCGGCGGCTGCGTTCGGAGCGTTGGGGGCGGCCGGTGGTGTGGAGTGGGTTGTTCGGCGCTCGTCGCACCGGTCGTTCAAGACCGAGTGGCGCAAGGAGGGCTGGAAGTCGGATGGTGACCCGGTCGGCGCTCCTTTGGTCTGGGTTCCCCTGATGATCGTGTTTGGGCCGCCCATCGCAGTCGTCGTTGCGATCGTCGGCGGTGGTGTTGGTGGTGCTCTTCTCGTCGCTCTCGGGTATGGCTTCCTCGTCTTTGCGGGCGGGTACCTGTCGAGCTTCCTCTACGGGGAGTTCCATCCGGGGGCGGCGCTCATCGTTGGCCCGTACCTGGTAGCGCTGCCACTCGGCTTCGACCTCGTGCGTTCTGGTTTGGCGCGCGTACTTGGCGCACCTTCGTCAGGCAAGTGGGTCCGGCTGGCCGGTGCTGCGGCGTTGACCGGAATTGTCGTGGTGCCCACGTGGTTCGTCGCAGCGGGCTGGATCTCGCAGGGATTCGATGAGCGTCCCTCTAGTGCTGCGCCCGTCGGACTTTCGTCGACCGTGCCGAAACGGGTGATCGGCTTCAACGACCAGGGGACGGCGACCTCTCCGGGTACGACCCGGGCACCCTCGGTGCCTGCGGCAGGGCTCGGCGTGGACGGCAGCCTCACCCGCGGAGCTCAGATCATCTCGTCCTCCGGCGGCTATCGCGCCACGTTCCAGACCGACGGGAACTTCGTCATCTACACCACCGCTGGTCGGGCGCTGTGGGCGACGCAGACGGAGGGCGATGCAGACCTGCTCGTGATGCAGAGCGACGGAAACCTCGTCATCTACGGCCGTGACCGTGTGGTGTGGGCATCCGGCACCGCCGGCAACGGTCCGTCATCGTTGGTGCTGCAGCCCGACGGGAATCTCGTGATCTACCGCGCTGACGGTCGTGCACTCTGGGCGTCTGGCACCGAAGGTGGTCGGGACCGTCTCCAGTCGCCGTCCGGGTTCCGTCTCTGATCGGATCAGACCCGGACGATCTCGAGCGATGCGTATGCCAAACCGACTTGGCCCCAAGGCGCGCCGTTGGTTCGGGGGGCGTGGCACTTCAGGGTTGGATCGCCGCCGTGACGGGGCCCCGCCTGCGGGCAGGCCGGGCGCCTTCATGGACTCGTTCCGGAGGAGCTTCGCCTGGTCACCCGAGGCGCCCCTCCCCTGCTGTCGGTGACGGCTGAACTATGGCCACCGGCGCTGATTGCGAAGTGAGCCTTCAACGACGGGAGCGTGATCACCATCGAAGCCCCGCAGGCTTCAATTCAGATGCGTGTCACCCCTTCCATTTGTCGGGATCGCAACGCTTCTGGGTGCTGAACCTGTTCGGTTCGCCGAATTCACCGCCAGGGGCGGTGGAGAAGTAGAGGCGAAGTTCGCCGGAGAAGGGGCCTCCATCATTATTGCAGTTCGAGGCTCCGAACTGGTCTCGCGGGAATCCGATGGACAACCATCTGGGCGGCCCATTGAGCACGGCGAGCAGACCGTCTGCGAGGTCCTCGGGGATCGCATCGACACCACCGATCAACACACTTAGAGGCTCTCGCGACGCAAGGCGCACCTCTACGCTCGATCCGGACGGGATCTGTGAGGGCAGGCGGGTCACTGTGGCACCCAGACCCAGGTAGACCGGCACGACCGGCACGCCGTCCATGACGTACACGACACCGAATCCGAGTCCTGACCGTTGCTTCGCCTCCCGAAGGCCCAATATGGTCGATGCCATCGACGGTGAAATCTCGTACCAGAACCCGAGCCCTGGCCCATTGCCGGAGCCAACGGGTGCCGGACGATCGGTCAACAGATTCTTCACCCGTATGGTCCACGATCGAGCGGTGGTCAACCGTACGAAACCGGGATCGGCGAGCTGCTTGCTGTACCTCGAGGAGTCGACCGTTGCGCTCACTGCGTACTCATAGCGACGCTCGTTCGAGAACTTGTACTCCCTCGTGACCAGATTGCCGGAACGCAGCGGTACCGTCGTCGTCTTCTCCGTCGTTGTCGTCGTTGTCGGTACCGTGGTGGGTGCTGCGGTGGTCGAAGAAACGGTCGTCTGAGTCGTCGTCGCAACTGCTGAAGACCCGCTCGTGGCACCCGTCCCGCCCGAGCCGCACGCTGCCGTGGACATGAGCGCAACGACGATGGACAAACCCAGAACCGGGAGTCGCTTCTGGCGCAGGTGGGGCGCGCCTACGTCGTCGACCTTCCATACGGGGACCATTCAGCCTCTTTCACGAACGACCCGGCCTGGCAGACGAGGCCGGGGACCAATGGGCAAAGGTACCGCGCCAGCGATCGATGGCAGCCTGTGATTCTTCTCGTCGCCGCGATGCTGGTCGGGTTCCTCGACCCCGACCCCGGGTTCGTCGACACGGTGCTCGACAACGCCCGCCAGTACGGGATGACCGACGGCGGGGACCTGCGACGGGTCGTCGTGTTCGTGGTCGCGCAAGTCGGCAAGCCGTACGTGTGCGGCACCGCCGGGCCCGACATGTTCGATTGCTCCGGGCTCGTCGTGGCCGCGTACCGCAGCGTCGGGTTGACCTTCCCCCGCACGTCGGCATGGACACCCTCCCTGGCCTCCACCGGTCCGAGCGGCACCCGTCCGGCGCGTGTCAAGGTTCGGGGATGGCGACGGCCCCTGGTCCCCGTGCGCTCGCAGAGGCCCGGTGATGCTCGCCCGCCTGCTCCCCGGTCTGGTCGGGTTGCGCGGGCTCGATCGCCGAGCGGTGGGGCGTGATGCGCTGGCCGGGGTGGTGGTCAGCGCGCTCGTCATACCGGCCGGGCTCGGGTACGCATCGGCGGCGGGTCTGCCTCCCGTCACGGGCCTCTACGCCACGGTGGTCCCCCTCGTCGTCTACGCGTTCGTCGGCCCGAGCCGAGTGCTCGTGTTCGGTCCCGATTCGTCGTTGACCCCGATGATCCTCGCGTCGGTGGTGGCGCTCGGCCTGCAGGGGGTCGACCCGCTCGCCACCGCCGGCGCCCTCGCCGTACTGGTCGGCCTGCTGTGCCTGGGTGGGAGCCTGCTGCGGGTCGGCACCGCAGCCGAGCTGCTGAGCCGCCCGATCCGCTACGGCTATCTCAACGGGATCGCAGCCACGGTGATCGTGTTGCAGGCCCCCAAGCTGCTCGGGTTCTCGGTCGAGGCCGACGTCGCCGTCGACGGCGTGGTCGAGTTCGTGCGGGGTGTCGCCGGCGGTGAGGTACGACGCGCGGCGGCGACGCTGTCGGTCGTGGTGCTCGCCGCACTGGTGCTGCAGCGTCGCTGGGCGCGCCGTACGCCGGGTGCGCTGGTGGCGCTCGCCGGTGCGAGCGTGGCGGCCGCCCTGGGGTGGCTCGACGGCGTGCCGGTGGTCGGTGACCTGCCCCAGGGCCTGCCCCGTCCGGCGCTGTCCGGGGACGTGTTCGGCCACCTCGGTCAACTCGTGGCCGCGGCCGTCGGCGTGGCGCTGGTGGCCTTCGCCGACACCTCGGTGCTGAGCCGGTCCTGGTCGGCCCGCCTCGGGGCCGATGTCGATCCCAACGACGAGCTGCGTGCCCTCGGTCTTGTGAACCTGGCCAGTGGCGCCCTCGGCGGCTTCCCCGTGTCCTCGAGCGCCACCCGGACCCCCGTCGCAGTCCAGGCCGGCTCGCGCAGTCAGGTGACCGGGCTGGTGGCCGCGGCGGTGATCGCCGTGCTCATCGTCGCCGTGCCGTCGGCGACCCGATTCCTGCCGGTGGCGGCGTTGGCCGCCGTGGTCGTCGTCGCCGTTGCTGCGCTGGTCGAGGTGCGCGCCGTGTGGGACCTGCGGCGCATCGACCCGTGGGAGTTCGTGGTGTCGGTCGTCTGCTTCGGGTGCGTGGTCGGCTTCGGCGTGCTCATCGGGATTCTGGTCTCGGTGGCGTTGTCGTTCGCCTTGTTCGTGCGGCGGGCGTGGCGTCCGTACAGCACCGAACTCGTGCGGGTGCGCGGCGTGAAGGGGTACCACGACGCAGCCCGCCATCCCGAGGGTGAGCGGGTGCCCGGACTGGTGTTGTTCCGGTTCGACGCGCCGTTGTTCTTCGCCAACGCCGACCACTTCCGCACCGAGGTGCTGGCCCTGGCCCGGCGGCCCGGTGTGCGGCGCGTCGTCGTCACGGCCGAGCCGATCACCGACGTGGATGCCACCGCCGGGGAGGTGCTCGACACGTTGCTCGACGACCTCGACCGGCTCGGTGTCGAGCTGGGGTTCGCGGAGCTGAAAGGGGTGGTGCGCGACAAGCTCGACCGGATGGGCGTGGTCGCCCGCATCGGCCCGGGCGCGCGCACGGTGGGTGCGGCGGTGAAGGACTACGTGGCAACGACCGGGGTGGCGTGGCACGACTGGGAGGAGGAACCTCGGCCGGGGCCGTCCTGATCGACCGGGCCGCTACGGTCGTCTCGTGGTCAGCGACCGGCACCGGGTCCAGTTGTCGTACTGGGCCGGCCGGGCGAAGAAGGCGGCCAAGGACGCCGCCGAGCAGGTGGAGCAGCGCACCGGAACGGTGTCGGCCGCCGCCCGTGCCAAGGAGCGCCTGGCAACCCAGCGCGACCGGTTGGTGGACCGCTCGTCCCGGAACCGTGCCGGACGGGCGGCCGGTGCCGCCGTGCGCTCCGTGGCGTCGCTGGCGGCCCGCATCCCACTGGCGTCGCTCACCACGGATGCGATCGCTGCACGACACGGTCTCGGGCCGCTCACCGAGCACCTCCGGGCGAACCCCGACGACCCGATGGCCGGAGCCCGCCTGCTCGACGCGCTCGCCCGCGCCGACGTCTCCCGGCGGCGGTACCGGGCGGTGCGTACGACCGTCGACCCGACGTCCTGGGTGACCCGCACGGTCACCGCGACCGCCGCCGAGATGGGTCGCACCGAAGCGCCGTTCTCGGACCGCCTGGGACGCAGCGTGTACGCACTGGCGGTCGACGATCTGCGAACCGACCCGAGCGACGGTCGGGCCTGGCACGCGTTGGCGCGGGTCCACCTTGCCCGCGGCGATGCCGACGGGGCTCGCCGGCTGGCCACGATCGCTGCGCTCGCCGACCCGACCGAGCGAAGCGTTGCGCTGGTCACGCTGGCGCGCGCCGAGTTCTCCGCAGGTGCGACGACCGAGGCCGACCGGATCGCCGCGGCGGCCGTGGCGGCCGGGCAGTCCGTCGGTTGGGAGATCCGGGTGGACGTGTGCGTCGCAGGTGCCGTGACGGACGACGTGGCGCGCAGCGAGCGGCTGGAACAGGCCGCAGCGTGGTCGCGGCTCGTCGTGCCCGACGACGTCGTCGAGTACTTCGGGGTCCACGTCGAGTCCGGTCAGACGCTGCGTTCCGTGGCCGGTGCGCAGCAGCGCAAGGCCATCGGTCTCGCCGCGCCGATACGACGGCGGCTTGCGTCGCCCTCGCCGGGCGATGCGCTGCCGCCGCCGACCGTCGGTCCGCCGCCGGGCCTCCCCCCGCCGGTCGGGGGCCCGTTGCCACCGCCGGGGAGATGGCCGTGAGCGACGACTGGAACAGCGACGGGCTGAACGACAACTGGGACGAAGCCCACGAGTTCGGCATCGACCTCGACGGCGGCGGCGGGGGTGTGCCGAGCGAGGACGGGTCGCCTGCGGACGGGTTCGATCTCGGCGCGCTGGCCGTGTTCGACGCCGCTGATCTGCTCGGCGCGGACCTGGTGCAAGCCGTCGGCCCGCTCGGCGATGTCGCCGACCCGTTCGGTGCGGGTGCGAGTGTCGCCCTGCCGGTCGGGGAGGAACTGGTGGCGATGTTGGCCGACCTCGGTGACCGCGGACTCGAGCCGGACGTCCTGTTGGCGTTCGTGGCCGGGCTGTCGATCCGCAACCCGTTCCACCCCGCCGACGGTTGAGCCCCCGGCGGGGGCCCGAGCGGGACCCCGCTAGCCTCACCGCCGGGTCGGTCGGTGTCCGACGTGTCGATCCACCACGCCGGGTTAGCTCAGCTGGCAGAGCAGCTGTCTTGTAAACAGCAGGTCGTCGGTTCGAATCCGACACTCGGCTCCGGGCTCGCCCCGCACCTGCAGCTCCGGCTCGGTGCGACCGAGGGTCGAGCCCGCCCCGCTACTACGATTCGTCGTTGGTGTCCCGGCCGTTCCCACCCGTCGAGCACGAGCGACTGCGGCGAACGGCGATCAGGGTGGCTGCCGCCGGGCTGGTGATGATGGTTGCGCTCGTGGCGGGCGCGAACGCTGCGTCTGCGCACAACGCAATCGTGGGCAGCCAGCCCGTCGACGGCGGATCGGTGACGGCCGGCGAGGCCGGCCTGGTGCTGTCGTTCCAGCTTGCGGTGCCGCTGGACACCGCCAGCGTCGAGTTCGTCGATCCGACGTCGGGGGTGCGCACGCCGGCCGCAGGCCTGCGGCACGGATCCTCGACCCGGGACCTGGTGGTCACCGTGCCCGCCGGGCTGGCTGGCCCGACCAGCGCCCGATGGCGCCTGGTGGGCAGCGACGGGCACGTGGTGAGCGGCCGCGTGCCGCTCGAGGTCCTCGGCCCGGTGCCGGCAGCGGCGGTGGCACCGGCGGCGGTGACCGCAGCCGGCACGACCACGGCGACGCTGCCGGCTGCGCTCCCGGCGACGCCTGCTGCTGCGTCCGGTTCGTGGACGACGCCGCCGGTCGTCGGGTGGCTCGCCCGGACGTCGTCCTACCTCGCCCTCGTCGGGCTGGTGGGATTCCTCGGCACCGCCACCCTGGTGTGGCCCGGCCTGGTGCGGTGGGCGGGCGCGTTCGGGTTCGCGGCCGGGTGCGCAGCGGCGGTCGCCGGGCTCGGCCTCGTGCAGTTGGTGCTGCTGGCGGCGGACATCGCCGGTGGTGCGCCCGGACGTGATGCGTTCGGCACGGCGCTGCGCTCCGATCTGGGCACCGCGCTGGCCGCTCGCGTGACGCTGGCGATCGGGCTCGTCGGGCTCCTGCGCGCGGTTCGTGAGCCGGACCGACCGCCCGACGGTGTGGTGCTGGGGTTCGGCGTGGCGCTGCTGGCCACCTGGGCGTTCGGGGGGCATGCCTGGTCGCAACGCTGGGGGCTGCTCGGCGTCCCCCTCGACACCGTCCACCACGGCGCAGCGGCCGTCTGGGTGGGGGGTCTCGCCATCGTGGGTCTCGGTGCGCTGCGCACCGGCACCGTCGAGGATCCCGACCGGATCGTGTGGCGTTTCGCTCGCGTCGCGCCGGTGGCCGTCGGCGTGCTGGTGGTGACGGGATTCGCCCAGATCCTGCGGATGACCGACGACCTCGGCGACCTCACCGCCACGCACGGACGGCTGTTGGTGGTAAAGCTGCTGATCGTCGCAGCGATGCTGAAAGCGGCGGACCTCAACCGGCGTCGCATCCGGCGCCGGGGTTCGGCCGACCTCGCCCGACCGCTCGGCCTCGCGACGTTGCGTCGGGCGATGGCGACCGAGTTCGCGCTGGGGGTCGCGGTGCTCGCCACCACGGCCGTGATGGTCGTCACCACCCCCTGACTGGACGGCACGGAGCCCCGTCCTACTACCGTTCGTCGTAGCTCGCCGAAGGGGTGCCCATGCCGACTCGCCGTTCCCTCGCCGT
>JBILVB010000254.1:0-3474 GCA_044370695.1 Acidimicrobiales bacterium | reverse complement strand
GGGTTCGAATCCCGTCGGGACCGCCACCGTGCCCCTCGGGGCACGGACGCGGTCGAGTAGCTCAGTAGGCAGAGCGTCCGCCTGAAAAGCGGAAGGTCACCGGATCGACGCCGGTCTCGACCACCGAAGATCGTGGGCCGGCTGCGGGTCGGTCGCTCAGCGGTGGGTGGTGCCGGTAGGCGTCCGGACTGTTTGGTGGTGCCGCCGACCTCTGGCGTTCACCGAGGTATCGATCGAGATTCACGATCGGTCGGTACGGTCGTGGCCCGTGCAGTCGACCGAACTCGAACTGCGACGTGTCGTGCTCCGGTGTCTCGACGAGATCGACGCGCTGCTCGCAGCCGCCGCGGCGGGTGAGGCCTCCCGGTCGGCGGGGATCGGGAGCGTGCACGAGGTTCATCACCGGGGGGCGGTGAACCTGGTCCATTACGTTGCCGTGCGACGCCGGGACATCCGGCGGCTGCAGGCGGATCTCGCGTCCTTGGGCGTGTCGAGCCTGAGCCACCTCGAGCAGTCGGTGATGTCCACGCTTCGCACCGTGCGATCGGTGCTCGCACGCCTACTCGGCGAAGAACCGGACGCATCGATGGTGAGCGAGGACGGCACTCAGATCCTCGAACGCAACGCCGAACGTCTGCTGGGCCCCGTCAACCCGTCGTCACGCAACCGGATCATGGTGACCCTGCCGTCGGAAGCGGCGCACGCTCCGGCCCTCGTGGCGGCCCTGGTGGACGCAGGCATGGACATCGCTCGAATCAACTGCGCCCACGACGACAGCGTTGCGTGGCAGTCGATGGCGGCGCAGGTACGTTCCCGTGCACGGGGCACCCTGGTGGCGATGGACCTCGCCGGGCCGAAGCTGCGGACCGGTCCGATCCAGTCGCTTCCCCGCGTCGCGAAGATCTCGCCGGAGCGCGATCGCAGAGGCAGGGTCATCGAACCTGCGCTCGTCGGCCTCGTCAATGCCGGAGAACTCCCGGCGGACCTGCCGCCGACGACGGCGGCGCTTCCGGTGGCCCGTGCCGGTTGGCTCTCCCGCCGAACCGTCGGCGAGCGCCTGCACCTCCGCGATGCACGCAAGGCGCACCGCCGTTGGACCGTGGTGGCGAGGAGCAGTGACTGGTGCGTCGTGGAGGCGCACTCGACGGTCTTCGTCGAGTCCGGGCTGACGGTGCTCGGCGAAGATGCAGACGCCACGACGATCGGCTCGATGGGCACGGTGGAACAGGCGCACCGGGTGCGCATAGGCGACACGGTGGTGCTCGTCGACGACGACGGACCGGCGCCGGTTACCCCCGACGGCTCGTACGTGCATCGGATCGGGTGCACGTTGCCGGAGGCATTCCGAGACTGCCGCCCGGGTGAGCGGGTGCTGTTCGACGACGGGAAGATCGGTGGCCGGATCGTCTCGGTGGACCGCCTCGTCGGCGAGATCGTCGTCGCTGTGGAGGATTCGTCCGAGGCCGGAGTGAAATTGCGTGCCGCGAAGGGCATCAATCTCCCGGACTCCGAACTCGACCTGCCGGCCTTGACGTCGAAGGACGTCGAAGACCTGGCGGCGATCGTGGATCGGGCCGACCTCGTGGAACTCTCGTTCGTTCGAACGCCCGCCGATGTCCGAGCGCTCCGGGTCGAGTTGTCCCGGCTCGGCGGTGAACACGTCGGCATCGTGTTGAAGATCGAGAACCGTCAGGCGTTCGAGCACCTACCGGAGTTGCTCCTCGAGGCGATGCGGCACGAGCGCGTCGGCGTGATGATCGCCCGGGGAGACCTCGCCGTCGAGATCGGCTTCGAGCGGCTCGCCGAGGTCCAAGAGGAGATCATGTGGTTGTGCGAGGCGGCGCACGTGCCCGTGATCTGGGCTACCGAGGTGCTCGACACGATGGCGCGCACCGGCCGCCCGTCCCGTGCCGAGATCACGGATGCGGGCCGCGCCCATCGGGCGGAGTGCGTGATGTTGAACAAAGGTCCGCACATCGTCGAAGTGATTCGGTCGATCACGTCGATCCTCGGTGCGATGGCTGAGCACCAGACGAAGAAGCACCACCTTCTGCGGCGCCTCACCTCCTGGGACGACTTCGGCAGCGCTGCTGGACGATGATCACCCGGGGTGAGCCTCAGGCGCTCAGCGGCCCCCGGCGCCACTGATCTGTTCGGGCCGGTCGCACGTGCGCCCGACGTCGCCCAGACCGGATGTCCAGAACCGGCCCGCGCTACTGATCACTCACGGTCGGAATCACCTGTCCGATGATTGCGCCGCCGTCCACCACGAACTCGTGACCGGTCGAATAGGTCGCGTCGGCGAGCAGGTAGAGGAGCAGGTCCGTGACCTCGGCCGGCTCCCCGACCCGGGCGATCGGCTGCGCAGCGGCGAGGCTCGAGGCGTCGAGGCCGGCGATCATCGGTGTGCGGATCGGCCCCGGGTGGATCGAGTTCACCCGGATCCCGGCCGGACCGAGTTCCAACGCGGCGGCCTTCGTGAGCCCTCGCAGGCCCCACTTGCTGGCGACGTAGGCGCCGAGGTTCGCGTAGCCCTGGAGCCCGGCGGTCGAGGAGATGTTGACGATCGACCCGCCGCCCGCGCGCCGGATCGATGGCACCGTCACGTGCATCCCGAGCCAGCAGCCGGTCAGGTTCACCTCGACGGTCCGACGGAACACCGCAGGATCCATCCCGTCGATGGTGCCGAACGTGACGATCCCGGCGTTGTTCACGAGGTGCTGCACCGGGCCGAAGCGGTCTTCGGCCTCGGCCACGGCATCGCGCCAGTGGGTCTCGTCGGTCACGTCATGGTGGAGATAGGCGGCGTCCGGGCCGAGGTCGGCCACGAGGGCCTGTCCTTCGTCGTCGAGGACGTCGGTGGCGAGCACCTTGGCCCCGACGGCCCTCAGGCGTCGTACGTGTTCGGCGCCCATTCCGCGGGCACCTCCGGTCACGAGCACTACGGCGCCGGCGAGCGAGTTGGTCGTCATCGTCGTTCCCTCCTGTCCGTTCCTCCCGCCCCCGTCGACCCCGTCCAGGCCGATGTGGGCGCTGAAGCCATCGTCCGGCATTCGCTGCGATCCTTCAAGTGAACGATCGGCGACCGAGACCGGCGCCGTGCGGGGCGTCCGATCGGGTCAGTAGCTGCCCCGGCTCAATTCGAGCGGGCCCTCGACCATCGGGATCAGCAACTGCAGGCCCTGGCTCGACAGGTCGGCCAGCACCCCGGGGATGCCGGCGATGTCCCACTGCCGGGGCTCGGCACCGACCAGGCGCACGGCGAGCCGCCGTCCGCGATCGCTGGTAACCGGCACCAGGTGGAGGTAGAGGTTCCCGTCGATCCACTCCGCCCGCCGCAGCCCTGCCTGCGCGAGCGGCAGGCCCACCACCTGCGGCACGGGGGTCACGCCGTCGCGCGCCAGCCGGGCCAGGCCCTCGGCACCCCCGAGCGCAGCAGTGAGCGCCGCCGGCACGCCCGGCACGCCCGGCACG
>JBILVB010000113.1:0-12645 GCA_044370695.1 Acidimicrobiales bacterium | reverse complement strand
GGCCTGCCCTTCGTCGTCGACCGGCCCGGGGTGCGGGTGTCGTGACCTGGCTCACCGAACCGCTGGGGTTCGAGTTCGTCCGCAATGCGCTCGTCGTGTGCACCGTCGCCGGGGCGCTGTGCGGCCTGCTCGGCGTGTTCGTCACGCTGCGGGGCATGAGTTACATCGGGCACGGACTGAGTCACGCCATCTTCGGCGGCGCCGCTCTGTGCGCCGCCATCGGCGTGAACTTCTTCGTCGGAGCCGGCATCTGGGGTCTGGCCTCGGGGCTCGCGGTCGGCCGGGTCACGCGCCGCCGCATCATCGGTGCCGACGCGGCGATCGGGGTGATCACGACGGCGAGCTTCGCGTTCGGCATCGTGCTGCTCGGCTTCTACACGCGCGTCAAGCAGTCGATCGAAGCGACCGTGTTCGGATCCGTGCTCGGGGTGTCGAGCGGTGACGTCCTGCTGATCCTCTGCGTGACGGTGGCCAGCGTCGTAGTGATCGTGACGAACTACCGCTCGCTGCTGTTCACCACCTTCGATCCCGAGGTGGCGGAGGTGACCGGCGTGAAGGTGGCGCGCATCGATGCGTTGCTGATGCTGCTGCTCTCGGTCGCCATTCTGTCGAGCATGAAGGTCCTCGGCGTCACCCTCATCGCGGCAGCCCTGGTGCTCCCGGCGGTCGTGGCCCGCATGCTGACCGACTCGTTCACTCGCATGCTCTGGCTGTCGAGCGCCATCGGTGCAACGACGGGGTTCACCGGCATGTTCCTCAGCTACCACCTCGACGTGGCGTCGGGAGCGACGATCGTGCTCACGGGTTTCGTCGTGTTCGCCGTGGTGTTCGCCATCACCGGACGGCGAGGACTGCGACGCGCCGCCGGCCTCGACGACCACCACGCCGCGCCCGACACGGCTGCGCTGCGGGCCGTGCGCTAGCACGACGACGTGCTGCGGTTGGCCTGGGCCGGGGTCGTCGCCCGGCGGACGAGGATGGCCCTCGTTGCGCTCGCCGTGGTGGCCGGCGTCGCGTTCACGACGGGCACCTTGGTGCTGACCGCGACGATCGGCGCATCGTTCGGGGACCTGTTCGGCACGATCGAACGAGGCGTCGACGTCCAGGTGCGCCAGCGCTCGGACCTGGTCCGTCAGGGCCGGGTCTTCCGCGGCCGGATCGATGCCGCGTTGGTGCCGGCGGTCGCGGCCGTACCGGGGGTCCGGGCGGCGGTCGGCCGCATCGAGGGCCCGGCCTACCTGGTCGGCGCGGACGGCAAGGCGGTCACCGACGCCGACTCGCCCGTCGGTCCGGAGCCGCTCGGTCGAGCCTGGGTGGACGACCCGGGTCTCAACCCGTTCCGCATCGCACAGGGTCGCCCGCCGCAAGAGGCGGGCGAGGTGGTCGTCGACGTGCGCGCCGCCCGCCGTGGCGGACTCGTCGTGGGCGGTCGCACCGACGTGCTCACCAAGGGGGAGCCGGCGTCGTTCACGGTGGTCGGGCTCGCACGGTTCGGTTCGGCCGATTCCGTCGCCGGCACCACGTCGCTGTTCTTCGCCCCCGCCGAGGCGATGCGATTGCTGGGCGAGCCGGGCCGGGTCGACGCCGTCGACGTCGCGCTCGTCGACGGCGCCAGCCGAGCGGCGGTGCGCGACGCGATCACCCGGACCTTGCCGTCGGGCATCGAAGCCGTCGAGGGCTCCCGGGTGATCGCCGAGGCCGAAGGATCCACGCGGGAACGTCTGCGGTTCTTCGACGCGTTCCTGGCCATCTTCGCCGTGCTCGCCGTGGTCGTCGGCGCGTTCCTGATCGCCAACACCTTCGCGATCACCGTCGGGCAGCGAACGGGCGAACTCGCCCTCCTGCGGGCGCTCGGTGCGGGCCGCGTCCAGGTGCGGGCTCTGGTGCTGGTCGAAGCCGCGCTGATCGGCGTGGTCGGCACGGTGGCCGGCGTGCTCGTGGGGGTCGGCGTCGCCGCATCGGGACGCCCCGTCGTCGCCGCGCTGGGTGCGTCGCTTCCGTCGGCGCCCCTGGTCGTTGAACGCTCGAGCGTCCTGATCGGGATCGCCGTCGGGATGGTGATGACCATCGGCTCGGCCGTGGTCCCGGCGGTGCTCGCGGGTCGGGTGCCCCCCATGGCGGCACTGGCGGCGGTCACCGTGGAGCGCCGCCCACCGAGGGTTCGCAGCGCCGCCGGTGTGGTTGCTGGCGCAGCCGGCTCCTGGGTCATGTGGCGTGGCGCGCAGGACTCGGCGATCGGTCTGGCCGGCCTCGGCGTCGTGGTGCTGTTCGTCGGGGCGGTCCTCGCCGCGCCCGGCCTGGCCGCGCCGGCGACGCGGTTGTTGGCTGCGCCCCTGCCGCGGCTGCGGGGGGTTCCGGGCCGCCTGGCGCGGGAGAACGCCGGTCGCAACCCCCGACGCACGGCCACGACGGCGCTTGCGCTCACGATGGGTGCCTCCGTCGGGGCGTTCGCCGTCGTGCTGGTCTCCTCGCTCGAGCGCTCCTTGACCAGCGCCGTACAGGCCGGCATCAGTGCCGACCTGGTGGTGCGGGGGGCGGGCTTCGGTTTCGGTGGCCTCCCGACGAGCCTGGCCGGCGTCATCGCCGACCTCGACGAGGTCGACGTCGTCTCCCCACAGCGTTACGCGTTCGCCCGGGTGGGAGGACCGGTCCGACCGGCACGCCGGGACCCGGTCGTACCCCGCGACGAGACCCGGCCGATCGGTGCGCTCGACACGAGCGTGGCGGATCGATTGCTCGATCTCGGGCGGGTCGAGGGTCGCCTCGCCGACGTGGGACCGGGTTCGGTCGGCGTGTCGCAACGGGAGCTCGACGAACGGGGGTGGAACGTCGGCGACGTGATCACCCTGGCGTTCCCGGGCCGGGCCCCGGAGTCGTTCCGGATCTCGGCGTCGTTCAGCCAACCGCTGCTGTTCGACTTCGTGATCGGTCTCGGCGACGCGGAACGCCTCGTGCCCGACCAGTTCGACTTCCTCGTGTACGTCGGTCTCGCCGACGGGGTCGGCGCCGCCGAGGGCCGGGCCGCGATCGCCGACGCAGTGCGGCGGGTGCCCATCGCCGCCGTCGACGATCTGCGCTCGTACACCGCCGAGCTCGCCGGCAGCCTGGATCAGTTGCTCGGGCTCGTCGCGCTCCTGTTGCTGCTCGCCGTCGGGATCGCCACGGTCGGGATCGGCATCACGTTGTCGCTCACCGTCCACGAGCGCACACGGGAGATCGGTCTGCTGCGAGTGGTCGGCATGGACCGGTCCCAGACCCGTCGGATGGTCCGCTGGGAAGCCGTGGTGATCGCCCTGTTCGGCACCGCAGTCGGCACCGTCGTCGGGATCGCGGCGGCCTGGGCGCTCGTGCGTGCGCTGCGCACCGAGGGCATCGGCTCGTTCGCGCTGCCCTGGCGGGGGCTCGTCGGTCTGGCGCTGCTCGCGTTCGCGAGCGGCGTCGTGGCCGCCGTTGCGCCGGCCCGCCGTGCGGCCCGGCTCGACGTCCTCGAGGCGGTGGCCGTCACCTGATCGCCGGTCAACCCGGAACGGCTCGCTTCGAAGCCTTCGTGGCGTACAGGTCGCGATCGGCCAGTGCGAGCACCGCGTCGGGATCGTCGCCGGCGAGACCCACGCCGATCCCGATCGAGCATCGCACGGGGACCGAGCTCCCGGCGATGGCGACGGGGACCTCCACGACGCCGTTGATGCGCGCCGCCACCGCGTCGACGTCGCCGTCACCGAGCGTCGCGAGCAGGACGGCGAACTCGTCGCCGCCGATCCGGGCGACGAGATCGTCGGGACGCACGCAGCGGCGCAGACGACCGGCGACGGCCTGCAGCACACTGTCGCCGGCCGCATGCCCGAAGGTGTCGTTGACCGGCTTGAACCGGTCGAGGTCGACGTAGATCACCGCCCAGGCCTGGCCGGCGAGTGCGACGCTCGCGACGGCTGCGTCGAACCGGCGGCGGTTGGCGAGCCCGGTCAGCGGGTCGCATTCGGCCGCGCGGCGCAGCCGGGCTTCCTGTTCCAGGCGTCCCAGCGCCAATCCGAGCAGGGTGGCGGTCTGCTCGAGATCGTCGCCGACGAGCACCGTCGGCTGCACCCCGGCGTGACAGCGAACGAGGACCGTCGCCAGGGGATCGGTGGTCGGGTTCGTCCGGGCCGGGACCACCCACCAGCCGCGATCGTCGGGGTCTGCTTCGGGCACGAGGTAGGTCGCCCGCAGCGGGCGGAGTCGGGCGAGGTTGCTCGCCACCTGGGTCGGCAGGCTGGCGCCGGGAAGTGCCTCGAGCAGGCCGGGGGCGCCGTGGGTCCAGATGCCCGGCACGCCGCGAGGGTGTTGGGCCCGCACGAGCCGCAGCACGGATTGGATCAGCCCGGTCTCGGTGGCGCCCGCCGCGATCCCGGCGATGACCGCGTCGCGGTGGTGGGGAACCTCGTAGGGGTCGAGGTGGACCAACAGGCCGGCGACCTCGGGGTCGTCGAACAGGTTGGTGACCCGGCAGCGCACGTGGACGGCGCCCCCGTCGTTGCGGCGCAGGCGGATCACGGGCGTGAGGTGGGCATCGAGGACCGACGGGACCGACAGCGGGTCGCGCGAGCGCGCCAGCCAGGCGGCGACCTTGGCGCGGTCGCCGTCCTCGACGAGACCGAGCGCCGCCGTACCGACGATGTGCCCGCTGGGCAGACCCACGAGCGACTCCAGGGCTTCGGATGCCCACACCACGCCGAGGTGGTGGTCGATCAGGACCGAACAGGTGCTGCGGTCCCGGGCCAGCGCCCGCATCCCCCGGTCGACGGGCGAGATCGTCATGCCGCGAGCATCGACCCAACAGCCGGACACGTTGAGGGCGTGGAGGAGTCCTGTACGACCCCTTGCGGGTTCGAGATCTTTCGAACTCGGCGGCTGCTAGACCCCACGACGTGGACCGTTCGGTGCGCCGCCTTCGCCGCGTGGCGCTCGGCCGCTCGCTCGCTCCGGCCGCCACGCTCCAGGCGGCGGTGGACGCGCTCGGGTACGTGCAGGCCGATCCCATCCGGGCTCCGGCCCGGGCTCAGGACCTCATCCTGCGGCAGCGGGTGCCGGGATACCGGGCCGGAGACCTCGAACGGCGCTACCCCGAACTCGACGTCGAGGAGGACGTCGTCGTCAACTACGGCATCGTCAGCCGGCGGATCCACGGGCTGCTCCATCCCCGTCCCCGCCACTCCCGCTACGGCATCGATCGGCTCGTGCCCGGCCTCCCCGACGCCGTCGCCGCCTTCGTGCGCGCCCACGGCCCCTGTCACCCTCGCGAGGTCGAGGAGGCGCTCGGCGCCGGCCGGGTCGTCAACGACTGGGGCGGGTCGTCGCACGCGACGACCCGGGCACTCGAGGCGCTCCACGTCCGGGGGGTGCTGCGCGTGGCCCGCCGCGACGACGGGGTGAAGGTCTACGAAGCGGCCCGCTCGGTCGAACCGGTGCCGGTCGCGATCGCGGCGCGTGAACTGGTGCGGTTCGTCGTGACGCACTTGGCGCCGGTGCCCCTGCCCTCGCTCGGCGTGACGCTCCTGCGCTCCGCCGCCGGACGCCTCGGTGGCGCGCTGCCGGCCGCAGTCGCCGAGGCCAAGGCCTCGTGGCCCCGTGCGATCGTCGACGGTACGACCTACCTGTGGCCCCCCGACGCCGAACCGGGGCGGGAACTGGCCGACGTCGGGCCACCCGAGTCTCGCGTCCGGTTCCTCGCCCCGTTCGACCCCGTGGTGTGGGACCGTCGGCGCTTCGAGCGCCTCTGGGGCTGGGAGTACCGCTTCGAGGCGTACACCCCGGCCGCCCGCCGGCGGTTCGGCTACTACGCCCTGCCGCTGTTCTGGCGGGACGATGCAGTCGGCTGGGTGAACGCTGCGGTGGTCGACGGGCGCCTGCGGGTCGAGGCCGGCAGCCCCACCGGCTCGCTGCCGGCGAGCGTCGCATTCGAGCGGGCCTTCGCGGCCGAGACGACTCGCCTCGCCCGATTCCTCGGGGTGCTGCCACCGCAGCGGCCGGAGCGACCCGACCGAAGCGGGTGATTCGCTACGGTGGCGGGATACGGGGTAGCACCCAGAGGGGGACGCGATGAGCGGTCGGTTGTCGGGTCGGGTCGCCGTGGTCACCGGCGGGGCCCGCGGCCTCGGCGCCGCATGGGCGACGGCGTTGCGGGACGAGGGCGTCACCGTGGTGACCTGCGACATCCGGGAGGGGGCCGACGTGCACGCCGACGTGTCCCGGCCCGACGACGTCCGGCGGTTCGTCGACGGTGTGGTCGCGGCGCACGGTGGGATCGACATCGCCGTCGCGAATGCGGGCACCATCCGGCTCGGCCAGCCCACCGACCCGTGGGACAAGGCGATCGACGACTTCGAGCACGTGATCGGCACCAACCTGCGGGGCACGTACCTGCTCGGCCGGGCCGTGGCACCGATCATGGTCGGGCGCGGTGGCGGCCACATCGTGATCGTGTCGACGGACCACGTCTTCACCGAGCCGTGGCGGCCGACCGGTGGCGGTCCGATCATGGACGTCTACGACGCGTCGAAGTGGGCCTTGCGGGGGCTGAGCGAAGCCTGGGCCAAGGCGCTCGCCAAGGACAAGGTCCGGGTGAACGAGCTGTGCATGGGTCGCACCGACGCCCCGATGCTGCGAGAGTTCATGGGTGACCGGGCCACCCCGGAGGAAGTGGCCGTCTGGATGCGGCCCGAGGACCTGGCGCGGGTGATGATCGAACTGATCCTCGAAGGACCCGACGGCCGAACCGGCACGCAGATCCCGTTCTGGCCCCACTACGAGGTCGAGCTACCCGCCGGCCCCGACGAGATGCCCCGACGCAAGGCCGGTTCGCCGCCGGAGCCTGCCCGTATCCGCAAGCAGGGAAGGGATTGAACGACATGGACCTCGAGGCCCGAATCGCCCGGATGGAGGCCACCGAGGCCGTCCGACGCGCCTTCAACCGGTACCTGTGGTTCCTCGACGGCGGCCGCGTCGACGACCTGCTCGGGGTGTTCACGGACGATGCCGTGATGGAGGCGATGAACTACCCGCCGGGCACCGGCGGCACGCTGGCGTTCCGGGGTCGCAGCGAGATCGAGCAGATCTATCGGCCGTTGCGCGCCGGGGCGTTCCGGCACAACTCGGCGAACACTTCCATCGAGGTCGCGCCCGACGCCCGCTCGGCTCGGCTCACCTCCTACTTCCTCACCGCTGCGCCCAACGCGATCCAAGGCGGTGTGTACGAAGGCGAGCTGGTCGCCGTCACCGATGACCCGGCCGGGGAGTGGCGCATCGCCCGGTGGCGGGTGTCGAGCCAGTGGGGCTGGAACGTCGCGGGCGACCCGAAGCCGTACGTCAACCCGTTGGGGGCGTTCACGATCGGCGACGGGCGACCGGCCGGCGCATGAGCACCACCGCACCCCGCCGGCCCGAGGAGATCTCCGGCCGGGAGTTTGCTGCCGACCCGTTTCCGTTCTGGGCGTTGCTCCGGCGGGATCATCCCGTGTTCCACGATCCCCGTTCCGGCTACTGGATCGTCTCCCGCTACCACGACGTCGTGACGCTGTTCGCCGACAGCGAGCGTTTCTCGAACGTGTTCTACGCGAAGACCCTCGGCGTGGTGTTCGGTCCGACCATGCTCGAGATGGACGGACGCGATCACGTCGTGCGACGGACGATCGTGGCGCCCGAGGTGGTCGGCAAGCGCCTCGACAACTACCGGGAGCTGATCGAACGCAACGCTCGCGACATGATCGAGCAGTTCCGCCATCGCGGGCGCGCCGATCTGATCAACGAGTTCACGACGTGGCTGCCCGTCAACGTCATCTGCGACATGCTCGGCCTGCCCAAGGCCGACATGCCGCTGTTCCACGAGTGGTACCAGACGATGATGGCCGGTCTCACCCACCTCGAGCCGGAGAAGCGGGCCGCCGGCGTGGCGGCGCACCGAGCCCTGGCTGCCTACTGCGAGCCGATCGTGGCCGAGCGGATGGCTCACCCGGGCGACGACTTCATCTCCCGCATCGTGCACGCCTCCGTCGACGGGCACCGCATGTCGATGGCCGAGGTACAGGCGTTCATCTCGCTCCTGCTCACCGCCGGCGGTGAGACCACCGACAAGTCGATCGGCAACATGTGGTGCAACCTGCTGTCGAACCCCGACCAGCTCGAGGACGTCCAGCGCGATCCGTCGTTGTGGGACAACGCCTTCAGCGAGACCATGCGCCATTCCTTCCCGGTGCTGTCCCAGGTCCGTACGGCGCTCGTCGACATCGAGTTGCACGGGGTGACGATCCCGGCCGGCTCCTTGGTGCAGCTGTCGATCGGATCGGCGAACAACGACGAGACGGTCTTTGCCGACCCGCGCCGTTTCGACATCCACCGGGCCGATCTGCGCATGGCGAAAGAGTTGCGCAAGGGCTACGACGACGGTCAGCGGTTCGGCCATCTCGGCTTCGGGCTCGGTAAGCACTTCTGCCTCGGCTACGAGATGGCTCGCGCCGAAGCGGTCATCGGTAGCCAGCTGTTGCTCGACACGCTGCCCGACCTGCGTCTCGCACCCGGCTTCGCGCCGGTGATGCACGTCGACGGCGCCACCCGATCCGCCCCCGAGTTGCTCGTGGAGTTCACCCCCGCATGACCACACCCCAGCGTCCCTTGCGCGTCGTCCAGTGGGGCACCGGCAACGTCGGTCGCCATGCCCTTCGGGCGGTGCTCTCCCGAACCGACCTCGAGCTCGTCGGCTGCTACGTGACCAACCCGGCCAAGGCCGGCCGTGACGTCGGCGAGCTGCTCGACCGACCGGCGGTCGGGGTGCGCTGCACCGACCGGATCTCCGACGTGCTCGAGGCCGAGGCCGACTGCGTGCTCCACATGCCGTTGCCGTCCAAGCAGGTCGCCGACGATCCCGAGCTCGACACCACCCACCTGTGCGCGTTGCTCGCGTCGGGGAAGAACGTGATCACCACCGTCGGCTACGTGTATCCCAAGGCGTACGGCGCCGACGTGCTCGCTCGCCTGCGGGACGCTTGCACGGTCGGTCACGTGTCGTTGCACGGCACGGGGGTCAATCCGGGGTTCATGGCGGATCTCGTGCCGCTGGTGCTGTCGGGTCTGTGCGAGCGGGTCGACCGGGTCCACGTGCGGGAGGCGTCGGAGTTCTCCCGCTACCCGTCGCCCGAGATCATCCTCGGGATGATGGGGTTCGGGAAGACCCCCGCCGAGTACGAAGCGCACACCGGCCGGTACCGCCGGTGGTTGTCGGGCCTGTTCGAGGAATCGGTCCACTTGGTGGCCGACGGCCTGGCGATGCCGATCGACCGGGTGGCGGTGGACGAAGAAGTCCTGCTCGCCGAGGTCGACCTGCAACTCGCTGCGGGACCGGTGCCCGAGGGCACCGTGGCCGGTCAGCGGTGGGTGTGGTCGGGCATGGTGGGCGACACGACCGTCGTCGAGCTCGAGGCGATCTACCGGGCCCACCCGACCGTCGGCGCCCACTGGGCCGGCTCGGGCTGGTACACCCGCATCGACGGTCGGCCGCCGATCACCCTCGAGCTCGAGCGCTGGCTCGGCAACGGCCTGCTCGGGACGGCCATGCACGCCGTGAACGCCGTCCCGGCGGTCTGCGCGGCGCCGAGCGGGATTCGGACGTTCCTCGACCTGCCGGTGATCCTCGGTCGTTGGGGTGGGCGTCACCGCTCCTAACGTGAGGGCATGTCCGCTGCTGCCACCACCGGCCTGCCCTCCCGCCTGCACCACACGGCCTACGTCGTGCGCGATCAGCTCGCCACGCGCGCGTTCTACGAGGGGCTGATCGGCCTGCCGCTGCTCGCCACCTGGTGCGAGGTCGACGAGTTGTTCGGCGCCGAACGCGTCTATTGCCACACGTTCTACGGGCTCGGTGACGGCAGCGCGCTCGCCTTCTTCCAGTTCGAGAAGCAGAGTGACTACGACGAGTTCGGCCCACGGTTCCGGCCGTCACCGTTCATCCACGTCGCGCTGAAGGTCGACGGCGACACGCAGACCGGCATCGAGGCCCGGCTGGTGGCGGCCGGCGCCGATCACTTCGTCCTGGAGCACGGTTACTGCCGTTCGCTCTACGTCACCGATCCCGACGGCCTGATCCTCGAGTTCACCCTCGACCATCCCGAGGCCGACTCGATCAGCGCGTTGCGCCGCAAGCTCGCCGACGCTGATCTGCAGCGGTGGCTCGCAGGCGACCATTCGTCGAACAACACCTACCGGTCGGAGAACGGATGACCGGCGATCAGCCGGCGCGCAACGCCGGTACGACCTCGTCGAGATAGGCCGTCAGGGCGTCTTCGTCCCACGGCCACCGCAGCGCCACGTTGACGTCCTGGGCGCCGGCGTCGACGAACGAGCGGATCGTCGCCACGGCATCGTCGGGGGTGCCGAGCAGCGAACCCCCGGCGATTCGACCGAACGCCGGACCCCACTGGGCCTGGAGACGCTCGCGCGCCTCGGCGGCAGCCGCCGCCGTGGAGGACAGGTTGAACGACAGGTTCACGGCGCGTCGCACGCTCGACGGCGCCCGGCCTGCGGCCCGGCAGGCGTCGTCGACGACGGCGCTGAGCCGGGCGAACTCCGCCGAGGACACGTACGCCACGTTCCAGCCGTCGGCGTGCTTGGCCACGAGCGGGATCGTCTTTCGGGGGCCGGTCCCGCCGATCCAGATCGGTAGGCGCTCCTGTACCGGGAGGGGCAGGCAGGAGGCGTCCTCCACCGAGAAGTGCTCGCCGTGGTACGTGGTCCGGGGCTGGGTCAACAGCGACCGGATGATCGTCGCGGATTCGTCGAGCATGGCCGACCGCACCCCGATGGACGGGAAGGGATAGCCGAAGGCCCGGCACTCCGGCTCGTGCCAACCCGACCCCAGGCCGAGCTCGAACCGGCCCCCCGAGAGGTGGTCGATCGTGGTCGCGGCCTTGGCCAGTACGCCGGGGGTGCGGTAGCCCACGTACATCACGAGGCAGCCGAGGCGAACCCGCTCGGTCTCGACGGCCATGGCGCCGAGGATGGAGAGCGCCTCGAAGTGGTCGAGGGTGCCGCCCTGCGGTGGCGCTTCGTAGAGGTGGTCCCAGTTCGATATCCAGTCGAGGTGTTCGTCGAAACGGCGCCACAGGCCTCGAAGTTTGGCGATGGGCATGTTCTGCTGGCCGAGGTGGGCGCCCAGCCGGAGGTCCGCGGTGCTCATGGCGCGTTCCTAGCCGACGCTGCGACCGGCGTCGGGCGACCCGGTTCCCGGTGATCCGGTTCGTGTCTCCGGTCACCGGCTTGGTTGACTGCGGGTATGGCCGAACTGTTCGCCAAGCTCGCCGCCGCCCGACCCGATGTCGATGCCTTGCTCGACGAGCGGGGTACCACGACCTGGGGACAGCTCGACGAGCGAGCCAACCGTTTGATCCATGCCCTGCGCGGCGCCGGTGCCGTGCCCGGGCGAACGATCGCGGTGATGGCCGGGAACTGCCGCGAGTACTACGAGCTGTTCGCTGCCGTGTCGCACGGTGGGATCTCGCTCGTGCCGGTGAACTGGCACTGGGTCGCCGACGAGGTGGCGTACGTGCTCGAGGATTCGGGCGCGAACGTCCTGATCGCGGACGCGCGTTTCGCCGAGGTCGCCGCCGAGGCTGCCGCTCGGGTCGCCGGTGTCACGACCACCGTCGCCGTCGGCGGGGCGATCGAGGGCTTCGTCCCCTACGCGGAGTTCGTGGCCTCCGGCGCCGCGACCGAGCCCGGTGAACAATCCATCGGTGGTCCGATGTTCTACACGTCCGGGACGACGGGGCGACCCAAGGGCGTCCGGGGTGCGCTCGGGGGTGGCTCCAACCTCCCGCCGGCGCTGTGGGAGCTGATCGCCGGTGGCTTCACGCAGATGGGATTGCCCCAGGACGCTCGCACCTATCTCAACGGGCCGCTGTACCACTCGGCACAGTGGGCCTTCAGCTTCCTCCCGCTGCTCTCGGGCGCGAGCGTCGTGATGCGTCACAAGTTCGATCCGGCCGAGTCGCTCCGGGTCATCGACGAGTTCGGGGTCACCAACACCCACCTCGTGCCCACGCAGTTCGTGCGGTTGCTCCGGCTCCCCGACGAGGTGAAGGCCGGCTTTCGGGGCGATTCGCTGCAGATCGTGTGGCACGGTGCGGCGCCCTGCCCTCCCGAGGTGAAGCGCCGGATGATCGAGTGGTGGGGACCGAAGATCGTCGAGTACTACGGCGCCACCGAGGGCGGGGTCGTGTCGTTGTGCTCGAGCGAGGAATGGCTCGCCCGGCCGGGCACGGTCGGAAAGCCGCTCCCCACCGTCCAGATCACCATCCGGGACGACGACGGCGAACTCCAGCCGGCGGGCCGGAGCGGCACGATCTGGATCAAGAACCTCATGGGCCAGGACTTCGAGTACCACAACGATCCGGACAAGACCGCCAAGGCGCACCTCGAGCCGGGCGTGTTCACGATGGGCGACATCGGGTACCTCGACGAGGACGGGTACCTCTACATGTCGGACCGCAAGATCGACATGATCATCTCCGGTGGCGTGAACATCTACCCGGCCGAGATCGAAGGGGTGCTGGCCACGCATCCGGCGGTGCGGGATGCGGCCGTTTTCGGCATCCCGAACGAGGAGTTCGGCGAGGAGGTCAA
>JBILVB010000112.1:0-12777 GCA_044370695.1 Acidimicrobiales bacterium | reverse complement strand
GCCACCCTACGCCCTCACCGCAGCGCCCGTCCGAGGGCCCGTGCTCGCCGCTGCGCCGGCGCGCGCATGTCGACCCACCCGGAGGCTGCCATGATCGACCACTCGTGGAACTGGTCTTGATCCGTCACGGGGAACCTGAATGGGTACGCGACGGGCTGAACATCGACGATCCCCCCCTGACGGACCGCGGCCACGCCCAGGCCGATCGTCTCGGGGTGGCGCTGGCCGACACGGTCTTCGACGAGATCCACGTCTCGCCGCTGCAGCGGGCCCGCCAGACCGCAGCGCCGTTGTTGCGCCGCCAGGGCCGGGCCGAGGTCGTCTCACCGTGGCTCGAGGAGATCCGCAACCCGGTCTGGCACGGCACGCCCGCCGAGAAGGCGGACGCCGCCTACGCCGCCGACCGCGCCCGACCGTCCCACGAGCGATGGGAAGGGTTGCCCGGCGGCGAACCGGTGAGCGACTTCGTGGCACGGGTTCGAGAGGCCTGCGGGCTGTTCCTCGCCGAGCGCGGCATCGTGCCCGTCCGTGACGACCTGCCCGTGTGGCACCTCCCCGAGCCCGGTGCACGGTATGCGTTCGTCGCCCACGCCGGTACCAACTCGGTGATCATCGCTTACCTGCTCGGACTCGAACCGGTGCCGTGGGAGTGGGACCGGCTCGTGCTCGGCCACGCCTCGATCAGCCGGCTCGAGGTGGCACCGACGGGCGACGGGTACGTGTTCAGCCTCGCCAAGCTGTCCGACGTCGAGCACCTGGCTGCGACCGACCGAACCCGCTGACCCGCCCGGCGGTAGCGTTTTCCTCCGTGGACGCCCCGGACCGACCGACCTCCGGCGATGCAGGCGACGTGATCGACGTCGTCGTCGACCGGGCCGGCGGCCTCACCGTCGGATTCGCCGACGGCTTCACGGCGCGTTTGGGGCTCGAGGAGCTGCGCACCGGCTGCCCGTGCGCCACGTGCCGGGGCTGGCGCGACCGGGGCGAGCCGGCGTGGCCCCGACCCGGGGCACAGGCCGACCTGCGCATCGTCGACGCCGATCTGGTCGGAGCCTGGGGCATCTCGTTCCGCTGGAACGACGGTCACGACACGGGCATCTACCCGTGGGACGCACTGCGCCGGTGGTGCGAGGAGGACCTCGGCGGCGAGCCGTCGTGAGCCTGCCGCCGCCGAACCTGCCGCCGCCGCCTCCACCTCCGCCGCAGCCGGCACCGGCGGCTCCGGCGGTGTGCTTCCGGCACCCCGACCGACCGACCGGCCGGTCGTGCACCCGATGCGGACGACCGGCCTGTCCGGACTGCCTCGTGCAGGCCGCCGTCGGATCGCACTGCGTGTCCTGCGCCCGCGGGGCGCAGCGCAGCACGCGGACCCGTCGGCTCCCGACCGGTTGGAGCGCCGCCAAGGTCCTCGTCGGGGTCCACGTCGTCGTGTTCCTGGTCGGACTGATCAGCCGGGGCAGCGTCGACGTCTGGCAGGGCACGATCGGCCGCTTCGAGTACGACTACGGCCTCAACGTCGCCTTCCTCGCCCGGGGTGAGTGGTATCGGCTGTTGACCAGCGGGTTCGTCCACTTCGGGATCCTCCACCTCGGTATGAACATGTTCGCTCTGTGGCAGCTGGGCCGCGAGCTCGAAGGACCGCTCGGGCCGACCCGCTTCACCCTGCTCTACCTCTCCTCGATCCTCGGCGGCGCCGGGCTCGTGGTGGCGCTCCAGGTCGTCGACGTCCCCCTGCTCAGCCAGCCGGGCCTCCAAGGCGGCGCGTCCGGGGGGATCTTCGGTCTGCTCGGTGCGCTCGCGATCGGATTGCGTCAGCGCGGCATCCCGATCATGCAGACGACCCTCGGTCCGGTCCTCGTCATCAACCTCCTGTTGACACTGTCGCTCCAGCTCTCGATCGGGGGTCACGCCGGGGGACTGCTCGCCGGCGCCGCGGCGGGCAGCGTCCTGCTGCGTCCCCGGAACGGCCCTGCGCCGGCTCGCGACCTGTGGGCCCCGATCGGCGTGGGGTGCGCCGCCGTGCTGTTGGCCGTCGCCGCTACGACGATCGCCTGACGCCACCGGTCCGTCCACCGCTGCCACACCCCCTCCGTAGGGTCTCCCTGGTGCGTCCCCCACCCGCCGTGGAGGTCGTCCCGTGTCCCGTCGCTGCAACCCACCCCGAGCCGCTGGCCCCCGTCGCCTTCCCCGAGCCGACGAACCTCTGCGGGATCCGCACGACGCCGTCGCCCTGATCGCTGCGGTGGCCTCGCGCCCGGTCCAGCACGAGGTCGTCGTGGTGCTGCTCGACGCGGCTCGCCGAGGCGGTCCGGTGTTCGTCGTCGAGCCCAGGGACGACGGCGGCGAACCCGACGTCGTACAGGCCGTCATCGAGCTCGTCGATCGACTCCCCGAGGTGGACGCGCTCGTCATCGGCTCGATCCGGCCCGGGGGCGGCATCGAGGACGCCGACCAGTACCACTGGCTGGAGGCGGTCGAGGCCGCCGGGCTGATCGGGGTCGTCGCCGTCGACTGGTTCGTGCTCGACGGGCGCACGGCGACGTCGCTCGCGGTCCGGTCCGGTTCACCGTCCCGATGGTGAACCGCCTCGGGACCAGCGGGCGCTGGCTACCGTCGGGGCCGTGGCACTGCTCGATCGCATCCGGGCCGTGGCCGCCGACGTCCTCGCCCCGGCCGCACCGGCCGTGGACGCCGCCGATCGCATACCGGCCGGGCACCTCGCCGCCCTGGCCGAGGCCGGTGCGTTCGCGATCCGCCGGGATCTCCTCCCACCGGCAGAGTTCGGCGCCATCAGCGAAGCACTGGCCGGCGCGTGCGGGGCCACCGCGTTCGTCTGGCAGCAACACGGCGGCCCGCTGGGCCTGGCGGCGAACGGCCCCGCCGCCCTCCGGGCCCGGTGGGCCGACACCCTGGCGTCGGGCCGGGCGCTGGGCGGCGTGTGCTTCGCCCATCTGCGCCGCGCCGGTCCCGCCGTGCTGCGCGCCGAACCCGACGGTCCGGGCTGGCGCTTCGTCGGGGAGGCACCGTGGGCGACGTCGTGGGGCACGGCGGCGGTGTTCGCCGTCGCCGCCGCCACCGCCGACGACCGGATCGTGTGGGCGTTCGTCGACGGCCACGAGCAACCCGGCCTCACCGCGTCGGCTCCGCTCGCACTGTCGGTGTTCCGGGCGACGTCGACCGTACGGCTGTCGTTCGAGCACTTCCGCGTCGCCCCCGATGCGGTCGCCGCCGTGCAGCCCGGTGCGGCGTGGCGGCGCGCCGACCTGGTGGCCGGGAATCGCTGCAATCCAGCGGTGCTCGGCGTCGCTGCGGCCGCAGTCGAACGCCTGACCGGCGAACCGCCTCCGGCGGCGGCCACCGCAGCGGCGCTGCGAGACCGCCTCGACGCGGTGCGGTGCCGTTGGGTCGCCCTCGCTACCGATCCCACCCCCGACCTCGACGACCTCGCCAGCCATCGATCGGCAGCGCTCACGCTGGCGGGCGAGGCAACCAACGCGCTGCTCGCCGCCGTCGCCGGCGGCGGCATGTTGCTCGACCATCCGGCCCAGCGGCTCGCGCGGGAGGCGGCCTTCTACACGGTCCAGGCCCAGACCCCGCTGGGACGAACCCGCCGGCTCGCCGATCTCGCACGAGGTCGAGCCGGCCGGCCGCGCCGGCCCGCTCTCAGCTGGTCCCGGACTGTCCGGCGCGTCGACGGTCGGGGCTGAGACGAAGGCCGGCGGCCCGCAGTCGCCGCACCAGATCCCGGGAATCGACGACGGCCGCACCCCGGGCAATGGCGTGCATCCGCCACTCCTCGGGCAGGTCGTAATGGTCGCCCTGGAATCCTCGGCGCGGGATCCCGAGCGCCTCGGCGAAGCGGTGCAACTCCTCGAGGCTCTCGTCGCTGACCAGGTGACACCAGCGGCGACCCTCGAACCACCAGCGGGCCTCGTCCAGCAGGATCACGGACCCCAGTCTGCCGAGGCGCCCGTAGGCTCGGCGAGCGTGGAGGGGGAACTTCGCGCCTGGTGGCGGGCCGACGCCGGCGGCGGGACCGACGCAACGCTCGAGCGGCTCCTCGCCCGTCACCGCGAGCCACACCGCCACTACCACGGGGTCGCGCACGTGCGAGCGGTCGTCGGGCGATGCCGGACGCTGCTCGCGACCGTCACGGTCCCCGACCCGGGCGCCGTGTGCCTGGCCGCCTGGTACCACGACGCCGTCTACGACCCCCGGGCCGAACCCGGGGCGAACGAAGCGGCGAGCGCCCGGCTCGCCGTCGCCGATCTCTGCGCGCTCGGTCTCCCCATCGAGCGGTGCGTCGAGGTGGCGCGCCTGGTCGGTCTCACCGCCGGTCATGCGGTGCAGGACGGCGACGACGCCGGCGCCGTGCTCGTCGATGCCGACCTCGCGGTCCTGGGCGCCGAGCCGGGGGTGTATGCGGCATACGTCGCCGGCGTGCGCGCCGAACACGCCCACGTCGACGACGCAGCCTGGCGCACCGGTCGCGCTGCGGTCCTGCGGCGATTGCTCGCACTCGACCCGTTGTTTCGGACCCCGCCGATGCAGTCCGCCGTCCCCCGAGCGCGCGCCAACCTCACCGCCGAACTCGCCTCGCTCGCAGCCTGAGGGCCGAGCGATCACCCGTCGGATCCGTCGAGGCCCCCCGGGTCCGCACGGGACGCTGCACCCCTTCCGTCGGGTCTTCGCCGTCGCCCGCCGGGGCACCGGTCACGCCCCGCCCGTCGAGGCCCCCGGATCCCGCTACCGATAGCTTTTCGGGCGATGGTCGCTGCGTCGGTCGATGTCGCCTCACGGCTGCGAACGGCGCTTGCGTCGGTGTTGCTCGGTCGACCCGATGCGGTCGAGCTGACCGTCGCTGCGGTGCTCGCGGGCGGGCACGTCCTGGTCGAGGACGTCCCCGGGGTCGGCAAGACGTTGCTGGGCAAGGCACTCGCCGCAGCGGTCGGCGGGTCGTTCGGCCGGATCCAAGGCACCGCCGACCTCCTCCCGAGCGACGTCACGGGAGTCAGCGTCTACGAGGAGCGGTCCGGCACCTGGGTGTTCCGGGCAGGACCGGTGTTCCACCATGTCGTACTCGTCGACGAGCTGAACCGGGCCACGCCACGGGCGCAGTCGGCGCTGCTCGAGGCGATGGCCGAAGGCCAGGTCTCCGTCGACGGCGCCGCCCGCCCGCTGCTGCGGCCGTTCGTCGTACTGGCCACGCAGAACCCGGGAGGCCCGGGCACCTTCCCGCTCGTCGAAGGTCAGCTCGACCGGTTCGCCGTGAGCGTCTCGCTCGGCCTGCCGCCGCGGCAGGCCGAGCGAGCGCTGCTCTCCGGCGACGGAGGGGTGGCCGCGCTCGAACTCCTGCACGGGGTGACCGATCCGGACGGGCTCGCCGAGGCCCAGCAGGACGCCGCCTCCGTCCACGTCGCCGCCCCCGTGCTCGACTACCTGCTCGACGTGATCGATGCGATCCGCAGCGTCCACGGCGGCACGCGACCGAGCCCGCGCGCCTCACAGGCCCTGCTCGCCGTCACCCGCTCGCTCGCCTGCCTGGACGCCCGCAGCTTCGCGACCCCCGAGGACGTCCAGCGCGCCGCGCCCGCCGTGCTCGCCCACCGGGTGTCGTCGAGCGGCGCCGGCTTCGACGCGGCCCGGGGCGACATCGCCCGGCTCCTGCGCACGGTGCCCGTCCCGGTCGGGTGATGCGCCTCCGCCGGCGACCGACCCTGCGGCCCACGCCGAGCGGTGCCATGGTGGCACTGCTTTTCGTCCTCGGCGCTCGCACGCTGCGCGAGCAGCCGTCGCCGTGGTTGCGGCTGCTCGTCGTGGGCGCCGGCCTGCTGCTGGTGCTCGACGCGGCCTGGAGCCTGCTGGCCCTTCGACGGCTCCGGATCGACCTGGTACCCGCGCCGGTCGGGATCGCCGGACGGTCCCTGGCGAGCCGACTGTCGGTGTCGGGGTCCGGCCTCGGCGTCACCGTTCGCATGCTGTCGGTGCATCGGGCGCCCGACGTCGTCGTGCATCCCCCGGCCCAGGGCGAGTACGTCGCGGTGCCGGACCGCCGGGGCGTGTTTCCCGCCGCCACGGTCCGCACGCTGGCCCGCAGCCCGCTGGGGCTGCTCGCGGGCGGCTGGGTGTGGCACGTGCGCTTCGGGGTGCCGGTCCTCGTGGGTCCGGCGCCCGTCGCCGTGACCGTGACCGGCTCCGGGCCGATGACGACCCACGACGACGGCGACGAGACCACCCGCAGCATGCGTCCGTACGTCCCGGGCGACCGACCGGGACTGGTGCACTGGCCGGCCTCGGCACGAGCCGGCGAGCTGGTCGTGCGACAGGTCGAGCACGACGAACTCGCGCCGACCGTCGTGGTCGTCGACCTCGGACCCGAACCGGGCGCCGCCGCCGAACGGACCGCCGCCGTCGCCGCCGGCCTCGTCGACTCGCTCCTCGCCCGGGGCGACCGGGTCACGCTCGTCACCAGCGCCGGCACCCGAACGGTCGCCGACGATCTCGGCACGGCCGCCGTGCTCGCGCTCGCCCAGCCCGGCCGGGTCGTCCACGACACCGGCACCTTCGTCGTGTCCCCGGACGGGGTGACCGTCGGATGACCCGGCCGTTCGTCCCCGCCGTGCTCCTCGCGTTGGCCACCGCGGGCGTCGCCGTCGTACAGGGCGAACCGGCGTGGCTGCTGCCCGTGGCGGTCGCCGCGCTCGCCGCCGGCGACGTGTTCGGCGCGCTGACCCGCCGGGTCGTCGTCGCCGTCGCCGTCACCGGCGGCGTCGCGACGTTGGCCCTGGTCGTCGGCGAGGCCGGTCAGGTCGCCGTGCCCGTCGTCGCGACGATCACCTGTGCCGCCGCAGCCCGGCGCCGATCGCTCGCCCCCGCCGTGCTGGGCCCGGCGGCTGCCGCGGTCACCGCTGCCGTCGTCCTGCTCCCGGCCGGCCGGTTCCTGCCCCTCGCCCTCGTGGGCTGGAGCGCCGCCGTCGTCACGCTGCTGGCTGCGCCGGACCCCTCGCCACCCCACCTCCGGCTGGGCACACCCCGGCGCAATGCGGTCCCCGTACGCGTTCTGGCGACCGTCGCCCTGCTCGCCGTGCTCACCCCGATGGTGGCGGCCGTGATCCCCGATCCTCCCGGTCGGGGCGATCCACGGCTCGGCGCCGGCGAGGTCGACGAGGGCCCGGGTCCCCCGGTGGCGTCGGGTTCGTTCCGGTCCACCGACCGCATCGACCTCGGCGCGCGTTCGCCGGTCGACGACCGGGAGGTGCTGCGCGTGCGCGCCGGGCGACCGTCGTTGTGGCGAGGGCAGGTCTTCGACCGTTGGGACGGCCGCACCTGGACCCTCGCCCCGGGTCTCGTCGACCGGGACCGCATCACGGCCCGCACCGAGTTCGACGCTGCGAACCGCTTCGGCATCGACCTCGAAGAACAGCGGATGACGGTCGTCGAAGCGACCGACGTCGTGGTGGCGGCTCCTCGTCTGGTCGACCACGCGACGCCGGTGCGGGCCCAGCGCGACCGCGACGGCGCAATCCTCACCGACCGGCCGATGCCCCCGGGCACGACGTACCGGGTGACGTCGGCCGTGCTCAAGGTGTCGGTCGCCGAACTCGAAGCCGCCCCGGTCGGCGCCTCCGACCCCGGCGAGCGGTACCGGGTGCTGCCCATGGTGCCCGAACGGGTCGCCGGCCTCGCCCGGGACCTGACGGCGGGCTCCCCCACCACACTCGCGAAGGTTCGCTCGATCGAGGCCTGGCTCGCCGCCAACATCACCTACACGCTCGACCTGCCCCCGCTGCCCGAAGGTGCCGACGCGGTGGATCACGTGCTGTTCGAGGATCGTCGCGGCTACTGCCAGCAGATCGCGTCGGCGATGGCGGTGTTGTTGCGGATCGCCGGCGTCCCCACCCGGGTCGCGACCGGGGTCGTCGCCGGGGAGCGTGACGAGCTCAGCGGGGAGTGGATCGTGCGGGCGCAGGACGCCCACGCCTGGGTCGAGGTGTGGTTCCCCGGCATCGGGTGGTACGGGTTCGACCCGACCTCCGCCGTGCCCTTCGGCAGCCGGGACGGTGCCGCATCGGCGCTCGCCGACGCCCTGGCCGCCGCGGTCCCGGGACTCGTCGTTGCGCTCGGGGCGCTCGCGATCGCCGGAGCCGTCCTCAGCGCCCGCCGGGCCAGGAGCCGCCGACCGGCGTGGGCCCGTCGTCAGGTCGAGACCCTCGACCGCCTCAGCGGCGCCGTCGGGCGGCCCCGCTCTGCGTCGACCCCGGTGCGCCGGCACGTCGCCGACGGGCTCGCGGGCTCGCCGCTCGACCATCCCGATCTGCCGGGTGCGGTCGCCGTGCTCGAACGCGCCCTCTACGCCGACGACGAACCGGCGCCCACCGAACGCCGATTCGTCGAAGTGACGATGGCGGAACTCAAGCGGGCAGCACGGCCTCGATGGCGGCGACCACCGAAGGATCGTCCGGCTTGACCATCGGCGCAAAGCGGCGGGCGACGGTGCCGTCGGGAGCGACGAGGAACTTCTCGAAGTTCCAGCGGATGTCGCCGCCGTGGCCCTCGGCATCGGCGACGGCGGTGAGCTCCGAATAGATCGGGTGCCGGCCCGGGCCGTTCACCTCGATCTTCTCCATCAACGGGAACGTGACCCCGTACGAGGTCGAGCAGAAGGTCTGGATCTCCTCGGCCGTCCCCGGCTCCTGACCCATGAACTGGTTGCAGGGGAACCCAACCACGAACAGCCCACGCGGCCCGTAGGTCTTCTGCAGCTCCTCGAGACCGGAGTACTGAGGGGTCAGCCCGCACTTGGACGCCACGTTCACGATCAGCAGGGCGTGCCCGGCGTACGCGCCGAGCGTTGTGGACTCACCGGACAGGGTGTGGACGGGGTGCTCGAACACGGACATGCCCCCATCCTCGCCCTCGACCTGCGACCACGTCGGATCGGACGGGCGCCCGCAGCGCCCTACAGTCGGACCGTGCGCATCGGCCTGTTCCTCGGTTCCCCGCCCAAGCTCGACGTCCTGCTCGACGGTGTCCGCAGCGCCCACGACCGTGGCTTCGCCGCCGTCTGGGTCGCCCAGACGTTCGGCCTCGATGCGCTCACGGCGCTCGCGCTGGCCGGGAGCCAGGTGCCCGACATCGAACTCGCGACCGGCGTCGTGCCCACCTTCCCCCGGCACCCGGGGATGCTGGCGGGTCAGGCGCTCACCGTGCAGGCCGCCACGGCGAACCGGTTGACGCTCGGCATCGGGCTCAGTCACCGCCCGGTGGTCGAGGGCATGTGGGGCTACCCCTGGGACAAGCCGGCCCGGCACCTGCGGGAGTACCTCGAGGCACTCGTGCCTGCGCTGCGCGGCGAGAACCTGGCGTACCGGGGCGAGACGATCACCTCGGTCGGGCAGATCGGTGTCGCCGGTGTCACGGCGCCCCCGGTGCTCGTCGCTGCGCTCGGCGAGCAGACCTTGCGGATCACGGGCCGGCTGGCGGACGGCACCGTCACCTGGATGGTCGGCCTGCGCACGCTCGCCGATCACACCGTGCCGATCCTCACTGCGGCGGCCGAGGCCGCCGGGCGGCCCGCACCGCGCGTGGCCGTCGGGCTGCCCATCTGCGTGACCGACGACGTCGATGCCGCGCGGGCACGGGCCAACAAGAGCTTCGCCATCTACGGCCAACTCCCGTCGTACCGGGCGATGCTCGACCGGGAGGGAGCCGCCCATCCCGGTGACGTGGCGATCCTCGGCGACGAGGACACCGTACGTGCCGGGGTCACGGCGATCGCCGACGCCGGCGGGACCGACTTCGCCGCCAGCGTCTTCGGCTCGGCCGAGGAACAGGCCCGCACCACTGCGCTCCTGGCCGAGATCGCCGCCGGGCGGTAGCGCCCGCGGGAGCCCGGGGCGCCTCGCCGGCGGCGGGGTTAGCCTCGTGGCCGTGGACGACCGCCTGTACTTCCGCCAACTCCTGTCCGGCCGCGACTTCGCCGTCGGTGACGGCCTGGCCTCCCAGATGGTCAACTTCGTCTACGCCATCGGCGACCGCGCCACGGGCGAGTGCGTGCTGGTCGATCCGGCGTACGCCGTGCGCGAACTCGTCGAGATCGTCGGTGCCGACGACATGCGGGTCGTCGGCGCACTCGCCACCCACTATCACCCCGACCACGTGGGCGGCTCGATGATGGGGTACCGGATCGAAGGCGTCCGGGAGCTGCTCGAGCTACAGGGCATGAAGATCCACGTCCAGGAGGCCGAGGCGGCCTACGTGCGCAAGGTGACCGCCGTGTCCGAGAGCGACCTCGCCGTGCACGAGCCGGGCGACGTCGTCACCGTCGGGGCGATCCCGATCGAGCTGGTGCACACGCCGGGCCACACGCCGGGGAGCCAGTGCTTCCTCGTCGAGCACCGGCTCGTCTCGGGCGACACGCTGTTCCTCGACGGTTGCGGGCGCACCGACCTCCCCGGCAGCGATCCCGAGGCCATGTACGACAGCCTGCAGCGGCTCGCCCGGCTACCCGACGACACGATCGTGTACCCGGGCCATCGGTACTCGGTCCCGGCCTCCGGAACGATGGAAGCCGTGCGGCACAACAACATCGTCTACAAGCCTCGGAACAAGGACGGCTGGATGATGATGTTCGGCAACCAGTGAACGGTGGGGCGTCCCGCCGCCGGGCTCAGCGGCCGCGACGCGGCCGCTTGAGCCAGACGTAGAGCCAGATCAGCCCGACCAGCACGGCGAACAGCAGCACGGCTCGCAGCAGCCACAGCAGGGTGCCGACGAGCGCGCCGAGCAGCCACCACGCGATCAGGACCACGATCACCCAGCCGACGACGGTGGCCGCGAGCGACCGGGCCCGGGCGGGCACGGCCCGTTACTCCCCGACCGACCAGAAGCGGGCCGAGGCCACCCGGTCGGTGCCGTACACCGGGTCCTTGGCGTCGATCCGGTACTTCCAGTTGTCCGCCGCGAGGATGCCCGAGGCGCCGAGCAGGGCCCGCATGCCGTGGTAGTTCGGGTGCTGGAAATGGGCCTCGAGCGATGCGGCATCGGTCCACAGCTCGTAGACCTGGATCCGGCCCGGCACCACGGGATCGGCAGCGAAGCAGTACGCCAGGCAGCCCGGCTCGTCGTCTCGGGTGGCCTTCTGCAGCGCAGCGCTCTCGGCCACGACCGCGTCGCGGGACTCGATGGGGACGTCGATGATGCCGGCGATGATGATCACGGGTGGACGCTACCCCGGTCGCACGGCGAGCGACCCGGCCGCACCGGCTCGTCGCCCAGATCAGCGGTACCGTCGCTCGAGTTCCTCGAGTCGCTCCTGGGCGTTCATCCACTGGTCCATCAACGATGCGGCCGCATCCTTGGCGGCGCCGTAGGCCTTCGAGGCCTCGAGGACCTTGTCGTTGTCCTCGTAGAGCGACGAATCCGACAGGCGCCGCTGCCAATCGGCGACCTCGGCCTCGGCGGCACCGAGCGCGCGTTCGAGCTGCTCGACCTTGCGGCGCAGGTCTTTGGTGGCTGCGTAGCGCTCGTTGCGCTTGTCTGCCGCAACCCGTTTGTCGCCCTGGCGGTCCGGGCGATCGCCGTCGCGCCGTGGCGCAGGTGGGGCAGGCGGGGCGGGCGCCACCCGGCCCGTGAGGACCGCTTCGTCGACCCCGGCCACCTGCCGTACCCGGCCGTGGCGCACGGCGACCAGACCGGAGGCCACCTCGCGCACGAGGTACCGGTCGTGGGTGACCAGCAGGACGGTTCCGGGGTAGGCGCGCAACGCGTCGATCAGCACGTCGCAGCTCGCGAGGTCGAGATGGTTGGTCGGTTCGTCGAGCACGAGGAGATTGACCGGGTTCACCAACGCCTTGGCCAGGGCGAGCCGGGTTCGCTCCCCGCCCGAGAGCTCCCCCACCTGACGGTCGGCGGCCTCTCCGGGGAACCCGAAACTGCCGAGCACCGTGCGCAGGTTGCGGTTCTTGGCCTGCGTGCCCGCTGCGAGCGCGAACTCCTGGTAGACGGTGTTGGCGAAGTCGAGGCCGTCGACCTGGTGCTGGGCGAAGGTGGCGACGTCGACGTTGGCGCCGACGCTGCACCGCCCCGCGAGCGGCGTCAACTCGCCGAGGATCACCTTGAGCAGGGTCGTCTTGCCGGCTCCGTTCGGACCGACGAGCGCCCACTTCTCGCCACGCTCGACGACGATGTCGACCCCGCCCACGACCGGCGTGCCGTCGTATCCGGCGTCGACCCCGGCGAGTTCGACCACGACCCGGGACGACCGCCGCGGTTCGGGGAACGCGAACCTCGTGACCACCTCACGCTCGGTCGGGACCTCGATGCGGTCGAGCTTCTCCAGCGTCTTCAGCCGGCTCTGGACCTGGCGGGCCTTGGTGGCCTTGTAGCGGAACCGGTCGACGAATCGCTCGATCTGAGCGACCCGCCGCTCCTGCTGGGCCCGCCGGGCCTCCATCTGGGCCAGGCGCTCCTCGCGCTGGACGACGAACTCCGCGAAACCGCCCACGTACTCCGTCGCCGTGCCGAAGGCCAGTTCCACCACGCGGTCGGCGACGGCGTCGATGAAGTCCCGGTCGTGGCTGACCACGAGCACCGCCCCCGGGTAGGCGAGCAGGGCGTCCTCGAGCCAGCCCACCGAGTCGGTGTCGAGGTGGTTGGTCGGTTCGTCGAGGACCAGCACGTCGGGTTGGTCCAGCAGCAGGCGGGCGAGCGCGGCCCGCATACGCCAGCCGCCGGACATCGAACGCAGCGGTCGGTCGGCGTCGCCCGGGGAGAAGC
>JBILVB010000111.1:0-12848 GCA_044370695.1 Acidimicrobiales bacterium | reverse complement strand
ACACGTCGATGCGCCGGATACGGGCATGGGCGTGCGGCGACCGCAGCGCCATGCCCCACAACATCCCGTCGGCCCACAGGTCCGAGGAGAACGCGAACCGTCCCTGCACCTTGGGCACGCCGTCGGGTCGCAGCGCGGAGTCACCGATCCGGTTCCGACCCGTGCGGGGGCGGTTGACGACGTCGATCGCGCTCGTCACGCCTGCACCCCGGCCTGCGCCGCCGCCTCGACCGCTGCGAGGATCCGGCCGTAGCCCGTGCAGCGGCACAGGTTGCCCGAGAGCGCCTCGCGCACCTCGAGTTCGGTGGGCGACGGGTTCCGCTCGAGCAGGTCGTGGACGGCCACGACGAGCCCCGGCGTGCAGAAGCCGCACTGCACGGCACCTTCGTCGACGAAGGCCTGCTGCACCGCCGTGAGGCCGGCGTCGGCGCCCGGCAGACCCTCGACGGTGACGATGTCGGCCCCGATCGCCGAGGCGGCGAGCACCAGACACGAGCACACCAGCACCCCGTCGACGAGAACCGAGCACGAACCGCACTCGCCCTGCTCGCACGCGCCCTTGGCGCCCGGCAGGCCGAGCCGCTCGCGCAGCACGTACAGGAGGCTCTCGCCGAGCCAGGCGTCGGTGACGCTGCGCTCGGCCCCGTTGACCCGCAGGGCGTACTGCTCGTTCATGCCGGGAAGGCCCTCCGCAGGAGTCGGGTGGCGAGGACGCCCACGGCATGGCGCCGGTAGGCGGCCGTCGCCCGGTGGTCGTCGATCGGTCGGGCCGCAGCGGCGGCGAGGCGACCGAACTCCTCGGCGGCACCGGGGGCGAGCGTGCCGGTCGCCCAGTCGACCGCCCCGGCCGCGTGGGCCTCGGCGGCATCGGCCCGCACGATCGTGGGCCCCACCGCGCCGAGCGCGAGGCGGACGCTGCGGCCGGCGCGGTCGACGGCGAGACAGGCACCGGCGGCCGAGATCACCATCGCATTGCGCACGCCCACCTTCGCGTACCCCTGGAAACCGTCGAGGACGGGCAGCGTCACCGCGGCGATCACCTCGTCGGGACGTCGAGCGGTGCGCTTCACCCCGACCATGAACTCGTGGATCGACAGCCGGCGCGCCCCGTCGGCGCTCACCAGTTCGACGGTCGCGTCGAGGGCCGACAGCACGGGCAGGCCGTCGCCCGCCGGTGAGCACGTGCCGAGGTTGCCGCCGAGCGTGCCGGCATTGCGGATCTGCGGCGAGCCGACCGTACGGGCGGCTTCGGCCAGGGCCGGCACGAGCGACGCGATCGGCTCGTCGAGCAGAGCGGTCCAGGTCGCACCGGCGCCGATGCGCACGGTCGATGACACGGGGTCGTGGACGATCGGGCGCAGTTCGTCGAGGGCGCGGAGCGCGATCACCGATTCCGGCCGACGATGACCGAAGTTGACCTCGACCATCAGGTCGGTGCCACCCGCCAACAGATGGGCGCCCGGGTCCTCCCGCAGCATCGCCAGAGCGGCCTCGAGCGACGACGGGACGAACACGGCCACGGTCGGACTATACAAAACGTAAAGTTTCGGCCGGGTTATTCGACGATCAAACCTCGGATCGCGGGGTCGGGGGACGGCAGTTGCGGATCGAGCCGTTCGAGCTCGGCGACGAGCAGCTCGGCCACGGCCAGGTTCCGGACCCAGTTCCGGTCGGCCGGCACCACGTACCACGGCGCCCAGGCCGTCGAGGTCTCCCGGATGGCCTCCTCGTACGCCTCCATGAACGCCGGCCACCGGGCCCGGTCCTCGAGGTCCCCCATGCGGAACTTCCACCCCTTCACCGGGTCCTCGATCCGCGCCTGGAGCCGTTCGCGTTGCTCGTCCGAGGAGATGTGGAGGAACAGCTTGACCACCGTGGTGCCCTCGTCGACGAGCATGCGCTCGAACTCCCGGATGTGCCGGAACCGGCGCCGCCACGTCGCCTCGGGTACGAGGCCGCGGACGCGCACGACGACGACGTCTTCGTAGTGCGAGCGGTTGAAGATCCCGATCTCGCCGGCGGCGGGGCAGGCGTCGTGCACTCGCCACAGGTAGTCCATGGCCGCTTCCCGGCCGGCGGGCGCCTTGAACGAGGTGACCCGGACGCCCTGCGGGTTGATGCCGGTGAACACGGAGCGGATCGTGCCGTCCTTGCCTGCGGCGTCCATCGCCTGGAGCACCACCAGCAGCGACCGCTCGCCCTCGGCTGCCAGCCTCGCCTGGAGTCCGGCGAGTCTGGCGTTGAGCGACGCGAGACGCTCGACGGCGTGTTCCTTGGTCTCGATCCCGAGCTTGTCCCGCGTGTCGATGGCCGACAACCGGAACGACGGGCCGACCCGCAGCTTGTCGAGCATCGGTCGAACGCTACGCCGAAGCCTCGGAGCCGACCCACGGGCAATGACGGCATCCGCTACCGCAGCACAGACCCCGCGCCGCGAGATGCCCGGCGGTCATCACGACGAAGCCGGTGGCCGGGTCCCGATACGTCGGACGCCCGGCGGCCATGGCGGCGCGGTGGAGCGCCACGATCTCGGCGTACCGGCGGTGCGTCGGGTGCAAGCGGCTCGAGTCGGGTCGATCACGCCAGTCCGTGCGCACGGCTCACACGTTAGACCGCCGACTCACGAACATCGAAGCGCCCACGGAGGCGCTCGCCGATCACGTTCAGGCTCAGCACCGTGAGCACCAGCACGAGCGACGGCATCATCACCACGTGCGGGAATCGGCTCAGGTCGTTGCGGCCCTGGGTGATCAACGTGCCCCAGGACGGGATGTCGGCCTCCAGGCCGACGCCGAGGAACGACAACGAGCCCTCTGCGACGATGATGAGGGCGACGGCGAGGAAGCTGAACGACAGCGCCACGGGAAGCACGTTCGGCAGGATCTCCTTGAACAGGATCCGGCTCGACTTCGCCCCGACCGCACGTGATGCCATCACGAATTCACGCTGGGAGTAGACGAGCGTGTTCGCCCGTACGAGCCGCGACAGCGGCGCGATCGACAGCACCGTCAGGCCGATGACCACCTTGTAGGTGTCCCGGCCCCAGAACGTGGTGATGCCGATCAGGAGGATGAGCGCCGGGAACGACAGCATCACGTCCGTCACGGCCGTCACGACGGTGTCCCACCAGCCCCGGAAGTACCCCGAGGTGATCCCGAGCACGCCACCGAGCAGCATGCCCAGCACCGTGGTGGCGACACCGATCAACAGCGACGCTCGAGCCCCGTAGACGCAGTAGGAGAAGATGTCCTTGCCGTTCTGGTCGCCGCCGAGGAACGGCTCGCTGAACCACTTCGGACCCACTCGGGCGATCGAGGCGTTCGTGGCGAAGGGGTCCTTCACGAACGGCAGCCAGTCGGCAAAGATCGCCATCAGCACGACGACGCCCACCCACGCCATCGCCAGCCACAGGAAGATCGGCGGCATCTTGAACGGCTTGGCGGTGCTGATCGCTCCGGAGGCGGGAGCGCTCGCCGCCGGCGTGCCGGCACTGACCGGGGATGCGGTTGCGGTCATGTCAGGGCTCCGATCAAGACAGCGAGCGGGCGAGGCGAACGCGCGGGTCGAGTACGCCGTACAGCAGCTCGACGAGCAGGTTCGACAGGACGTAGAAGAGCACCACGATGAGGAAGCCGCCCTGCACGATGAAGTACTCGCGGGCGAGCACCCCACCGACGATCGTCCGGCCCAGGCCCGGGATGGCGAAGGTCTGCTCGACGGCGACCGCCCCGCCGATGAGCGCTCCGATGTTGAGCCCGGCCGAGGTGATCAGTGAGAACAGCGAGGGCTTCAGGCCGTGGCGTACGAGGATGAACGACGGGCTGAGGCCCTTCGAGCGGGCCATCAGGATGTAGTCCTCCTGCAGCGTGGCGATCATGTCGGTGCGCAGCAGACGGGTGTAGGTGGCGAAGGGCGCGGCGGCCAGCGTGAGCGCGGGCAGCAGGATGAGCTTGAAGTGCTCGAACGGGTCCTCGGAGAACGAGGCGTAACCGGTGGGTTTGAGGCCCAGGAAATCGAACTGCAGGGCGACGTAGATGGCGAGCCACAGACCGAGCACGAACTGCGGGGTGGAGATCAGCAGCGACGTCCACCCGTTCAGCAAGCGGTCGAACCAGGAACCCCGGAAGTACGCCTGGGCCATCCCGACGAGGAAGGCGCCGACGACGGCGAGGATCTGGGCGTAGATCATGAGCTGCAAGCTCGGGACGAGCGCGTCGCCCAGGATCGTCGTCACCGGGATGTTCGAGGCCAGCGCGTTCCCGAGGTCGCCGGTGATCGCGTCACGGAACCAGTTGACGTAGCCCTCGAAGACGTTGCCGCTGAGGTTCCACTGCTCGAGGAGCGCAGCCCGCGCCTCCTCGGTGGCGCTCGTACCGAGCTTCACGATCGTCGGGTCTCCCGGAAGGAGCCGGATCATGCCGTAGACGAAGAAGCTCCCCACGAGGAGGATCAGTGCTGACCGGATGAGTCGCTGTCGGAGGAATCTGCCCATCGTGATCCGTCTCTCTCGCTGGTCTCGGGGAACGGGCATCGTGGGTGCGCCCGGGTGGCCCGGGCGCACCCACGATCGTCAACTCACTTGATCCAGACCTGCTGGAACCAGTGCATGGCACGTCCGATCGTGTTGGCCGCCTTGGCGCCCTCGGGCGTAGCGATCGAGCCGCCGACGTTCTGGATGTTCTTGTTGGCCACGTACTGCCACAGCGTCCAGGCCGTCCAGATGTTGTAGACCTTCTCGCCGAAGGTCTTGTTCACCGCCTGGGCCGCCGCCTTGCGGGCGGCCGCGTCCGGGTTGGTGCGGATCGTGACGAGGGCGTCGTCGATCGCCTTGTCCTTGATGCGGCCGAAGTTCAGCGCCAGGTTCGGCGCGTCGAGGGCCAGCGAGGAATGCCACCAGATGAAGTTCCGGTCGGCCTCGAGCGAGCCGTGGTTCCGCCACTGGAACATCTGGAAGTCGCCCACCAGCGCCCGGGTGATGTACTGGCCCTGCTCGGTCTGGTCGATGTTGCCCTTGACCCCGCACTTGGCCCAGTAGCTGTTGATCAGCTCCATCGTGCCCTTGTTGAAGGGGTCGGCGGTGGTGCCGGTTGCGAGCTGGACGTCACCGCTGATGCCCTTGGCCGCCTTGAAGTCGTCGATCAGCTTCTTGCCGCCGGCCTGGTCGAACTTCGGGTACCCGGTGTTCTCCAGGTAGCCGTCGGTGCCCGGCGGGAACGGCCCGTTGGCGACCGGCGTCGCATTGGCGTTGCGCAGCTTGTTGAGCTCGTCGTAGTTGATGCACTTGGCCAGCCCGATGCGGAAGTTCTGATCCGCCAGCGGGTTGTCCTTGCCACCGATCTGGGGCGACATGTTCAGCATCAAGTAGCCGGTCTCACCGCCGACGTTGTTCTCGAACAGGTTCCACTGGTCCTTCTCGGAGCGGAACTTCGCGATGGCGTCGCCGTTCGAGGTCATGATGATCCCGCACTGGTTGCCCCGCAGGCAGTTCTCCCGGGCGGCGATGTCGTCGATCGGCCGGAACACCAACCCGTCGAGGTACGGGTACGCCTGGCCGTCGGGTGCCTTCAGCCAGTAGTCGGGGTTCTTCACCAGTTCGAGCTTGTCGTTCACGGTCCACGACTTGAACTTGAACGGGCCCGTCCCGATCGGGTTCTTCGGTCCGTTCGCCGGGTCGGCGACGTTCTTCGGGCTCGCGATGTAGGCGATCGCCGTCGAGTAGCTCTGGTCGAGCGTGGCGTACGGCATCATCAGATCGATGGTGAGCGTCAACGGATCGCTGGCGTCGACCGCGATCGACTTGTAGATGGTCGACAGCGGCTTGCGGTTCGTCTTCGCGTCCTCCGGCTTGCTCGCGTCGAACGTCGCCGGGCAGCCGCCGAACTCGCCCATCGCCGTCGCCGTCAAGGGGCTGCAGCGGTGGCCTTCGAGGTTGGCCTTCACGGCGGCGGCGTCGAGCGCCGAACCGTCGTGGAACTTGATCCCGCTGCGCAACTTGATGGTCCACTGCGTGGCCGTCGCGTTCGAGGTCATCTTCTCCGCGAGGAACGGCACGGCCTTGCCCTCGTCGGTCATCACCATGAGCGAGTCGTAGAGCGCCCGCATCGGCATGTAGCCGGCGGCAGGCGACTGCGAGTACTGCGGCGACCAGCCCGTCGCGTTCTCCGCCTCGGAGCCGTACACCAAGGTGCCGCCCCGCTTGGGCTTGTCGTCGGCCGGCTTCAGCGTGGTCGACGCGATCGTCGACACCACCGCCGACGTGGACGCTCCTGCGCTCGTCGCCGTCGTCGAATCGGACGACTCCTTCGAATCGTCGCCGCACGCGGCAGCGGCGAGGCCCAGCACCGCCAGGAGCGCGAGCCCCTTGACGGCGCGCCCGCGCCGAACCGGATGGGAAACCGTCATCTACAACCCCCTGGTCTCGATCGGCACGGGAACTGTGCCGGTCGTCACTGCTGACGCGGCGACAGTAAACGCACCGACGGATGGGGTCAACTCCCTCCACGTCCCAGTGTGCGGGCGTTGACACCGTGTCGAATGCACCCGTACCCTCCGGCCTGCCGTGGCGCCGGGGGCCCGCGGTTCCGGGGGACGGCCGAAAGGAATCCGAGTGTCTCGCAACGCGCTCGATACCGCGCAGCGTCGGGCAACGACGTCGACCCTCCTCGAGGTGCGCGATCTGCGAACCCACTTCCGAACGCCGCGCGGCATCGTGCGCGCGGTGGACGGCGTGAGCTTCACCCTCGAACGAGGCAAGTCGCTCGGGGTCGTGGGCGAATCCGGATCCGGCAAGACGGTCCTGTCCCGATCGATCATGGGTCTGCTCCCCCGGCGCACGACGCTGCGCTCGGGCACGGTGCTGTTCGAGGGCAACGACATCTCCTCGGCCGATCCCAAGCTGATGCGCCAGTTCTGGGGCACCGAGATGACGATGATCTTCCAGGACCCGATGACGTCGTTGAACCCGGTCGTGCGCGTCGGGCGCCAGATCACCGAATCGTTGACCAAGCGGCTCGACATGCCAAAGGACCAGGCGCTCGCCACGGCCGAGAAGTTGCTCGCCGACGTGCGCATCCCCGAGCCGCAGCGGCGCCTCCGGGAGTTCCCCTACCAACTCTCCGGAGGCATGCGCCAGCGAGTGTCGATCGCCATCGCCCTGGCGTGCGGGCCCACGATGCTGTTCGCCGACGAGCCCACCACGGCGCTCGACGTGACCGTCCAGGCCCAGATCCTCGACCTGCTCGACGAGCAGCGCCGCGACCGCAACATGTCGATGATCCTCGTGACCCACGACCTCGGCGTCGTGGCCGGGCGCACCGACGAGATCGCCGTGATGTACGCCGGCAAACTCGTCGAGAAGGCGCCGACCAAGGTGCTGTTCTCGAACATGAAGATGCCGTACACCGAGGCCCTGCTGCGCTCGATCCCGCGCATCGAAGACCATTCGCACACCCGGCTGCAGGTGATCGCCGGTCGCCCGCCTGCGCTGATCGACCCGCCGCCGGGGTGCCGCTTCGCGCCCCGCTGCCCGTACGCCCAGGAGCGCTGCACCGTGGAGGAACCTCCCTTGGTCGAAGCCGACACCCCCGGCCACTTCTACGCCTGCTGGTACCCGGTCGGCTCGGCCGAGTGGCAGTCCCGTCAGGGCACGACCGCCGGGACCGGTGCGTGATGGCCGGCACCGGCACCGCCCACCTGCACGCCGAATCGGAGGCGTTGCTGCGGGTCGAGAACCTGACCGTCGAATTCCCCGTGGGCCGCACCGGACTGAAGGTGCATGCCGTGTCGGGGATCAGCTTCGACGTGCTCCCGGGCGAGACACTCGGACTCGTCGGCGAGTCGGGGTGCGGCAAGTCCACCACCGGCAAGGCCGTGATCCAGCTCCCGCCGCCCACCGGGGGCAGCATCGTGTTCCAGGGCCAGGACCTCACGCAGCTGCGCGGGGAGAAGGTGCGCCAGCTGCGCACCAACGTGCAGATGATCTTCCAGGACCCGATCTCGTCGCTGAACCCCCGCCGCCGGGTGCGCGACATCGTCGCCGAACCGCTCCACGTGTGGGGCATCGGCACCAAAGAAGAGCGTGCCCGCAAGGTCGACGAGGTGCTCGAGACCGTCGGTATCGACCCGTCCACGGCCGATCGTCGGCCGCACCAGTTCTCGGGCGGGCAGTGCCAGCGCATCTCGATCGCCCGGGCCCTGGTCCTCGAACCCAAGATGCTCATCTGCGACGAGCCCGTCTCGGCCCTCGACGTGAGTGTCCAGGCCCAGGTGCTCAACCTCCTCGAGGACCTGAAGGCCAAGTACGGCCTCACCATGGTGTTCATCGCCCACGACCTCGCGGTCGTGAAGAACGTCAGCGACCGGGTGTGCGTGATGTACCTCGGCAAGGTGTGCGAGGTCGCCCCGTCCGACGACCTCTACGACCGGCCGGCCCACCCGTACACCTCCCGCTTGCTCGACTCGATCCCCGTCCCGAATCCCGAGGTGAAGCCGGACCCGACCAACCGGATCCAGGGCGAGTTGCCCTCCCCGATGGCACCGCCGTCGGGGTGCCGGTTCCGAACCCGCTGCCCCATCGCCCAGGAGCGGTGCGCTTCGGAGGAGCCGCAACTGCGGGACATCGGGCAGGGCCACTACGTCGCCTGCCACTTCCCGCTCGTCGGGGCACCCACCTGACGTACGACAGCCGGACGTGGCCGAGATCCCGGCCGGGCGAACCCGGTTGAACCGCGCCGAGCGCCGCGAGCAGATCGTCGTTGCGGCTGCGTCGGTGTTCGCCGGACGCGATCCGGCCGGGGTGACCTTCGAGGAGATCGCCGAGGCTGCCGGGGTCTCCCGGGCGCTCGTCTACAACTACTTCGGCGATCGAAACGGGCTGCTCGAAGCCGTCTACCGCCGCGCCGTCAGCGAGCTCGGCGCCCGGGTCACGGCCGCGGTCGTGTCCGCCGACGACCGGCGCAACGCCCTGCGGCGGGCCGTGGAGGCGCACCTGGCCTACGCCCGCTCCGACCCGGCCGGGTACCGGTACGCGTCCGGCGAGGCCACCTTCGCCCAGCTGCCGCGCCTGCACGCCGACCGGGTCCGGGCGACGGCCCGCAGCCTGGGCGGGGCACCCGAGTCCGAGGTGCTGGCCACCGCCGTCCTCGCCGTCGTCCACGCCTCGGTGCTGCAGTGGCTCGAGCGCCCGACGCTGCCCGAGGATCGTCTGGTCGAGGTGCTCACCGAGTTCCTCGGCGGCGGCCTCGGCGCCGTGCCGGCCACCGTCTGACCTGCGACGGCAGCGGGAGCCCGGACCGCTCGAACCCGGCCTGTTGCGCAACGCCGACGACGCCTACGACGCGCAACGGGCCCGGACCGTACGGTCCGGGCCCGTTGCGCCGTCAGGCGCGGTGGATCACTTGATCCAGATCTGCTGCCAGGAGTGCATCGACACCCGGTGCGTGTTGACCAACTTGGTGCCGTCGGGAGCGTTGAACGACGAGCCCACCGCCTGCACCTTCTTGTTCGCCACCTGCTGCCACAGGGTCCACGCCGTCCACAGGTTGTAGACCTTCGAGCCGAACGTCTTGTTGATCGTCTCGGCCGCCGCCTTGCGGGCCGCCGGGTCACCGCTCTGGCGGATCGTGGTGAGCGCCTTGTCGATGTCCGGGTCCTTGATGCGGCCGAAGTTCAGGGCCACGCCGGGAGCGTCGATCGCGAAGGCCGACAGCCACCACACGTAGTTGCGGTCCGGGTTCAGGCCGCCGAAGTTACGCCAGGCGAAGATCTGGAAATCGCCGACGAGAGCCCGGGTGATGTACTGGCCCTGCTCGGTCTGGTCGATCTTGCCGTTGACGCCGCACTTCTTCCAGTAGCTGGCGATCAGCTCGTTGGTGCCCTTGTTGAACGGGTCGGCCGTGGTGCCGAAGGCCAACTCGAGGTCGCCGGTGATGCCCTTGGAGGCCTTGTAGGCGTCGAGGAGCTTCTTGCCGCCCTCGAAGTCCTTCTTCGGGTACCCGTTGTCGGCGAGGTAGCCGTCGACGCCGGGCGGGAACGGCCCGTTGGCCACCGGGGTGACGCCGCCGTTGCGAAGCTTGTTCAGCTCGTCGTAGTCGACGCACTTGGCCAGACCGGTGCGGACGTTGACGTCCGCGATCGGGTTCTCCTTGCCGCCGATCGTCGGGGCGTTGTTGAACATGTAGTGGCCGGTCTCACCGCCGACGTTGTTCTCGAAGATGTTCCACTGGTCCTTCTCCGAGCGGAACTTGTTGATGGCGTCGCCGTTCGAGGTGTGGATCACGTCGCACTGGCCGCCGCGCAGGCAGTTCTCCCGAGCCGCGATGTCGTCGATCGGCCGGATCGTCAGCGCGTCGAGGTACGGGTAGGGCTGACCGTCGGGTGCCTTGAGCCAGTAGTCCGGGTTCTTCACCAGTTCGAGCTTGTCGTTCACGGTCCAGGACTTGAACTTGAACGGGCCCGTCCCGATCGGGTTCTTCGGCGAGTTCGCCACGTCGTCGATGTTCTTCGGGCTGATCAGGTACCAGCCGGCAGCGGAGTAGTCGAGCACGGCGTAGGGCGCCAGCAGGTCGATCTTCACCGTCATCGGATCGGCCGAGTCGACCGTGATCGCCTTGAAGATGGTGGAGATCGGCTTGCGGTTCGTCTTCGCGTCCTCGGGCTTGCTCGCGTCGAACGACTTCGGGCAGCCGCCGAACTCGCCGAACGCCGTCGCCACGAGCGGGCTGCAGCGCCCGTTCTCGACATAAAGCTTCAGCGCAGTGCCGTCGAGCGGGGTGCCGTCGTGGAACTTGATGCCCGAGCGCATCTTCACCGTCCAGGAGGTGAAATCCGCGTTGGGGGTCATCGACTCGGCGAGCATGCCGTGGGTCTTGCCGTCCTCGCCGATCGCCATGACGTTGTCGTAGATGGCGCGAGCCACGGCCTCACCGGAGATGGCGAACTGCGAGTACAGCGCGGAGAACCCCGTCGCCGTCTCCGCCTCGACACCGTAGGTGAGCGTGCCGCCCCGCTTGGGCTTGTCGTCGGCGGGCTTCAACGTGGTCGAGGCGATCGTCGACACCGAGGCGACCGTGGTGCCCCCGGCCGCAGTCGTCGTCGTCCCCCCGCTGTCTTTCGAATCGTCGCCGCAGGCCGCCGCGACGAGACCGAACGTGACCAGGACACCCGCGACGGCGAGCGCCCCTCTCCTACTCCTCATGGTGGTCCCCCATCTGCCGCACCCCCCGGCACGGCTGGCCTGGACGGTACCACGAGGGTGACGGCCGACACTCCCCCCAATGACCCTCAGGTGTCCGTCAGGTGTTGCGGTACGACGGTGGCCGCCGCTCCAGGAAGGCCCGGCGGGCTTCGGTGGCGTCCTCGGTGAACGAGGCCATGATCTGCTGGCGGTTCTCGAGGTCGATGGCGTTCTGCATCGCCGGGATCTCGAGCGACGACCACATCCCCTCCTTGGTGAGGGCCACTCCGAACGGGCTGTTCAGCATGATCTGCTCGGCCTTCGCCAACGCCGCCTCCATCAGCACCTCGTCGGGGGTGACCTCCACGACGAGGCCGATCCGGTAGGCCTCCTCGGCGTCGAAGATGCGGCCCGTCAGCATGAGCTCCTGGGCCCGAGCGGCGCCCACCAGGCGCGGGAGCAACCAGCTCGTGCCGATGTCGCAGGCCGACAACCCGATGCGGATGAACGCGGCGTTGAACCGGGACGAGGCCGCTGCGAGGCGCACGTCCGACCCGAGCACGAGCGCGAAACCCCCGCCGGCCGCAGGGCCGTTGACCGCGGCGATCACGGGCTGCGGGAGCGAGCGCAGGTGCGGGATGAGCCGCGCGATGTGTCGCTGCACGGCGAAGCCCGCCTGCGGACGACCGAAGCCCTCGGTGTGTGGTGCCTCGCCGTAGCCGCCGAGATCGAGGCCGGCGCAGAACCCGCGGCCCGCACCCGTGAGGATCACGACCCGGCACGACGCGTCGACGGCGATGGCGTCGAGGGCATCGTGGAGACCCTGCACCATCTCGGTGGTGAGCGCGTTGAGCTTGGCCGGACGGTTGAGCGTGATCCGGGTGACACCGGGACGGGGGTTGTCGAGGACGAGCGGCTCCATGCCAGCATCCTGCCCGATGCCCGGGATCAACCTCGCTTCCGCCCACGAGGCCCTCGAGGCCGCCCATCCGGACCGTCAGTGCCTCGTGTTCCGGGACCGGATCCTGTCCTGGCGCCAGATCGGCGACCGCAGCCGCCGGGTGGCCGGCGCGCTGCGGGCCGCCGGGCTCGGCACGGTCGTCGAGCGCGACCGGCTCGCCGGGTGGGAGAAGGGTCAGGACGTCGTCGCGCTCTTCTGTCACAACGGCAACGAGTACCTCGAAGTGATGCTCGGCGCGTACAAGGCCCGCTGCGCACCGGTGAACGTCAACTACCGCTACACCGCGGACGAGCTCGCGTACGTGCTGCGCGATTCGCAGGCCCGGGCCGTCGTCGTCGACCCGACGCTGCGGCCGGTCCTCGACGAGGCCCTGCCCTCCTGCCCGGCGGTCACCACCGTGTGGGAGGTCGGTGCGCCCTACGAGGCGGTGCTCGCCGGTGCCGAACCCTGGAGCGACCCGGCGTGCTCGCCCGACGACCTCTACGTGCTCTACACGGGCGGCACCACCGGCAAGCCCAAGGGCGTGCTGTGGCGGCAAGCCGACTTCGTCGCCGGGGCGCTCGGGATCACGGCGTCGGAACCGGCCGAACTCGTCGCGAAGGCCGGCAACGGCGATCGTCTCCGGGCCCTGCCCTCACCGCCGTTCATGCACGGCGCGGCGCACTGGAACGCCTGGAGCTGCTGGCTGGCCGGCGGCACGGTGCTGGTGCAGTC
>JBILVB010000110.1:0-12999 GCA_044370695.1 Acidimicrobiales bacterium | reverse complement strand
GCGTCGAGCTTCATCCGGGACATCACCCGGTACGGTGGAGACGTCTCGGCCCTGGTCCCGCCGCCGGTGGCGGCTCGATTGCAGGAGCGCTTCCCTCGATGAGCCACGCCCGATGAGCTATTTCGGCGACGCCCAGTCGACGAACGACTCCGAGACGTTGTTGCGGCGCACCATCGACATCATCGCGACCGCCCGCACGATCCCGCTGTCGTCGTCGCCGATGATCAACCGCGACGAGATCATCGAGTTGCTCGAAGAAGCACTCAACCGTCTGCCCGACGAACTGCGCCAGGCCCGCTGGATGCTCAAGGAGCGTCAGGAGTTCCTGCACAAGACGCAGCGCGAGGCCGACGATCTGCTCGAGGCGGCCCGGGCGCAGGCGGAACGGATGGTCCAGCGCGCCGAGATCGTCCGCCAGGCCGAGATGCGGGCCCGCCAGGTCCGTGACGCCGCGGAGGAAGACGCCCGCCGGATGCGCCTCGAGACCGAGGATTTCGTCGACCAGCGCCTCGCCACGTTCGAGATCGTCCTCGACCGGGTGGCGCGCACGGTGGCGGCCGGACGAGAGCGGCTCAACGGAGCGCCGCGCCCCCCGGCGGGTACCCCGCAGCCGGAGCCGGATCCGTCCGGGCCGCTGTTCTTCGACCAGGACCGGTCCTGAGCGCCCGAGCGCGTTGATGGTCCCCGAGCTCACCGTTCCCGTCACCGAGCTGTTGCGGCACCCGGCGCTGCGCCGATCGGTGCACGCGGTCGTGCCCGCCGAAGACGTCGTCGTCGGCGAGGTGGAGGTGCCGGACGGTTCGCCGGTGACCGTCGAGCTCGCACTCGAGAGCCTGTCGGACGGCATCGTGCTGACGGGCCGGGCCCGGGCGACGTGGCAGGGCGTGTGCCGGCGGTGCCTCGGCCCGGCGACCGGCGAGGTGGTGGTCGACGACCTGCGTGAGCTCTACCAGCTCCGCCCGACGGCCCCCGACGCGTTCGCGCTCACCGGGGATCTGCTCGAACTGTGGCCGGCGGTACGCGACGGCCTGATGCTCGAACTGCCCCTCGCCCCGCTGTGCCGGCCCGACTGCGCCGGGCTGTGCCCCACCTGCGGGGTCGATCGGAACCGGACGCCCTGCGCCTGCGCCCCGGCGGCGCGCGATTCCCGTTGGGCTGCGCTCGATGCGCTGCGCACGGAGGACGCGGCCGACGAAACCGGTTGACCGGCGGGTCGAGCGCCGGCCCGCGCCGGTCGTGCCGGGGCTCAGCGCAGCCAGGACGGGCGGCCGTTGACCACGAGCCCGACGGCCACGAGCGTCACCGCTCCTGCGACGACCTGCAGCAACGTCACGGGTTCGCCGTGCACCGGCCAGGCGACCGCGATCGACAGCACCGTGGCGGGGAGCATGTTGAGCGCCGTGATCCCCAGGGGCAGCTCGGTGATCACCCAGTTCATGATCAGGTGCCCGAGTGCGCCGGGGCCGATGAGCACCACGACCAGCCAGAACACGTCGGCGGAGTCGATGGCGTCGAGCGCCAGGCCGCTCACCAGCGCCATCGGGGTCACGGCGAGCGCGGCCCAGACCATCACCCCGGTCAGGTACTCCGACGGCGACAGCCGGGCACGGGTGCGCCGGGTGACGAGCAGGTACGCCGACAGCGTGACGAGCGCCCCGCACGACAGGGCCAACCCGAACGGGGTGGCCCGCACCCCGGCGCCGGCCCCGGCGACGGCTGCGCCCACCGAGACGATGCCGACCACCGTCCAACCGAGCCGCCAGGCCGTCGGTCGCTCGCCGAAGAACCGGATCCCGCCGAGCAGCACCGTGACCGGCTGCAGGGACCCGACGAGCGTGACCGTGGCGATCGATGCGTGCTGGATGGCGGTGAAGAAGAACGCCATGTTCGCCCCGAAGCACAGCCCGCCCCAGCGGCTCGCCCAGATCTGGGCCCAGGTCGGACGCGAGCCGCTGAGCACCTGCAACGCGACCATGGTGGGCACCGCCATCCACATGCGGACCGCTGCGACCGTGAGGCCCGGTGCGCTGATCTCCTTCGACAGCGGCGGGCCGAGACCCCAGATCACCACCACCAGTCCCAAGCCGCCCAGTGCGAGCAGGTAGCGCCGCCGGGCGGCGTCCGGGCCGGGCACGGCGGTGGTTGTCACCGGCGCACCCTACGCGTCCGGGTGATTCGTCGGCGCCGTGCGGGGCGGCTATCCTCACCGGGCCCTCGTGAGGAGATCGAACCATGCCGGTCCCGAAGAAGAAGAAGTCGAAGTCGAAGTCGCGCAGCCACCGGGCCGCCGCATGGAAGCTCGAGGCCCCGGCCCGCAGCACCTGCCCTCGCTGCAATGCGGCGAAGCGGCCCCACGTGGTCTGCCCGTCGTGTGGGTGGTACCGCGACCGTGTCGTGATCGACGTCGCCTGAGCCGGCGGTGACCATCCTCCCCATCGCGGTCGACGCCATGGGCGGCGACCGGGCCCCGGGCGAGATCGTGCGCGGTGCCCGCCAGGCGGCCGAGGAGCACGGCATCCCGATCCTGCTCGTGGGACGGGCCGATGCGCTCGGTGACGTGGGCGACCTGCCCGTGCGTGAGTGCTCCGAGGTCATCGAGATGGACGACGACCCGGCACAGGGCGTGCGGCGGAAGAAGGATTCGTCGCTCGTGCGTGCCGCCGAAGCGGTCCGGGACGGCAAGGCGTCGGCGATGCTGTCGGCGGGCAACACCGGCGCCACGATGGCGTCGGCCCTGCTGCGGATGGGCCGCCTCAAAGGGGTGAGCCGCCCGGCGATCGCCACGCCGATCCCGGTCCCGGGCGCCCTGCCGACGGTGCTGATCGACGCCGGTGCCAACGCCGAGGTGCAAGCCGACTGGCTGGTGCAGTTCGCCCAGATGGGCACCGTGTTCTCCCGGCAGCGCTTCGGCATCGCCACGCCGCGGGTCGGTCTGCTGTCCATCGGCGAGGAGCCCACCAAGGGCACGCCGCTCGTGAAGGAGACCCACGGCCTGCTTGCGCAGGCGCCCGGGATCAACTTCATCGGCAACGTCGAGGGACGCGACGTGATGACTGCGGACGTCGACGTCGTCGTCACCGACGGCTTCACGGGAAATGTCGTGCTCAAGACCCTCGAGGGGGCGCTCAAGACGATCGTGCGGGCGCTGCTGGAGGCCTTCGCGGCCAAGCCCGAGTACGCCGAACCGTCGGCGGCGTTGATGCCGGCCCTGCTGCCGCTCTACGCCACGCTCGACCCGGAGACCTACGGCGGCGCCATGCTCCTCGGGGTCGACGGGGTGTGCATCATCTCCCACGGTTCGTCCTCGGCGCGCGCCGTCGTCAACGCGTGCCGGGTCGCGCAGGAGATGGTCGAGGCCGATCTCGTCGGCTCGCTGCGCGCCGCCATCTCGGCCTGAGCCCGACGGCGGTAACCTGCCGCCACCCAACCGTCCCTGCCTCCCAGGAGATCCGATGCCCGCTGAGACGCACGTCGAGCACGGTCCCGTCAGTCGCGCCGAGGTGTTCGGGATCATCCGGGACCGGCTCGCCGACATCCTCGAGATCGAACCGGATTCGATCAGCGAAGGTCAGTCCTTCGTCGACGACCTCGGGGCCGACTCGCTTGCGCTGATCGAGCTCGTCGAGGCGATCGAGGAAGAACTCGGGGAGCGGACCGTGGGGTTCCGCATCGAGGACGAGGACCTCGCAGATCTGAAGTCCGTGCGCGACGCCGTCGACTACGTGTTCACGCGGGTGAACGCCGCCTGAGCACCAGCGCCGATCTCGAGGCCTTCGCCAGCCGGATCGGACACCGGTTCGCCGATCCTGTGCTGCTGCGGGTCGCGCTGTCCCACCGGTCGTGGGTGAGTGAACACCCCGGCGAGGAGTCCAACGAACGGCTGGAGTTCCTCGGGGACGCGGTCCTGGGTTGGCTCGTGGCCGAGTGGGTGTTCCACCGGCACCCCGAGCTGACCGAGGGCCGTCTCACCGATCTGCGCAAGGCGGTCGTGAACGCCGGTGCGCTCGCGTCCGTGGCCGACCAGCTCGGGCTCGGGGAGGTGCTGTTCCTGGGCAAGGGGGAGGCAGCGGCCGGCGGGCGGGCCAAGCCGTCGATCCTGTCCGACGCGCTCGAAGCGGTCCTCGCCGCCGTGTACCTCGACGGCGGACCCGACGCGGCTCGGGCGCTGGTGGCTCGCCTGCTCGGCCCGGCGCTCGAACGAGCCGCCCGCTTCGGAGGCTCGGACCACAAGACCGCGCTGCAGGAACAGCTGGCCCGGCGGGCATCGGGGCCGCCGGCCTACCGGGTCGCCGAGGACGGTCCGGACCATGCGAAGGTGTTCCAGGCCCGCGTGCTCGTCGGCGACGAGGAGCTCGGGTCCGGAACGGGCCGGTCGAAGAAGCAGGCGGAGCAGGCCGCGGCTGCGCAGGCCCTGCAGCGCATGGCTCCCGGAGCGCCCGACGGGACGGGCGCCGGTGCCTGAGCTGCCTGAGGTCGAGGTCGTGCGCCGCGGTCTCGAGCGCGAGCTGGTCGGCCGCCGGATCGACACGGTGTCGGCCACCGGCGCGCGCACCGTGCGCCGGACCAGCGCCGAGGCGGTCGAGACCGGGGCCCGAGGCCGCGTGGTGGCCTCGGTCGCCCGGCGGGGCAAGTATCTGCTCGTCGGGCTCGACGACGGGGCCACCGTGCTCGTGCACCTACGGATGAGCGGCCAGCTGCGCCTCGCCGATACCGGCACACCGGAGCCGCCGCACACCCACGTGCGCTTCGGCCTCGACGACGGCCGGGCGCTTCGCTTCGTCGACCCGCGCACCTTCGGCGAGGTGGTGGTGGTCCGGCCGGGCCGGTGGGCCGACGACGCGCCCGACCTGCTCGCCCTCGGCCCCGACCCGCTGCTCGACCGCTTCGGGCCGCACGGGCTCGCGGTCCGGCTCGCGCGTCGTCGCCGGGTGAAGGACCTCCTCGTCGACCAGCACGTGATCGCCGGCATCGGCAACATCTACGCCGACGAGGTCCTCTGGCACGCCCGGGTACGTTTCGACCGGCCCGGTGTGCTGCTCGACGCCCGCGAGATCCGCGCCCTGCACCGCGCGCTCCGCCGCGTGCTCGGCACCGCCGTCGAGGCGGGCGGCTCGACGCTGTCGGACGGGCAGTACGTCGACGTGGACGGACGGGCCGGCCGTTACCAGGAACGCCATGCGGTCCACGGCCGAGTCGGGCGGCCATGCCCCCGGTGCCGCACGGCGGTCGTGCGCTCGGACTGGGGTGGACGCTCCAGCTACTGGTGCCCACGGTGCCAGAACTCCTGAACGTCTGGACCTCGTTTCAGGTTCTCGGTGTCTGGGCCGAACAGCCCATCGATTCGGCCTAGAGTCGTCCGGGTGTCGATCTGGGAGCCCCAACGAGCCGCGCAGGCCGAAGCCGGCCTGCGTGCTCGAGCTGGGGCCGGGTTGTGCATCGGCGGCGGCATGCTCGGCCTCGCCGCCGCTGCGCTGCCGGGCGAACCGGCCCCGGGGGTCGATGCCCAGGGCGTCGTCATCGGGTTGATCGCAGCGCTCGTCGGGCTGGCACTCGTGTTCCTCGGTCGGCGAGCGCCGGGGGTGGTGTACGACGTGGTGGCGATCGCTGCCGTGGTCGGCACCGGGGCGCAGCTCCGGCTCGTGGCCGGCTCCGAGCAGATGGGCACCGGCCAGGTGATCCCCGGCGAGCTGATCCTCGTCCCGATCGTGCTGTTCGTCGGGGCGCTCCGACCGATCCGCAGCTGCGTGGCCGTCGGGGTGGCCATCGTCGCAACGTTGGCGTTCGCCTACTCGGCACTCGACGGGACCTGGGGGAGCCTGCTGCTGCGGCTGGGCATCGTCGCCGGGTTCCTGTGGATCAGCGGTGCACTGGTCGTCCTGCTGCGGCGCCGAGTGCTCGCGCTCGTCGACGAACTCGAACAGACGGCGCGGACCGATCCGCTCACGGGTCTGGCCAACCGCCGGGCCTTCGACGATGCGCTCGCCCGCCACCTCGCCGCCGCCGAGCGAACGGGGACACCGGTGTCGGTGATCGTCGCCGACGTCGACCACTTCAAGTCCTTCAACGACCGATTCGGCCACGCCGCTGGCGACGAGGTGCTCGTCGGCGTCGCCCGGCTCATCGCCTCCTCGATCCGCCCGATCGACGTCGGCGCCCGGCTCGGCGGTGAGGAGTTCGCCATCGCCCTGCCGGGGGTGAGCGTCGAGGATGCCGCTGCGGTGGCCAAACGGATCGCCGGGGCCTTGCAGACCGCGATCGACGACCGGCGCGTGACGTGCAGCTTCGGGGTGGCCGAACACGGACCCGACGGGCCGGACGGGATGTTGCGCCGCGCCGACGGTGCCCTCTACCGAGCCAAGGAGGCCGGTCGCGACCGGGTGGAGCTTGCGCCGCGCGAGCGCCGTCACCGGCGGGCACTGCCGCCGAAGGGGTAGGGTTCGGGGTCTTTCGCCGCCCGAGGTCGACCGAGTGTTCCTGCGCCAGTTGACGTTGAAGGGGTTCAAGTCCTTCGCCGACTCGACCACCCTGCTCATGGAACCGGGCGTGACGGTCGTCGTCGGTCCGAACGGCAGTGGGAAGTCCAACGTCGTGGACGCGATCGCATGGGTGCTCGGCGCGCAGGCGCCCTCGGCGGTCCGCAGCCAGAAGATGGAAGACGTCATCTTCGCCGGCACCGCCCGGCGCCCGGCGCTCGGGCGCGCCGAGGTGTCGCTCACGCTCGACAACAGCGACGGCCTGCTGCCGATCGAGTTCAACGAGGTGACGATCACCCGACGCTTGTGGCGGTCGGGTGAGAGCGAGTACGCGCTCAACGGTGCACCGTGCCGGCTGCTCGACGTGCAGGAGCTGTTGTCCGACAGCGGTGTCGGGCGCCAGCAGCACGTGATCGTGAGCCAGGGCCAGATCGACGCCGTGTTGAACGCCCGACCCGAGGACCGTCGGGGCATCATCGAGGAAGCGGCCGGGGTGCTGAAGTACCGGCGGCGCAAGGAGAAAGCCGAGCGGCGCCTGGAGGCCACCGAGGGCAACCTCGCCCGGGTGCAGGACCTGGTGCGCGAGGTGCGCCGGCAGATGCGGCCGCTCGAGAAGCAGGCCGATGCGGCGCGCCGCCACGGGGAGGTCGTGTCGGAGCTCGCTGTGCTGCAGGTGCACCTCGCCGGCCGGGAGCTCGACCGACTCGACGGGGTGCTGCGCGAGCTCGACGGCGAGCGTGCGGCGCTGGCCCGCCGCGAGACGGAACTGCGGGCCGAGGCGGAGCGCCTGGTCACCGAGGTGGTCGCCGCCGAGGTCGCGCTCGCCCGGCTCGGCGGCTTCGCGCTGTCCGATTCGCTCGTGCGTGTCGAGCAACTGCGCGAGCGTGCCCGAGGGCAGGCGGCCGTGGTGACGGAACGGATCCGCGGCGTCGCCCGCGACCGCGAGCGGGCCATGGACGTCGGCGTGGTGGCGAACCTCGAGGCGGATGTCGCCCGGATGCGGGTCGAGCTCGGCGAGGTGGCGCTCGCGGCGGAGCGCATCGAACCCGAGGCCGCCGAGCTCGTCGACGGCGAAGCCGAGCTCGCCCGCCGCCGCCACGAGCTCGAGGCCGAGACGGCGACGGTCGGAACGGCGAACCTCGCCTCCGACGCGCTGGCCGAGGTGCGCGGTGAACTGCGCAGCGTGCGCCAGGCCGTCGAACGGGCGACCGCCGAGCGCGATCGGGCCGAACAGCGCCGCCGAGCGCTCGTGGCCCGCGACGCCGCCGTCGCCGCCGACGTGGACCGCCTGCGCGCCCAGTGCGCCGAGGCCGAGGCCGCCGAAGAGCCGCTGGTCGAAGCGACCGAACGGGCCGAAGCGACCCTCGCCGCCGCCGACGAGCGCCGGGACGTGGCGGATCTCGCCGCGCAGGCGGCGCGACGGGAACACGAGCGCTGGTCGGCGCGGGCCGAGGCCCTCGCGCTCGCCCTCGACGCCGCCCGGGCCCGAGCCGGGGCGGAGCGCCTGGCCGGGGTGCCCGGGGTGGTGGGGACGCTCCTCGACCTCGTCGAGGTGGACCCGGGTTGGGAGGCGGCGTTCGAAGCGGCCGCGGGTGAGGCCCTGGCGGCGGTGGTGGTCGACGGCACCGATGCGGGTCGCCGGGCGCTCCGGGCCCTCGGCGAGGCCGGCGCGTCGGGCGCCGTGCTGGCGCTCGGCGCTGCTGCGCCGGCGGCCGGACTCGCCCCGGGCCGGGCGGCGTCGTTCGGCACCCCGGTGCGAGCCCACGTGCGCGCTGCGGATCCCGCGGTCGGTGCCCTGCTGGACCGGCTCGTGGGTACGGCCGTGGTCGTCGACGGGGGCTGGGAAGCGGCGCTCGACGTGTCCGTGCGGGAGGCCGAGATCGTCGCGGTCACCCGGGCCGGCGACTGTTTCGGCCGCAGCGGCTGGCGGGTCGGTGCGACGATCACCGGCGCGACCGGCGCTGCGCTCGACGATGCCCGCAGCCACCTGGCGCTCGCCGCCACGGGGTTGGACGCCGCCGACGCCGGACTCGCCGCTGCGGTCGCGGCCGCGCAGGCCGCCCGCCGGGAGCTCGACGACCTCGGCCGCCGCCTCGACGACAACGACGCCCGGTTCACTGCGGCGTCCGAAGGCCTGAGCCGGGCCCAGGCCACGCGCCGAGAGCTCGGCACCGAGCTGGTCGCGATCGAGCCGACCCTCGCCGAACTCGACGAGCGCCTGGCCCGGGACCGAGCCCGGCTCGCCACGCTCGAGGCGCGCCTGCCCGAACTCGAGCAGCAGGCCGTCGCCGAGCGTGCCGTGCGTGAACGGCTGCGCGGCACGCGTCAGGAGCTCGATCGGGCGCTGCAGGAGCACGTCGGGCGCCGCCGGGATCTCGAACGGCGGGCGACCACCTACGCCGAGCGCCAGGCCTTCCTCGAGCGACGGATACGCGACGCCGAGGTGCGCTTGGCGGCCGATGCCGTGGCGCGTGCCGAGGCCGGCGAGCGCCGGATCGCGCTCGATCGATCGATGGCGCAGCTCGAACGGTTGCGATCGGTCCTCGAGCGCTGCCGGCCGGTGCTCGAGCAGGAGTGGAGCGTCCTCCAGGACGCCCGCCAACGTCACACCGCGGAGTCGCAGGCGGTCACGACGGCGCTCGAATCGGCGAGGCGGCGCCGCGTGGACGTCGAGCGCGGTCTCGACGAGGTGCGCGAGGCGGCGCGCCGGGCCGACGTCGACCAGGTCGAGGCCCGAACCCGACGCGAGGCCCTCGAGGCGGGACTGCAGCGGGAGCACGGGGTCGACGGCGAGGTCGCGCTGTCGACCCCGGAGCCCGACCTGCCGCCGGGGATGACCGCGGCGCAACGCTCGGCCGAGCTCGAACGGGAGCTGCGCATCCTCGGCCCGGTGAACCCGCTCGCGCTGGAGGAGCACGCTGCGCTCGTCGAGCGGCAACGCTTCCTCGACGAGCAACTCGAGGACGTGCGCTCGTCACGTCGCGAGCTCAACCGGGTGATCCAGGCCGTCGACAACGAGATCCGCTCGACGTTCGCAGCGGCCTTCGCCGACGTGACGACGAGCTTCGAGACGCTCTTCGCATCGCTGTTCCCCGGTGGTGTGGGCAAGCTGGTGCTCACCGAACCCGACGACCTGCTGGTGACCGGTATCGAGATCGAAGCCAAGCCGTCGGGCAAGAACGTGAAGAAGCTCAGCCTGCTGTCGGGCGGTGAGCGGTCGCTGACGGCGCTCGCGTTCTTGTTCGCCGTGTTCCGTAGTCGGCCTTCGCCGTTCTACGTGATGGACGAGGTGGAGGCCGCGCTCGACGACGTGAACCTCCACCGGTTCTTGAACCTGCTGGGCGAGTTCCGCCGGGACGCCCAACTGATCGTGGTCAGCCACCAGAAGCGCACGATGGAAGCCGCCGACACGCTGTACGGCATCTCGATGCAGCCGGGCGGCTCGTCGAAGGCCGTGTCGGAGAAGGTCGTCTCGGGTGCGTCGGGTCCGGGGTCGGACTGATCGACGAGCGAAAGATTTCCTTGACATGAGTTGATGTGCATGTTTCCATGAACATGCAACGGAGCACACGATGCTCCCCTCTCATGAACGAGGAGGACACACGATGACCACCACCACGCCCGTGACCGTGGCCCGAGGCGACGGGATCGGCCCCGAGATCATGGATGCGACGCTGCGCATCATCGAGGCCGCCGGCGCCCGGCTGGCGATCGAGGAGATCGAGATCGGCGAGGCCGTGTACCGCCGGGGCAACTCGGCCGGCATCGAACCCGAGTCGCTGGCGTCGCTACAGCGCACGGGTGTGTTCCTGAAGGCGCCGATCACCACGCCCCAGGGCGGTGGGTTCAAGAGCCTCAACGTCACCGTCCGCAAGACGCTCGGCCTGTACGCCAACGTCCGGCCCTGCCCGTCCTACGCCCCGTTCGTCGCCACCAAGCACCCGGGCATGGATGTCGTCATCGTCCGCGAGAACGAGGAGGATCTCTACGCCGGGATCGAGCACCGCCAGAGCGACGAGGTCTACCAGTGCCTCAAGCTCATCACCCGGCCCGGGTGCGAGCGGATCTCGCGGTACGCCTTCGAGTACGCCCGGGCATACGGGCGCAAGAAGGTCACGGCGTTCACCAAGGACAACATCATGAAGATGACCGACGGCCTGTTCCACCAGGTCGCCGAGGAGGTCGCGGCCGAGTACCCCGACATCGAGTTCGAGCACTGGATCGTCGACATCGGCGCGGCCAAGCTCGCCGACACGCCGGGCGCGTTCGACGTGGTGCTCCTGCCGAACCTGTACGGCGACATCCTCTCCGACGTCGCAGCGCAGATCGCCGGGTCGGTCGGCCTGGCCGGCAGCGCCAACATCGGGCCGACCTCGGCCATGTTCGAGGCCATCCACGGCTCGGCCCCCCGCCGTGCCGGGCAGGACCTGGCGAACCCCTCGGGGTTGTTCCTGGGGGCGGTGCAGATGCTCGTCCACATCGGCCAGGGCGAGGTGGCAGCCCGCGCCCACAACGCCTGGCTGCGCACGATCGAGGACGGCGTCCACACCTACGACATCTACGACCCGGCCGTCAGCACCGCGAAGGTCGGCACCACGGCCTTCGCCGACGCCGTGATCGCCCGGATGGGGGAGACCCCCAAGACCCTTGCCCCGGTGGCCTACGCCGACCGGGCCACGATCTCGGTCAAGGTCCCCGCCCGGGCCCGCCAACACAAGGTCCAGGTCGGCATCGACGCGTTCCTCGACGTGCCGCACCTGTCGCCGGCCGAGCTCGGCAGCCAGCTGTCGGCGCTCGCAGGCCCGGAGTTCACGCTCGACATGCTGTCGAACCGTGGCCAGAAGGTGTGGCCCGACGGCGCCCCCGAGACCCTGTGCGTCGACGCCTTCCGGTGCCGTTTCCTCGGGGTGGGCGCCTCGGTCGCCACGGCCGACACCATCACGTTGCTCGGCCGACTCGACGAGGCCGGTTTTCCGTTCATCAAGTCGGAGGGGCTCTTCACCTTCGATGGCGAGCCCGGATTCAGCAAGGGGCAGGGGCAATGAACCACACGACCGACACCGACTCGGTGACCCTCGCGCTGCTGTGCAGCGAGGACAGCCTGAGCGCCTTCTGCCGGCGCCTGGCCTGCGCTGTCAACCAGGGGCCGATGCACCTGGCCCGGGCGTTCGCCGTCGCCACGCAGATCTACCCGGCCCGGGTGGACTCCCTGCTCGGCGAGGCCACGGTGCTCAACTGCGAGTTCCGGATGCGCCAGGCCGGTACCTCGGTGGACGCCGGGGCCGTCGCCGATCTGCGCCGGCGGCTGATCGGGTTCGACCTGCTGGAGCACCAATTCGTCCCCCCGCTGGTGCAGGTGCGGGCGCCGTCGCCCGCACTCGCCGCGAGCTGACCGGCAGCGGGCCGCGCGGCGGCCACGGTTAGGGTGCGAGCGCCATGGAAGTGCTGTTCCTCCTCCTGATCGTGGTCGCCGTCGTGTTCGGGGCCGGTGTGCTGCTGGTCAGCCGTCGCCGGTCGCGGGGCGTCGAACTCGAGCCGCCGCCCGCCGCCCGGCGCACCATCGCCGAGGCCCGGGAGGCGTCGGCGTCGGCGTCGGCGCCGGCGCCGGCCGTGCCGGGTCGGGCCCCCGACGAGGTCGTGCTGGCCGAGGTCCACCTCGACGATCAGCCGAGCGGCCTGGGTCCCGACGGCACGCTGGGGGAGCTCAGCGATGCCGAACTCGCAGCGCTCATCGACGCCGAAGCGACCGCCGAGGCCGAGGCTGCCGAGATCGCCGAGGCGGCGACGTCGAGCGCTGCCGAGGCCGCACCGGCGGAGATCGTCGAGCGCCCTCGGTTCCGTGACCGGCTGTCCCGGGCTCGAGCGGCGTTGGCCGCCGCCGTCGTCGGTGTGCGGGGTCGAGCCAGGATCGACGACGACACCTGGGACGACCTCGAGGAGGCGCTGCTGCGCTCCGACGTCGGGGTGAAGGTGACCGCAGCGCTCCTCGACCCCCTGCGGGCACGGGTGGCGGCCAAGGAGTTGACCGCTCCCGACGACGTGCTCGAGGCGCTGAAGGCCGACATGAAGGCCCGTCTCGCCGGCGCCGACCGGACCGTGCGTTTCGAGGACGGGCCGGCCGGGTCGCCGAACGTGTGGTTGTTCGTGGGCGTGAACGGGGTGGGAAAGACGACGACGATCGGCAAGCTCGGCTACCAGCAACGCCTCGTCGGCCGTTCGGTCGTCATGGCTGCGGGCGACACGTTCCGGGCCGCAGCCGCCGAACAGCTCGGCACGTGGGCCGAGCGATCCGGTGCCCGGCTCGTGCGCGGCACCGAGGGCGGGGACCCTTCGGCGGTGATCTTCGACGCCGTGCAGTCCGCCGGGGCCCGAGGTGACGACCTCGTGCTCGCCGACACCGCCGGTCGCCTGCACACCAAGACGAACCTCATGGACGAACTGCGCAAGGTGCGTCGGGTGGCCGGCCGGGAGCCGGGCCGGGTCACCGAGGTGCTGCTCGTCATCGACGCGACGACGGGCCAGAACG
>JBILVB010000016.1:0-40108 GCA_044370695.1 Acidimicrobiales bacterium | reverse complement strand
CGCCGTAGTACTCGCCGTCGTCGACGAGGCGACCCATCGCCACCCACTCGTCGTCGCCGAGCGCAGCCCGACCGGCCACGATCTCGGGGCCGCCCCACGCGACCGTGAGACGCAGCGGGGTCGACGGGTCGGCCACGGCGGCCGCGATCGCAGCGCCCACCTCCTCGGCCGGGGTCGCCTGGGGGATGCCCACGGCATAGAACTGAAACATCCGACGGTTGTGGGCCTCGTACGCCCCCGACGCGTTGGGGGCGTCGGTGTTCTTGGCGAAGATCGCCGAACGCGTCACACCGGGCTCGACGATCACCACCCGGATGCCGAAGGGCGCAACCTCCTGCGCCAACCCCTCGGACACGCCCTCGAGGGCCCACTTGGATGCGACGTACGGCGATTGAGCGAGCGAGGCGAAGCGGCCGACCACCGAGCTCACGTTGACGATCACCCCGGCTCCGGCGGCTCGCATGGCGGGCAGGACCGCCTGGGTGCAGCGGATCGCGCCGTAGAGGTTCACCTCCATGGCTTCGGCGTAGACGGCGATCGAGGTCTCCTCGAGCACCCCGATCGGGGCGATCCCGGCGTTGTTGACCAGGACCGACACCGGTCCGTGGGCGGCGGCGATCGCCGCCATCCCGGTGCGCACGGCCTCGTCGTCGCCGACGTCGAGAGCCACGACGTGGACCCGGTCCCGCACCCCTGCGGCCTCGGCCGCGGCGAGGAGCTTGGCCGCCTTGCCCGGGTTGCGCATGGTGGCCGCCACCGTGTGCCCGTCGACGGCGAGCGCGACCGCGGCCGCCCTCCCGATGCCCGAGTTCGATCCGGTGACCACGGCGACGCCCACGCCCGGAGCGTAGGCCGCGCCCGAGGGCCCTCACGCCCGGCCGACCAACCGCCGGGCGTAGGCCAACGCCGCGTCGAGCGATCGGGGCGAGGCCCGCCCCGTCCAGGCGATGTCGAACGCCGTGCCGTGATCGACCGAGGTACGCACGACGGGCAGCCCGAGCGTCACGTTGACCCCCTCCTCGAAGGCGAGCAGTTTCATCGGGCCGTGCCCCTGGTCGTGGTACATGCACACGATGCCGTCGAAGCGCCCCCGGTGAACGGCGGCATGGAACACCGTGTCGGCAGGATGCGGTCCGCTCGCGTCGATTCCGCCGGTCCGGGCCCGCTCGATCGCCGGCGTGATGTGCGCAGCGTCCTCGTGGCCGAACAGGCCGTGCTCCCCGGCGTGCGGGTTGAGGCCGCACACGGCGATGCGCGGCTCGGGCAGGAAGCGGCGCAGCGCGGCGTCGGTGAGCTCGATCACGTCGAGGACTCGCTCGCGGCGCACCCGGTCGATGGCATCGCGCAGCGAGACGTGGGTCGACACGTGGGTGACGGCGAGCGAGCCGTGCGGGGTCGGAGCCGTCAGCATCATCGTCACCTTCGACACCCCGCACAGCGCAGCGATGAATTCGGTGTGACCGACGAACCCGGGGTCCGTTCGTTGCGTCGCCTCCTTGTTCATCGGCATCGTCACCACCGCTTCGACGACACCGGCGAGGGCATCGCGCGTGGCCGCCTCGACGTAGGCCCGCGCCGCCGCCCCCGACGCCGCATCGAGCCGACCGGGACGATGGTCGTCGCCCGACAGCAGCGCAAGGTCGCGCACGCGCAGCGCCTCGGGCCAGGCGATCCCGAGCAGGGTTGCGCCCTGGCGCAGGATCGCCTCGTCGCCGTAGACGACCACGTCGGGCCCCAGACCGCCGTGCGCCGCACGGCGCAACACCAGTTCCGGCCCCACCCCGGAGGCATCGCCCATCGTCAGCGCGATCGTCACGGCACGCAGTGTGCTTCGAGCAGTGGGGCGAGCGCAGCCGGACCGTGGAACCCGCCCGAACGCGTGACGATCACGGGCCCCGTGCCGTGCGGCCGGCGGGCCCAGGGCACCCCGGGAGCGAGCAAGCCGCCGACGAGGAGCGGACCGTCGCCCAGGATCGCCGCCGCAGTGGCGCCACCCACCACGACGAGGGTGCCGATCGGCCCGAGCCCGCGCACCCGTTCCGCCAGGGCCCATGCGGCGTGCGCCGGCTCGACGACCAGCTCGGGATCGGTGGCGACCACCACGACCGACGGGGGAAGGACGCCGAGTTCGGCGCGCGCTGAAGGGTGAAGGCTTCCGCAGGCCACCACGATCGGAGCCGGCAGCCGGGTGGGCCGTGGGGCGGCGGCGGGGGCCAGGGCGGCGGCCAGCGCAGCCGACGTCCCGGCGAGGACCGGCCGCTCGCGCTCGGGCAGCGCCCGCCACCGGGCGCCGACGTCCACCAGGTCGGCCTCGGTCGCCGCATCCCAGACGACGGCGGCGCCGCCGAGCACGTCGCTCGGGCGCCCGAACACCTCGGTGCTCGACCGCACCAGCCCGTCCACGCAGACCCGACCCATCGACGGCAACGCGGCGACGACCCACACGGCCCGGCCGCTGACCGCGGCCAGGGCGCGCAGTTCCGCCGGCCAGTTCCCCCGCAGCCTCGAGTCGAGCTTCCAGGCCGCCGGGGCGAGCGCCACCGCTCGTCGCGCCGCGCTCGCCGGGTCGAGATCACGGGTGTCGAGGTCGACCACGCCGGCCGCGACCGGGCGCGTCGGCCAGACCGTCACCTCGACCGCACCGTCGTCGGCCGCACACGAGCCGGCAACCTCCAGCGCGCCGGTCCGATCATCGGCTCCGACGATCACCGCCCGGTCGTTCCGATCGTGACGGCCGGGAAACGGCCCTCGGGTCACGGCAGTGGGGTCACGGCCGCCGGTTCACTTGGGTCGCAACGTCTTCAGGAGTTGTTTGGCGATCGCGGTGTTCATCTGGAACAGCGCGTTCTGCCCGCCCCGCTGCACGCGCTCGACCAGCGATCCACCGCTCACCTTCGACATCGCATCGAGCGCGTCGACCATGGCGTCCTTGGCGGCGTCGGTCACCTGGTACCCCATCGCCGTCAGGCCCTTGACCACGTCGCTGTCGGCCACCGGACCCGGGGCCGCCGAGGCGATGACCCGGAGCGCGTCCTTGGCCAGTTCCGCTCCCCGCTCGATCACCTCGACCGGATCGGCCGCCACGTCCTCACCGTCGACCGAGGCGAGCCATCGGCGCACCTTGGCCACGATCTCGGCGTGGGTCTCCCCCTCGAACTGCAGCGTCGCCATGCCCGACCACGCTACGCCTGCGGACGGCGGGCGACGACGGCGACGGACAGACCGAACGGCAACGCCATCCGACGCAGCAGCCGGCGCTCGATGCCGGCGAGCGCCGGCAGGACGCCGCGCAGGCCGTCGTCGGCCCGGTCGAGGTCGCTGCTGGTGCGGCCCCGCTCGAGCACCGCTTTGGCCGCTGCGGCCGGCACCAGGTAGCTGTGGACCCCGGTCGCCCGGATCACCTCGAGGCCGGCGCCGTGGGCGAGTGCACGCAGGTCCGCACGCGAGAAGCGCCGGGCCGTGTGGGTGACCCGATCGTGGGCGCGCCGCAACCGGCGGACGCCCGGCTCCCACAGACACACCAGACCGCCCGGACGCACGACGCGGGCGAGTTCGTCGACCGCCCGCTGGGGGTCGGGGATCGCCGTGTGACACAACACGGTGACGCACAGGGCGAGATCGACGCAGGCGTCGGCGAGCGGGAGCCGGTTGAGGTCGCCCACGATGCCGAGCGTCCCGGGATACGCCGTCGCATAGTGGGCGACGGCGCCGACGACGGGATCGAGCGCGACCACCGAGCCGTAGCGGGTGAGCCAGGCACCGGTCGCTCCCGTACCTCCACCGGCATCGAGGAAGCGTCCACCGTGGGTCAGGTGCGGCACGAGCAGGTCCGCCAACTCGGCCCGGGTCGCGGCGTACCACCAGTGCCGCTCACCCATCGCAGCCATGCGGTCGTACTCGGCGGTCTCCACGGCCCGCCGGTCTACCGCACCACGATCTAGCGTGCCGCGCCGTGCGCGCCGCGTTCCCCGGCCGGGCGGTGATGCTGCCGTGGCTCGTCGCCCGGGTGATCGACGTCGTGGCCCTCACCATGCTCGGACCCGGCACCTGGACCTCGCCCAGCTGGCGGCAGTTGGTGAACTTCGACGGCGGCTGGTTCCGGGCGATCGCTGTCGACGGGTACGGACCCTGGCCCGAGCCGTGGCCCCCGACCGAGGGGCAATGGACCCGCTTCCCGTTCTTCCCGCTGTTCCCGATGCTGGCCAAGGCGCTGCACACGATCGGCGTCCCGATCGAAGCGGCGCTCGTCGGCGTCGCCTGGGCGGCCGCGCTGGTCGCCGCGGCCGGGATCTACCGGCTCGCCGCCCGGCACGTCCCCGAGCCGACGGCCCGGCTCGCCGTCTGGGTCTCCGGGCTGCTCCCCGGCGCCGTCACCCTCGGCATGGGCTACAGCGACGGGGTGTTCCTCGCCGGCTGCGTGTGGGCGGTCGTCTGGGCCGAGGATCGTCGTTGGGGCTGGACGGCGTTCGCTGCGCTCGCCGCCACCGCAGCCCGGCCGAACGGCGCACTGATACTCGTCACCGTCGCGCTGGTCGCCTGGAGCGCCGGCGGCCGGGTGCGGGCGATCGCAACGGTGTGGGCCCCCTCCGCGGTGTTCGGTGCGCTCTGGATGATCTGCATGGTCCGCTGGACGGGCGACCCGCTCGCGTTCCTCACCGCGAAGGCCGGTTGGTTCGAGGTCAACGCGATCGACCTGGTCCAGCAGTTCGAACGCAACGCGTTCGTCCACCTGCTGCTCGGTCTGATCGGCCTGGGCGCGGTCGTGGCGGTGGTCCGGCGCATCCCGGTGTCGTGGACGGTGCACACCGTGTCGTCGATCGCGCCGCCGATGGTGCTCGGCCTGACCGGGCTGGCCCGCTACGCCGCCGTCGCATTCCCGGTGCCGATCGCCCTCGCCCTGTTGGCCCACCGGCTCCCGGAACGCCTCCGCCGGCCGGCCGCCGCCGCGCTGCTCGTGTCGTCGACGTTCGGCCTCGCCGTGTTCGCCATGCTGATCACCCGGGCCAACTACGTCCCGTAGCAGCCATCGGACCCGCCGGGCGGCTCGAGCGCGAGCGTCGCAGCGGCCAGCGCCTCGGCGTCGGCCGGAACGTCGATGCTTCGCAGATCGTAGAAGGCGTAGCGGCCGTCGGCGCTCTGCGTCGACGGGTCGCCGAGCACGGACCGCCAGGGCGCCTCGACCTCGCCCGGCACGCGGTCCCCCCGGCGATCGACGACGACCCCGCCGATGCCGACGGCCCGGACCCGCGCGGCCTGCTCCGCCGCCGGCAGCGCCGCCAGCGCACACGGCCAGTCCGGGTGACGGCCGCGCATGAACCCCCACGTCCACCGCAGGGTCGGCGCATGGACGTACCCCAGCGCCCCGTCGTAGGGCCCGATGCCCAACCGGTTCGGCATCTCGGGGAACGGCAGGTGAGGGGCGACGAGGACCCCTGCGCCGTCGCCGAGCCGGGCCCGCACGTCGGCGAAGAAGGTGGCATCGTTCGACCATCGCGCCGCCGCGGCCGCATACGGCGGGACGTCGGCGGGCGCGGTCTGGTCGAACCAGCCGACGGACCCGACCGCGAGCGCCGCGACCGCGGTCACGGTGCCGACCGGCCAGCCCCGGCGGGCAGCGAGCCGACGGGCGAGGTGCTCCACGGCGAGCAGGGCGGCCGCCAGCGCGACGAAGGCCACGAGGATCGAGATGCGGTTCCAGGACCGGATCTCGCGCAGCCCGGCGGCCGAGAGCAGGTAGGAGAACCCGCTCACCGTCGCCACCAGGATCGACACGACGGCGAGCAGCGCCAGCCGCCGCAGCCGGGCCTCGACGTCGCGGCCGGCGACCGCCACGACGAACACGACGAACAGCACGCTGAGCCCGACCGCACCGACCAGCCCGAGCGCCTGCCCCTCCTCGGAGGGCACCACGGTGCCACGGGCCTCGGCGGCGAGCGTTGCCAGCGCGTCGATCCGGTGGTCGAGCCGGGGGGCGTAGAGCTGGCTCACCCGAAGCCCGTAGAGCTCGGTCTCGCCCGGCGTACGCCCGGCAACGCCGGGGTTCGCCCCCTTCGCAGCCAGTTCGGCGAGCGACGGCGAGACGTTCAGCGCGAACGTGACCCCGGCGACGGCGACCATCGCCCCGGCGACGAGCAGTGGGCGCCACTCGCGCCGTTCGAGGGTGGCGACCACCCCGGCGACGGCCACGAGCAGCAGGGTGAACGCCAGGTAGTACGCCCCGGTCGACGCCAGCCCGACCAGGCCGGCAGCCACCCACCACCACCGTCGGTCCCGCCACGACGGCAGGTCGTCGAACAGCGACAGGGCGAGCAAGACCGATACGGGCACGAGCGCGTAGGACGACAGCGGCAGGTGCACCTCGTTGCGGGCGAAATGGTACGGAGCCACGGCGTAGAGCACTGCGCCCACCATCGCCGTCGCCCGCCGTAGGCCGAGGCGCCGCAACGCCACGCAGGCCACTGCTGCCACCGCCGGGAACGTGAGCAGGTAGAAGACATTGACCGTCGCCCCCGGCGATCCGGTCAGCGCGGCCAGGAGGCGTACGAGCAACCAGTTCGCGTTGTCGACCCCCTGGGGGAGGTCGTGCAGCCGTTGACCGAACGGGAACCCCAGATGGTCGTTGGTGAGGTAGCCGTCACCCTGGCCGAGCGCACGCGCCACCATCAGGTAGAAGCTGGCGTCGCCCTCGGCGGCCCACGGGACCGACCAGCGGGCGCGCCACACCTGCAGGTGGACACCGACGGCGACCGTCGTGGCCACCGCCACGGCGGCCGCTTCGGCGAGCAGGATCCGAACCCGCAAGGATCCTGCCGGCGACGCCACGACCCGGCACGGTAGTTGCGGCTAGCGTCCTCCCGGGTTTCTCCCAGGTTCCGCATGCGCCCCGCCGACCCCGCACTCGCTCCCTTCGCCGGTCGGACCTGCCTGGTCACGGGTGGCCTCGGGTTCATCGGGTCCAACGTCGTCCATGGCCTCGTCGCCGCCGGCGCCCACGTCCGCGTCATCGACGCACTCGTCCCGGAGCACGGTGGCGACCGCCGGAACCTCGACGGCATCGCCGACCAGGTCGGGATCACGATCGCCTCGATCGGCGACGCCACGGCCGTTCGCCCTTCGCTCGACGGCGTCGAGTTCGTGTTCAACGTCGCCGGTCAGGTGTCCCACCTGGAGTCCATGAGCGATCCGCTGCGCGATCTCGAACTGAACGCTCGCAGCCATCTGGCGTTCCTCGAACAACTCCGCCACGAGCGGCCCGACGCGACCGTGGTCCACACGTCCACCCGGCAGGTCTACGGCCGTCCCCGCTACCTGCCCGTCGACGAGGACCACCCCACGGCTCCGGTTGACGTCAACGGGGTCGACAAGCTCGCCGGCGAGCAGTTCCATCTGCTCTACCACGCCGTGCACGACCTGCGGATCTCGGCGCTCCGGCTCACCAACGTCTACGGACCGCGCCAGAACCTGGCCAAGGACGGCCTCGGATTCCTCCCGGTGTTCGTGCGGCGGGCGCTGGCCGGCGAGACGATCTCGCTCTACGGCGACGGGTCGCAATTGCGCGACTGCCTCCACGTCGACGATGTCGTGCGGGGTCTGGCCCTCGCCGCCCTGTCGCCGGACGCTCCCGGCGAGGTGTTCAACCTCGGCCATCCCGAACCGCTGACGCTGGCCGAGATCGCCAGGCTCACGATCGCAGCTGCGGGCACGGCGAGCGCCGTGGTCACCGTGGCGTGGCCCCCCGACCACGCACGCATCGACATCGGCAGCTTCCACGGCGACTTCTCGAAGGCCAAGCGCATCCTGGGGTGGGAACCCCACGTCGGCTTCGCCGCCGGGGTCGACGATGCCGTCCGGTACTACCGGGCTCACGGGTGGGCGGTGCCGACACGGCCGGAGCCCGCTGCGTGATCCCCGTCGTCGACCTCGCCCGGCGCGGGCTGCACCAACGAGAGGCGTTCCTCGTCGCCGTCGAACGGGTGCTCGCCGGCGGTCAGGTCCTGCTCGGCCCCGAACTGCGCGGGTTCGAAGAGGAGTTCGCCGCCTGGACCGGCCACGCCCAGTGCGTCGCCGTGGCCTCCGGGGCGACGGCGATCCAACTCGCATTGCGCGCCCTCGGGGTGGGTCCCGGCGACGAGGTCATCGTCCCAGCGCACACCGCGGTGCCGACCGCCTCGGCGGTGTGCGCACTCGGTGCCGTTCCCGTGCCGGCCGACGTCGACGAGGACACGGCGACGCTCGATCCGGTCTCGGCCCGCGCCGCCCGCACCGATCGCACCCGCGCGGTGGTGCCGGTCCACCTCTACGGCCACCCGAGCCGGCTGCCGGACCTCGGGGTGCCGATCGTCGAGGATGCCGCCCAGGCGCACGGAGCGCTCGAGCCGGGCTCGGGCTCTGCGGCGGTCGCCTACAGCTTCTACCCGACCAAGAACCTCGGCGGGATCGGAGACGGGGGTGCCGTGGTCACCGACGACGGCGCCCTCGCCGAGCGCCTCCGGCGCCTGCGGGTGCACGGCATGGCCGAGCAGTACGTGCACACCGAGATCAGCCAGAACTTCCGGATGAGCGAGATCGAGGCCGCCTGGCTCCGTCTGAGCCTCGGTGAGCTCGAGGCCGGTAACGCCCGCCGCCGGGCGGTCGCCGACCGTTACCGGGCAGCAGCACCGGGGCTGCGTTGGCATCCCGATCACCCCCGCCACGTCCGCCATCTGTGCGTCGTTCGGGTCGCCGACCGGGAGCGCTTCCGGGCCGAACTCGGCCGGGCCGGAATCGGCACGGGCGTCCACTACCCGCTGGCGATCACGCAACAGCCCGCTTACCGACACTTCACGCGGGTCCCGTGCCCGCAGGCCGAGGCCTGGGCAGCCGAGTGCGTCTCGCTGCCCTGCTTCCCCGAACTGACCGACGACGAGGTGGATGCCGTGTGCACCGTGCTGGCCGAGGTTGCGGACCAGGCGTGGGCCCGATGAGCACGCCCCGGAACCCGCTCGTGACGAGCGTGTCGGCCTTCTTCCCGTGCTACAACGACGAGTTGTCGATCCCGAAGATGGTCCGCGACGTGCACGCGGCGCTCGAGGCCTCCGTCCCCGACTTCGAGGTGATCGTCGTCAACGACGGCTCCAAGGACGGTTCGCTCGCCGTACTGCACGCACTGCAGCAGGAACTGCCCCGGCTGATCGTCGTCGACCATGTGGTGAACCGCGGCTACGGCGGTGCATTGATCTCCGGCTTCGGCGCCGCGTCGAAGGAGTGGGTCTTCTACACCGACGGCGACGCCCAGTACGACGCCTCGGAGATCCTGCGGTGCATCGACGCCGTGACACCGACCACCGACGTCGTCCAGGGGTTCAAGCTGGGCCGAGGCGACCCGTGGTACCGCAAGGTGATCGGCCGCTGCTACCACCACGTGGTCAAGGTCCTGTTCCGCCTCCACGTCCGGGACACCGACTGCGACTTCCGATTGATCCATCGTCGGGTGCTCGACCGGGTCGCGCTCCGGTCCACCAGCGGCGTGATCTGCGTCGAGATGATGCGGTCCTTCGAAGCCGCCGGGGCCCGATTCGTCGAGGTCGGCGTCAGCCACTTCCACCGGCCGCACGGCCGCAGCCAGTTCTTCCGCCTACCGGCGATCGCCCGCTCGGCGCGCCAACTGCTGCAACTCTGGTGGCGCATGATGGTCCGCCACCGGCCGGCCTGAGCGAGGATCGCCCCATGCGCACCCTTCCCCGCCTTGCGCTCGTCGCGTTCGCCGTCGCGCTGCTCGCCGCCATGTTCAGCGTCGCCGGGTCCGCAGTGGCCCAGACGTCCAGCACGGCACCGCTGCCGACCGCGCCGGCAACGTCGGCAGCGCTGCCGACCGCGCCGGCAACGTCGGCAGCGCTGCCGACCGCGCCGCGGCCCACCGCCGCCGGCAGCGCCGAGGGCAACAGCCTGCCGCGACCCAACTCCGGCGCCGAACCGCAAGCCTCCGGAGACCGAGGCGGATGGGCGCAACTCGTGCTCATGGTGCTGGTCTTCGCGGCCGTGGCCGCCGTCATCGGGCGGATCGCCTGGGCCACGGCCAAGCGCACCCGCGCCAAGGCCCGCGGGATCTAGCCCGCCCGTCGGGCCGCGAGCAGGTCCGAGCAGAACGCAGCCGTTCCCGACACGAGCGCATGCGGCGCCTCCCACGGGACGAAATGGCCACAGTCCCGCAACAGGAACGGGCCGACGTGACGCCCGAACACCACGGCAGCCATGCGGTCGAACGCCGGGTAGAGCACGTGGTCCGATGTGCCGAACAGCACGAACGTCGGCGTGTCGTCGTTGCGGCCCATGCGGCTCGGTTCGCTGCGGGCCGCGGCGTGGAAGGCCGACTCGTACCCGCCGAACGAGGCCCGCAGCTTGGCACCGTCGCCGAACGGCTCGGCGTGGAACGCCGCAGCCTCGGCGCTGAACGAGCCGGGATGGGCCCAGAACCGGCTGGCGTAGAACGTCGTGATGTACCGCCGACGCTGGGCGGGCGTGGCCAGTTCGGCGGCGAGTTCGTCGGGCTCGTTGCCCTGGCGCCAGAAGTAGTCGGCCGCCTCCCGGGGTGCCCGGGTGCCGGGGATGGACGCCATCCGCTCCTTGTCGAACGGCAACGGTGAGTTGAACAGCACCATGCGGTCGACCCAGCCGGGATACCGCAGGGCGAGATCCTGGATCACCGGCCCGCCGAGGTCGCCACCGAGCAACACGACGCGCTCATGGCCGAGGACGTCGTGCACCAGTGCGTACAGGTCCCGGGCGTGCGAGGGCACGTCGTGGTAGCCGTCGGGCCCGACCTCGGAGTCCCCGAAGCCCCGCAGGTCAGGCACGATCACTTCGAACCCGTTGCGGGCCAACGGTTCGATCACACGCCAGAACACCCGCTTGGTCTCCGGCCACCCGTGCACGCAGACGAGCGGCACGCCGCCCGGGTTCTCGCGCACGTAGGCCTGCGCGAACCCGCGAGGCGAGGCCGTGTGCACGGCGAACCGGTTCGGGTCGAGATCGGGATCGGGAGCGCGGTCGGTCACCTCCCTACGCTGCCCGGCGTGACCGACCCGCTGCACACCTGGAGCACCGGACTGCTCTCGGCCTGGGATGCCCCGGACCACGAGCAGGACTCCAAACGGCGGTCGATGCTCGCCCATCTCGACGCCCACCCCGACGGGATGCGGCGATCGTGCGGGGCCGGCCATCTCACCGGTTCCGCGCTCGTCGTCGACGCCGGATGGACCCGGGGCCTGCTGCACCTGCACAAGCGACTGGCTCGCTGGTTGCAGATGGGCGGCCACACCGACGATGCCGACGCCACACTGGCCGCCACGGCGCTGCGGGAGGCGACCGAGGAATCCGGGATGGGCGGTCTGCGCCTGGCCTCGGACCGACCGGTCGATCTCGACATCCACCCGCTCCACTGCCCCGCCGGGGTGCCGAACCGGCACCTCGACGTGCGCTGGCTGGTCGTGGCCCCCACCGAGGCCGTGCCGGTCCAGAGCACCGAATCGTTGGCGCTGCGCTGGTTCCCGCTCGACGACCTCGCCTCGACCGACGCCGCCCGGATCCCCGACGCGATCGTCGACGACAGCGTCCGGCGACTCGCCCGGCTCGCACTGGCGCTGCGCCCCTAGGCTCGATCGGTGACCCCAGAAGAGTTCCGCATCGCCGGCCATGACCTGATCGACTGGATCGCCGACTACGTCGGCGGCGTCGAGCGGTACCCGGTCGCCTCTCCGCTGGCTCCGGGTGCGATTCGGGCGCTCGTGCCGGATCACCCGCCGACCGAGCCGGAGCCGTGGGCGGCCGTGCGCGCCGACCTCGACAGGGTGGTGGTTCCCGGGCTCACCCACTGGCAGCACCCGGCGTTCTTCGCCTACTTCCCGTCGAACTCCTCGTTCGCCTCCATCCTCGGTGAACTGGCCTCGGCGGGGCTCGGCGTCAACGGGATGCTGTGGGCCACGTCGCCGGCAGCCACCGAGATCGAGACCGCGATGCTCGACTGGATGCGCGAACTGCTCGGCCTCCCCGAGCGGTTCGCATCGCACGGTGCGGGCGGCGGGGTGATCCAGGGCACGGCGTCCGAGGCGACGCTGTGCGCCGTGCTGGCGGCCCGCCATCGGGCCCAGGCCGCCGGCGCACCGCTCGAGCGCCTCGTCGCCTACGCCACAGCGCAGAGCCACTCGTCGATCGAGAAGGGACTGCGCATCGCCGGTATCCCGGCCGAGCGACTGCGCCTCGTCGACGTCGACGACGCCTACGCCCTGCGACCGGAGGCCCTCGCGGCGGCCGTCGCCGCCGACCGGGCTGCGGGGTCGGTGCCGTTCCTCGTGATCGCAAGCCGCGGCACCACGTCGTCGATGGCCTTCGACCCGACTCCGGCCATCGCAGAGGTGTGTCGGGCCGAAGGGCTCTGGCTCCACGTCGACGCCGCAATGGCCGGCATCGCTGCGCTGTGCCCCGAGTTGCGCTGGGTGAACGACGGCCTCGAAGGCGTCGACTCCTACTGCACCAACCCGCACAAATGGATGGGGGTGAACTTCGACTGCGACCTGTTCTGGGTGGCCGACCGCGCCGCCCTGCTCGCCGCCTTGTCGATCCTGCCCGAGTACCTGCGCACCGCCGCCGCCGAGGCCGGCCAGGTGATCGACTACCGGGACTGGCAGATCCCGCTCGGCCGTCGGTTCCGCGCCCTCAAGCTGTGGTGGGCGATCCGGTTGGAGGGCGTGGCAGCGTTCCAGACGATGATCCGCCGCCACCTCGACCTCACCGGCGAGCTGGTGCGCCGGGTCGGGGCCGACGACCGGTTCGAGCTGGCGGCGCCGCCGTCGCTCAACCTGGTGTGCGTGCGCCTGCGAGCCGGCGACGCCGCCACCGACGCCCTCGTGGCGGCGGCCAACGCGACGGGTGAGGCGCTGTTCACCCGCACCGTGCTCGACGGGCGCAGCGTGCTGCGGTTCTGCATCGGGGGCCGCGCCACGCAGGCCGGCCACGTCGAGGCGGCGTGGGCGCTGCTGCAGCGCCTGGCCGGCTGAGCGCTACGGCCGTCCCCTCAGCCCGGCCCGTCGTAGAGGTACAGCGGTGCCCGGCGCATCGTGTCCGCGCCGGCCTTGCAGGCCTCCGAGCCACGATGCTCCAGCCCCTCGGGTTCCACCGGCTGCCAGCGCACCACCGGGCCGTCGAGCACGAGTTCGTTCACCCCGCACCGGGCCGGTCCGAGGACCGAGGTGGCCGACGGTGTGAACGCGGTCGAAGGCGCCCACACCGAGCTCAGGCCGCCACCGAGGTGTAGTCCTGCGGCCCGGTGCAGGTGCCCCGATGCCACGAACCGCACCGGCCCCGTTGCCAGCACCTCCAGGAGCCGGGCACGAGCGGCCAGGGGAACCGACCATCCAGGGGCGTCTTCGGCATCGAGACGGTTGGCGCACAACGGCTTGTGCATGAACAACCCGACGTGGTCGGCACCCCTGAGCTCCTCGCGCAGCCAGTCCAACTGCTCGGTCTCATGGCTTGCGAGTTCGCCCAGGACGAGGTTGTCGATCCCGACCAGGCGCCAGTCGTCGACGTCGACGCTGAACCGATCGGCACCCCAGGTGGCGACGAACGCGTCGACCCGGTCGGGATCGACGCGTTGGCCTTGCCAGGGCGACGGCCCCGAGTCGCCGATGTCGTGGTTGCCGGGGATCGCGACCAGCGGCGCAGCGATCCGCTGGTGGAGGCGGTGGGCGAACGCCCGGTCGTCGAAGTCGTCGGGGTCGTCGAGGGCGATGTCCCCGGTGTTCACCACCAGCGCCGGCGGGTCGGCGTTGAGCCAGTCGACCACGCGGTCGAAGTTCGCGGCGGCATAGGCGCGGTGGCCCGAGAGATGGGTGTCGGAGATCTGGACGATCCGGACCGGCATGGGCCCGACGGTAGACAACGGTCTGCTGCACGACGCTTGCCTGGTGATGAACACCGGCGGGCGAACCGATGAACCTCCGGCGCACCCGAGGTTCGGTCAGCGGGCGAGACCGGTGGCGATCGACAGCAACTGGTGCAGCATTCGGGCCGTCGCACCCCACACCGTCTCGTCGTCGAGGTGGAAGAAGTACAACGTGTGCGGCAGGGACGGGTGGCTGCGGGCCCATCGCTCCTCGACGTAGGTGCCCGGCGAGAGGAGATCGGCCAGCGGCACGGTGAGGATGCGGTCGACCTCCTCCGTGCCGGGCCGCAACTCGGGGCGGGACTGCAGGCGGGCCACGACCGGCACGATCATCGTGGCCGACACGAACGTCGAGAGATGGTCGAGTTCGCCGACGACCTCGACCTGCGCTGGATCGAGGCAGACCTCTTCCCAGGCTTCGCGCAACGCCGCGTCGACCGGAGTCTCGTCGGCGTCGAGCTTGCCGCCCGGAAAGCTGACCTCCCCCTTGTGGGAGCGCAGGTGCCACGCCCGCCGGGTGAGCACCACCTCGGCGCCGCGGTCACCCTCGAACAGCGCGATCAGCACGGCGGACCAGCGGAATTCGTCCGTGTACGGGTCGGCCCCGCGCCCTGGCCCCCGCGCGGCGATCGTCGACAGCAGCGGATCGAGATCGATCCGCTCGAGACCCTGCGGCCACGGTGGTGGCCCGCCGAGCTCCCAACCGTCCGGCCGCGGGATGATCTGGTCGCCGCCGCGACGCCGCACCGTCAGGCGCCCGCCTCAGCCGCCAGACGGGCCAGCAGCTCGGGTAGGCCGTGCGTCTTCAGGTTGGCCAACGTCCGCCCCGGGGGCGTCTCGCCCCGCTCCCACTCGTTCCAGAACGCGAGCAGTTTCGACGCATCGGGGGGCGGCTTGTCCATGCGTCGAGCCTACGGGCCCTTGCGCTTCCGGTACGCCTTGAGTCCTGAACCAGCCACCCGTCCGAGCCCCCTGCTGGCAGCGAGGGCGCTCTTGCCCGCGACGTCGCCGGCCTTGGCCGCTGCGTCCCGGCCCACCACGACCTTCTGGCCGACGGCGGCGCCCGCCCGGCGACCGACCGCTTCGCTTCGGGCCGAACCCTGGAGATCCTCGGGGTCCGGGCGGAGCCGGCGCAACCGCTTCGCCGGCCGGTAGTCGACCTTCAGCACGAAGCCGGCGAACACGACGGCGGTGGCGGCCAGCGTCGCCCGCGCAGTCCCGCCGAGGCTCGATCCGGCGATCGCGAGTACGAGCAGGCCGAGTGCGACCGCAGCGTCGAACCACCGGTGGGCCGGACGCCCGACGACCCGCAGCGCCGTCAACGGCCCGTCGGCGACCGCCGGGACGGCGAGCACGACCAGGCCGACGACGACGAGGACCACGGGTTCCTCCGACCGCACGCCCGCACCCAGCACGGCGAACCCCAAGAGGTACTCGACTGCTTGGTGGAGGCCGAATGGCAGGCGCACCCGGTCATGATGCCAGCACCAGCGCCTCGACGCGCCGGTGCCCCGGCACGAGGCCGGGGCACCGGGTCGGACACCACCGCCGAGGCGGTCGGCTCACATCATGCCGGGCATGCCGCCCATGCCGCCGCCGGGGGGCATGGCCGGGGCCTTCTTCTCGGGCTTGTCGGCCACGAGGCACTCCGTGGTCAGCACGAGGGCTGCGATCGACGCCGCGTTCTGCAGCGCCGCCCTCGTCACCTTGGCCGGGTCGATGACGCCGGCCTTGACGAGGTCCTCGAGCTGGCCGGTCGCCGCGTTCAGGCCGACCGGACCCGACTCGGACTCGATGTGCTCGACCATCACGGAACCCTCGAGCCCGGCGTTCTCGGCGATCAGACGGGCCGGCGCTTCGAGCGCCGTGTAGACCGACTTCGCGCCGGTCGCCTGGTCACCCGACAGCGTGCTGATCAACTCCGAGACGGCCTTGCGGGACCGCAGGAGGGCGGTGCCGCCACCGGCGACCACACCCTCCTCGATGGCGGCCCGGGTGGCCGACAACGCGTCCTCGATACGGTGCTTCTTCTCCTTGAGCTCCACCTCGGTGGCTGCGCCGACCTTGACGACGGCGACGCCACCCGACAGCTTGGCGAGACGCTCCTGAAGCTTCTCGCGGTCCCAGTCGGAGTCGGTGTTCTCGATCTCGGCCTTGATCTGGTTGACCCGGCCCGCAATGTCGTCCGCCGAGCCTGCACCTTCGACGATCGTGGTCTCGTCCTTGGTGATGACGACCTTCTTGGCCCGGCCCAGCAGGTCGAGCGTGACGCCCTCGAGCTTGAGGCCGACTTCCTCGGCGACCACTTGGCCGCCGGTGAGGATGGCCATGTCCTGGAGCATCGCCTTGCGGCGGTCACCGAAGCCGGGGGCCTTCACGGCCGCCGAGTTGAACGTGCCCCGAATCTTGTTGACGACCAGGGTCGCCAGCGCCTCGCCCTCGACGTCCTCGGCGATGATGACGAGCGGACGCCCGGTCTGCATGACCTTCTCGAGCACCGGCAGCAGCGTCTGGACCGAGGAGATCTTGCCCTGGTTGAGCAGGATCAACGGATCGTTGAGCACCGCCTCCTGGCGGTCGGCATCGGTGACGAAGTAGGGCGAGATGTAGCCCTTGTCGAACTGCATGCCCTCAGTGAAGTCGAGCTCGATGCCGAAGGTGTTCGACTCCTCGACGGTGACCACGCCGTCCTTGCCGACCTTGTCGATCGCCTCGGCGATCACGTCACCGACCGCCGGGTCGGCCGCCGAGATCGTGGCGACCTGAGCGATCTCCGACTTGTCGGAAATCTCCGTCGCCTGGTCCTTGATCGACTGCACCGCAGCGGCGACGGCCGCCTCGATGCCCTTCTTCAGCAGCATCGGCGACGCTCCGGCAGCGACGTTGCGAAGGCCCTCGCGCACGAGCGCCTGGGCCAGCACCGTCGCGGTGGTCGTACCGTCACCGGCCACGTCGTTGGTCTTCGTCGCGACTTCCTTGACGAGCTGGGCACCCATGTTCTCGAACGGGTCCTCCAGCTCCACTTCCTTCGCGATCGACACACCGTCGTTGGTGATCGTCGGCGCGCCGAACTTCTTGTCGAGCACGACGTTGCGGCCCTTGGGCCCGAGCGTCACGCGGACGGAGTTGGCGAGCTTGTTGACGCCCGCCTCGAGCGCCCGGCGAGCATCGTCGCCGAACTTGAGTTGCTTGGCCATGTGGTTCAGGGCCTCACTTGTCGATCTTCGCGAGCACGTCGCGGCTGGTGAGGATCAGCAGATCCTGCCCCTCCACGGTGATCTCGGTGCCGCCGTACTTCGAGTAGACGACCGTGTCGCCGACCGCGATTTCGAGGGCGAAGTGCTTGCCCTCCGAGTCGGACCAACGGCCGGGACCGACGGCGAGGACGGTACCCTGCTGCGGCTTCTCCTTGGCGGTGTCGGGGATCACGAGACCCGACGCCGTGCGCTCCTCGGCCTCGTTGGCCTTCACGACGATCCGGTCATCGAGCGGCTTGAGCTTCATGATGGACGGCCTCCGTTGGCTCAGTTCATGTCCGTGCGGCGCTGCCGGGCAGGTCCCTAGCAGTCGCCAAAGGCGAGTGCTAACGATACGCGGGCGAGCGGGCCGTTAGCAACCTCGGCGGGCGAGTGCTAACGGCCCGGTGACCTCGGCGTCAGCCCGCCTTGACGACCTGGATGTCGAGCTCGAGCTTCACCTTGTCGCTGATCACGACACCGCCGGTCTCGAGCACCGCGTTGTACTCGAGACCCCAGTCCTTGCGGCTGATCTCGGTCTCGGCGCTGAACCCGGCGCGGGTGCCGCCCCACGGGTCGGGCGAGACGCCCTCGAACTCGAGCTCGAAGGTGACCGGCTGGGAGATGCCCTTGATCGTGAGCTCCCCGGCCAGCACGTAGTCGCCACCGTCCGCGGTGATGCCGGTGGAGCGGAACGTCATCGTCGGGTGGGCGGCCACGTCGAAGAAGTCGCCCGTGCGCAGGTGGTTGTCGCGGTTGTCGTCGCCGGTCGCGATCGAGGTCATGTCCACTTCCGCCACGACGGTGGAGGCGAGCTTGTCCTCACCCACGGTGACCGAGCCCGAGAACTTGGTGAAGCTGCCCCGAACCTTGGACACCATCAGGTGACGCACGGTGAAGCCGACGCGCGAGTGCGCAGCGTCGACGGTCCAGGTGCCGGGGGTGAGCGCGGACAGGTCGGCCATGGGGGTGCTCCTTCGGTCGGGCGAGCGAGGATGAGATCCTTGCGATCGCAAGCATATCCCAGGATATTGCGTATGCAACCTTTGCAGAGCGAATCTCTCTCGCTAGCCTGACCGGCGTGACTCGCTGGCTCGACGACGACGAGATGCGGGCGTGGCGTGGGTTGGTCGAGGTGACGGCCGGCGTCGAGGCCGACCTCGAGGCCGAACTCGTCGAGCGCCACCGGTTGACCGTGGGCGACTACGGGGTCCTCGTCCACCTGTCCGAGGCCGAAGGGGAGGCGATGCGCATGTGCGATCTCGCCGCCCGCCTCCACCTGTCGCCGTCCGGGCTCACGCGACGCATCGACGGCCTGGTCCGTAGCGGACTGGTGCGGCGCGAACCCTCGGTGGAAGACCGCCGGGTGATGCGCGCCGTGCTCACCCCGGCGGGCCGGTCCGCGATCGAAGCCGCCGCACCCACGCACGTCGACGGCGTGCGGCGCCACCTGCTCGACCACCTCGATCGCGACCAGATCCAGATGCTCGGTCAGGCCTGGGCGGCCGTGCAGGCCGCACGGGCGAACCGGGCCGGCACACCCGACCGGCTCGGTCGGAGCTCAGCCCAGGGTGATCCCGGCCCCGGTCAGCAGACCGAGGGTCTCCACCAGCGGTAGGCCGATCACGTTGGAGACGCTGCCGTGCACGGCGACGACGAACGCACCGCCGATGCCCTGCAACGCGTAGGCCCCCGCTTTGTCCATCGGCTCCCGGGTGGCGACGTACCAGGCGATCTCGTCGGGGCCGAGCGGGGCGAACGAGACCGTCGTGGTGACGGTGAGGACATGGACATGTCCGTCGTGAGCCAGCGCGACACCGGAGTGGACCTCGTGGTCACGCCCGGCGAGCGCGTGGAGCATGCGAGCGGCATCAGCACCGTCAGCCGGCTTTCCCAGGATCCTGCCGTCGAGTTCGACGGTGGTGTCGGCGGCCAGCACGGCCGCACCGGACGCGTCGGCCCGCCGCGCCACGGCGCCGGCCTTGGCTGCGGCCAGCCGGGCGACGTAGCGGCGCGGATCCTCGTGCCCGAGCGGGGTCTCGTCGACATCGGGCGACATCACGACGAACGACAGCCCCAACTGCCCCAACAGTTCCCGCCGACGAGGCGAACCCGACGCAAGGACGAACGCGACCACGGCACTCACCCGCCCGAGGCCGCGGCCACGCCGGCGTCGTCGGGCGGGGTGAGGTCATCGAGGTCGTCGAGGTAGCCCTCGGGCAGCCGGACGTGGATCGGTCCGTTGGTGTGGCCGCGGGCCAGCCGTTGCGCTCCCGGCGGGAGGGTGAGCGTCGGGTCGAGTCCGGCCAGCAGGTCGTCGAGTTCGGCCAAGCTCGACACGAGGCCGAGCCGGCGGCGCAACTCGCCACCGACGGGATACCCGGTGAGGTACCAGCCGGCGTGTTTGCGGAACTCGACGACCCCCCGGCCCGGCGCCAGGTGGTCGGCGAGCAGCCGGGCGTGTTCGGCCATCACGGCCGCCACCTCGCCCAGCGTCGGGGGCGGCGGCGGTTCCTTGCCGGCGAACACGGCGGCGAGGTCGCCGAACAGCCACGGCTTGCCCAGGCAGCCCCGGCCGATGACGACCCCGTCGCACCCGGTCGCGGTCATCATCCGCACGGCGTCGGCCGCTTCCCAGATGTCGCCGTTGCCGAGGACCGGGATCGACACCACCGCCTTCAGTTCGCCGATGGCGTTCCAGTCGGCGGCGCCGGCGTAGTGCTGTTCGGCGGTGCGGGCGTGGAGCGCGATCCACGCCGCACCTTCGGCCTCGGCCACCCGGCCGGCGGTGAGCGCCGTGGGCAGGTCGTCACGCAAGCCCTTGCGGCACTTGATGGTGACGGGCACACCCTCGGGGGCGGCGGCCTCGACGGCGGCGCGGACGATGGCGGCGAGCAGCTTCGGCTTCACCGGCACCGCCGCCCCACCGCCACGCCGTGTCACCTTGGCGGCGGGGCACCCGAAGTTCATGTCGACGTGGTCGACCCAGCCCTCCGCCACCACCCGGCGCACCGCCTGGCCGACGATCACCGGGTCGCTGCCGTAGATCTGCAGCGACCGGGGGGACTCGTCGGGCGCGAACCGGATCATCGCCTCGGTCTTCGCGTTGCGATGCACGAGTGCGGCGGCCATGACCATCTCGTTGACGAAGATCCCCGGTCCGTGCCGGCGGCACAGCGCTCGGAACGGCGCGTTGGTCACGCCCGCCATCGGGGCGAGCACGACCGGCGGGTCGACGACGTGGGATCCGAGCGTGAGCACAGCCATGGTGACCGACAGTCTGCCCGCGCCGTTCGGGCAGGCCCCGGCGGCGTCGAGGCCGGCGCCGGAATGTCGGACGAGCCGCAACCGGCCGACACGAGACCGGCGAGACCGAGCAGCACGGGGGCGAACCCGGTGGCGGTGCACCCCAGGAGCGGCACCGCGAACGGCATGTCCGACAGCTCGTGGCAGCTGCGCCGGGTCCGGCGCGGATCGAACCCGAACGACCAGCGTGCCGATCAGGAACGTTCCCGGAACTCGAGGCCTTCGAACCGACCGGAGGTGCGCCACCGCTCGATGTAGTCGAAGTAGGCCACCGGGCCGTACGGGTAGCCGCTGCCGTTGAGCCGCTCCCGACGGCTGAACGCCGTGCCCTCGTTGTTGTAGTAGCCCGGCGTGCACTCGGGGTCGCCCATGTAGCCCCGCACGACACTTTCGAGCAGTGCCACCCAGTCCCGTTCGGCCTCGGCGGTCGGCTCGACCTCGCCGGCCCCGGTGGCGAGCGCATGGGCGACCACGGCGGCGATGGTGGCCCCGGACTCGACCAGGTTGTACGTGACGTTCGAGATCAGGTTGGCGCCCTGGGCCGGGCCGACGACGAACAGGTTGGGGAACCCGTGAACGTGGATGCCGTGCAGGCTGCGCATCCCTTCGGCCCAGTGCTGCGACAGGGTCTCGCCGTCACGCCCGACGGTCTGGAACCCCGATCGGCGGGCCGTGTCGGTGCCGACCTCGAAACCGGACGCGATCACGATGCAGTCGAGGTCGTAGTGGGTCTCGCCGACCCACACCCCGGCCGCGTCGATGCGACGCACACCCTGGCCGTCGGTGTCGACGAGGTGGACGTTGGGGCGGTTGAAGGTCTGCAGATACTCGTCGTGGAAGCACGGGCGCTTGCACAGCTGCCGGTACCAGGGCTTGAGCCCCTCCGCCGTCGCCGGATCGGCGACCAGGGTGTCGACCCGGGCCCGGATCTCGGTCATCTTCTCGTCGTCGGAATCCTCGTAGGCCTTGCGCATGCCCTCCGGGGTCAGCTCGCCGCCGTTGGCGATCACCCGGTCGCGGATCCGCTGGGAGATGTCGGTCCAGCCGTCCATCACCAGGTCCTCGTCGGCGAACCCGCCGGTCTGCAGGACGGTGAAGTTCCGTAACCACCGCTGCTGCCAGCCCGGTTCGAGGGAGGCGAACCATTCGGGGTCGATCGGGTGGTTGTTGCGGGCGTCGATCGACGACGGGGTGCGCTGGAACACGAACAGCTCACCCGCATCGCGCCCGAGATGCGGGATGCACTGCACTGCGGTGGCGCCGGTGCCGATGATGCCGACCCGCTTGCCGGCCAGGCCGGTCATCGGTGCGCCCGCCGGATCGCCGCCGGTGTACCCGTAGTCCCACCGGCTGGTGTGGAACATGTGGCCGGCGAAGTCCTCGATGCCCGAGACCGCCGGCAGCTTGGGGCGGTGCAGCGGGCCGGTGCCAAGGGCGACGAACCGGGCCCGGAACGCATCGCCCCGGTCGGTGTGCACCACCCAGTGCGCCGTCGTGGCGTCCCAGAACAGTTCGGTGACCTGGGTCGAGAACAACGCGTCGTCGTACAGCCCGAAGGTGGTGGCGATCCGGCGGGCATGGGCCTGGATCTCGGGGGCCGGCACGTACTTCGCGCTCGGCACCGTGCCGGTCTCCTCGAGCAACGGGAGATAGATCATGGCTGCGGTGTCGCACATGGCGCCGGGATAGCGGTTCCAGTACCAGGCTCCGCCGACGTCACCGCCGCCTTCGACGAGCCGCACCCGGGCGACACCCGCCTGGCGGAGCCGGGCGCAGGTGACGAGCCCGGCGAAGCCGCCTCCGACGAAGGCCACATCGACGGTGTCGTCGACCGGCGCCCGCTCGACTCGACGCGTGTAGGAGTCGTCGAGAAGGTGGGAGAAGCGCCCGGTCGGCTGCAGGTACTGCTCGTTGCCGTCGGGACGCAGGCGCTTGTCCCGCTCGGCGCGGTAGCGGGCCCGCAGGGCGTCACGATCGAGCGTCGTCATGGTCGCAGTCTGGCGCCCGGCGGAGACACCCGGCACCACCACGGCGCTCACACTTCGCCAACAACTCACGCGTACCGTTCGCCGACCCGGAGGCGGACATGACCACGTCGGACGATCGAACCTGGAACCGCCGAGACGTGCTGCGGGCCGGCGGCGTGCTCGCCCTGGCCGGCCTCGTGGCCTGCCAGGACGGGTCGGCAACGGAGGCCGGGGCGACGACGACCGCGGCGACGACCTCGCCCACGGCAACCGCAGCCCCCGCGACCTCGGCGCCGGGGACCGCCGGCACGGGCGCCAAGGGTGGCGCCAAGGGCGGCGGCAAGCAGGGCGCCGGCACGACCGCCGACGGCGGCCCGGTTCCGGCGGACCAGGCGCTCCTGGCCCCGATGCTGCTGGCCCGCCCCACCCCCACCTCGGTGGTCGCGAACGTGGTCACGACCGGCCCGGTCGACGTCAGCATCGACTACGGACCAGTCGGCGGGACCATCACCCGGACGGCCGCCGGGCGCAGCAGCCCAGGCGTACCGCTCGAGACGGTGCTCGACGGCCTGGCGCCGGGCACCACCTACGCCGTGCGGCTGCGCCACGGCGACGTGGTCGGCCCGGAACAACGAGTCACCACCCCCCGGCGACCGGGCCAGCCGTTCCGCTTCGCCGCGCAGGGCGACTCGCACCCCGAGCGAGCGGGCCGACAGTTCACCGCCGCCGACTACGAGCACACGCTGCGACGAGCCGCAGCGAGCGATCTGGACTTCTACGTGGCCATCGGGGACGACTTCAGCGTCGACACCCTCAAGACCGTCGACGCCGACATCGTCGCGTCCCTCTATCTCCGCCAGCGCCGGTGGCTGGGCCTGGTCGGCGCACCGGTCTACCTGGTCAACGGCAACCACGAGCAGGCCGCAGCGGTGAACCTCGACGGCTCCCCCGACAACGTCGCGGTGTGGGGCCAGAACGCCCGGAACCGGTACTTCTCCCAGCCGGCACCGGACGGGTATTACACCGGCGACGCCGCGCCGATCCCCCACATCGGCCTGCTCCGCGATTACTACGCCTTCACGTGGGGCGACGCGCTGTTCGTCGTGATCGACCCGTATTGGCACTCGGCGATCGCCGTCGACAACACCTACGACGCCGCCACCGACGCAGGTGGCGAATCGCGCAAGAAGGCCGCACGAGACCTGTGGGGCATCACCCTCGGCGAAACCCAGTACCGATGGTTCCGCTCGACGCTCGAGTCCTCGACCGCCGCACACGTCTTCGTGTTCGCCCACCACGTCAACGGAACGGGCCGAGGCGGGGTCGAGTTGGCCCGGACCTACGAGTGGGGCGACACCGCCGCCTTCGCCACCAAGCGACCGGGGTGGGGCAAGCCGATCCACCAAGTGATGGCCGACGCCCACGTGAGCGTGTTCTTCCAGGGCCACGACCATCTCTTCGCCCACCAGGAACTCGACGGGGTCGTGTACCAGACCCTGCCCCAGCCGGGCAGCCCGAGCCGGACGACCATCGAGAACAAGGCCGCCTACCGCAGCGGGATCACGTTGCCCAACACGGGGTTCGTGCGCGTCAGTGTCGACGCCCGTCAGGCCCTCGTCGAGTACGTGCGCACCGACCCCGGCCGCGAGGACGAGATCGCCCACGCGTACACGGTGGCGGCGCGCCGGTGAACGGGTGGACGCTGGTCCTCGCCGCGCTCCTCGCCAGCGGTGCGGGCGCCGCCTGCACCCCGGGATCACCGGCCGCGTCGAGCACGACCGGGTCGGCGGCAACGGCGGGAGCCGATCCGGACGGAGTCGCCGTCGTGCTCGGGCGTCCGACCGACACCACGATCGCCGTCAGCGTGTCGGTGACCGATCCGGCCCGGATCGCCGTGCGGTGGCGATCGACCGGCGCCTGGTCCAACTCCTCGCCGGTGGCCGTGACGCCCGGACCGCCCCGCACCGTCGAGGTGACCGGCCTGGCACCCGACACGGCGTACACCTACCAGCTGCTCGTCGACGGGGCGGCAGGGGCCGAGCACCGGTTCCACACGCAGCGCCGCGCCGGGTCGACGTTCGTCGTCGGCATCGAGGCCGACGCCCACCACGGCGACCCCAACACCTCGCCTGCGGTCTGGGACATCACCCTGCGCAACCTCCGCGCTGACCGGCCGGACTTCGTGATCGATCTCGGCGACCTGTTCATGACCGAGAAGCTCGGAGCCGCCGACGTCGCCGCGGTCACCGACTCGATCGCCGGGGTCCGCGGCCCACTGTCGACGGTCGGCGCCGACGCACCGGTGCTGCTCGTCAACGGCAACCACGAGGGCGAGCTCGGCTGGCTGAACGGCACGGGCAGGACCCCGCAACTGCCCCGGTGGTCGACGCTGGCCCGGCAGGCGTCGTACGCGGTCCCGGTTCCGGGCGCCTTCTACCGGGGGCCACCGCCATCGACCCGACGATGGGTACCGCACGCGACGCCTGGTACGCCTGGACCTGGGGCGACGCGCAGTTCATCGTCCTCGACCCGTTCTGGTACACGACGCGCAAGCCTCGCAACGGGTCCACCGTCGACAACTGGAACTGGACGCTGGGACGCGAGCAATACGAGTGGCTCCGGGCCACGCTCGCTGGGCCGGGCCCCCGCTACCGGTTCGTCTTCGTGCACCACCTCGTCGGCGGGGCTGCCGAGGCCCGCGGTGGAGTGGAGGTCGCCGCCGGGTTCGAATGGGGCGGGCGGAACGCCGACGGCACCGACGGTTTCGCAGCCAACCGGCCCGGCTGGGAAGCGCCGATCCACCAACTCCTGGTACGGGCCGGGGTCACCGGCGTCTACCACGGGCACGACCACGTCTACGTCCGCCAATTGCTCGACGGCATCGTGTACCACGAACTGCCGCAACCGAGCGCCTCTCGTCCGGACAACACCCGACTCGCCGAGGAGTACGGCTACCGCTCGGGCACGGTGCTGGGTAGCTCCGGTCACCTCCGGTTGACCATCGGTCCGAACCAGGCCGTGGCGGAGTACGTCCGGGCCTGGCGACCGGCCGAGGAGAACGCCAACCGCCGCAACGGTGAGGTGGCCGACCGTTACGTCATGGAGCCCCGCTGACCTCGCCGGTTCAACGTCGCTGGTACGTCTCGGTCCGGGTCGCACCGCTGGCGTCGGTGAAGGTGAACCGCGCCTCGGTAGCGGCGACCACGTAGTCGACCCGCAGGGTGGCCCCCCCGACCGTGTAGTCGAGGCGGTACCGGCCCGAGCCGGCCGAGTCGAACCCGGTGATCGTGGCCCCCCGCAACGGTTCGCCGGCAGGACGGAACGGCGTGGTCGTCGGCTGCGGCTCCACCTGGTCGCCGGCCACGGTCACCACGCCGCGCAGCCCGCCGTTGAGGTACGGGTAGGTCGTGGTGCCGTGGTAGTGGTAACCGCCGTCGGCTCCGACGTGCCCGTTGAGTTCGTCGAGGGGTCCGACGGCGCTGCCGTCGGGCTCGGCCGTGCCGTAGATCGGGAACCCGTCGAGGGCGTAGGCGATCGGGCGCCCGGCTCCGACGAGGGCCTGCAGATGCAACGGAGCCAGGTGGTAGTGGTAGTCGTCGGCCCGGCCCGCATGGCCCCCGAAATCGTCGAGTTCCCCGGCGAGGAAGGCGTCGTCGCCCCGGTTGTTGAGCGCGTTGAAGATCGGCACCCCGTTGACTGCCAACGCAATGGCACCCCGGTAGAGGCCGGTCCGGGCCGAGACCGGTTTGTCCGCCAGGCGGGGCACGGCAGGGATCCGCCAGGCGTTCGCCCCGGTGTAGGGCTGGGGCACCGGAACCTGCTGCTGCCAGCTGCGGATCCCGATCATGAGCGCATGTGCCGGCATGCCCGTGCTCTCGACCAGCCAGGTGTCGCCCTGCCGGAACGCCTTCACCGTGGCGGCGAACGCCTCGAATCCAGCCAGCGTGCCCGCCGGCGCGGCAGCCGTGCTGCTCGCCGTCGACGTCGACGACCCACCGGCCGAGGTCGACGACCCGCCGGTCGACGGCGACACCGCCGGTCCCGAGCCCGAGTCGCAACCCCACAGCAGCAGAGCGCCGAGGGCGGCCGCCCCGGAGCGCAGCACCGTCCGTCGATCGACCGGCACGTGCGGATGGACGTGATCGTCTCCGCCGGGGTGCGGATGCGCATGTCCGTGGGTCATGTCCGGCAGGGTACGAACGCCACCTGGGCATTCCCTGGGCCCCGCGGACGGACGGCCGTAGCATGCAGACCATGGCCGCCACGCTGGTGCCGCCGCTCGACGCCCTCCCCGAGGTGCTGCCGACCGAACGGCTCACGGCGCGCGGTATGCCGACGCGGCCGCTGCGCGACGAGCTGCGCCGGATCCCCAACGCCCGCAACGTGGTCGTGGTCGTTTCGGCTATCGCGCAGACCTTCGGCGCCGTGGCGGCTGCGGCCTGGCTGCACACGTGGTGGGCCTACCTGCTGGCGTTCGTCCAGATGGGCCGTGGCCACTGCCAGCTCAACATCCTCGGCCACGAGGCCGCGCACCGGTTGCTGTTCGCGAACCAGCGGGCCAACGATTTCGTCGGCCGGTTCGTCCTCGCCTACCCCACGTTCCAGGCGTTCACGGCCTACCGGCGGGCACACTTCGCCCACCACCGCGACGAGCTCGGGCCCGACGAACCCGATCTCGCCCTCTACCGCGGCTATCCGATCACCAGCGCCTCGTTGCGCCGCAAGCTCACCCGCGACCTGCTGTTCGTGTCGGCGTGGAAGAACTGGAAGGGTCTGCTCGCCGCCGCTCGCCGGCGCTCCCGCGAGGCCTGGCAGATCCTGGCGGTTCACGTCGTCTTGCTCGGCGCCTCGCTGATCACGCTGCGGCCGCTCGCCTACGTCGTGTGGGTGGCGGCGTGGGGGTCGTTGTGGAAGGTGTCGAACCGGCTGCGTTCACTGGCCGAACACGCCGGCATGGAGCGGTCCGAGGACCGCCGGCGCACCACGCACGTCGTACGCCAGTCGCTCGTCGCCCGGTTCCTGATGGTCCCGTACCACACCGGTTGGCACCTGGCCCACCACGCCGACATGGGCGTGCCGTGGCGCAACCTGCCCCGCCTCCACGACGAGCTGGTGGCCTCCGGTTGGGTCACCGAGGCCCTCACCTACCCGAGTTACCGCGCCTTCTGGCGGGCGGCCGCGTCGCGTCCGCAGCCGGCGTCGGGGCCCGCCCGGTAGCGCGCCCGGCGACGGCTCGGGGCGACAGGCCGCGCAGCACCGTTTCGGTGAGGGCTCGGTGGCCGGCTTCCGAGTCGGCCCAGAACCCGATGCCGCGCAGCTCGAGCGACACGGCGCCGTGGCAGGCGCTCCAGATCTGTTGGGCGAACTCGACCGGCTCTCCGGGTGCCAGCACGCCGGTGTCGATACCGCGCCGGACCAGGGCGACGAGGCTGTCGAACGCGGCGCGCGCCTCGAGCAGGGCGGGGGCCGACGGGACGTACTCGGGAACGACCCGGTCGAACATCACGGCGAAGCGGGCCGGGTAGTCGAGCGCGAACTGCCGGTACCGGCGGGTCGACTCCACCAGCGCTGTGTGCGCGTCAGCACCGTCGACCGCCTCGAACAACGTCCGGAGCTCGACGAACCCGCGGGAGAACAGCTCGTCGATCACGCCGTGTTTGCCCCCGAAGCGGTTGTACACGCCCATGGGCGCCACTCCCGCCTCCTGAGCGATCCGCCGCACCGACAGCGCGGTGGGCCCGTCGGCGAGCAACAGGCGCTCGGCCGCGTCGACGAGTGCCGCCTCCACCGCGAGGCTCGGCGTTCGGTGCCGCGCATTGACCTCTGTCACGTCGACATCCCGTAGAACATCGTTCCATAGTTGGAGAACATTGATCTACACCGAAGGAGTGTCGTGCCGTCTGCTGTCGGTTCCCATCCGAAGCGCTGGCTGATCCTGCCCGTGCTGTGCCTCAGCCTCTTCCTCGTCGTGATCGACAACACGATCGTCAACGTCGCGCTCCCCACGCTGTCGCGCGAGCTCGGTGCGTCCACCAGCGAACTGCAATGGATCGTCGACGCGTACAGCCTCGTGTTCGCCGGGCTGCTGTTGGCCGCCGGCAATCTCGGCGATCGACTCGGTCGCAAGGGCACCTTGCAGATCGGCCTCGTGCTGTTCGCCGGCACCTCGGCCATCGCGGCCGTCGCCGGCACCGCCGGGCAGCTGATCGCCGCGCGAGCCGCCATGGGCGTCGGCGCTGCGCTGGTGTTCCCGGCCACGCTCGCCATTCTCACCAACGTCTTCACCGATCCGGTCGAACGAGCCAAGGCGATCGGGGTCTGGTCGGCCGTGTCCGGCCTCGCGGTCGCGCTCGGGCCGGTGAGCGGCGGCTGGCTGCTCGAGCACTTCTGGTGGGGCTCGGTCTTCCTGGTCAACCTGCCCATCGTGGCCGTCGCCCTCGTCCTCGGCCAACGCCTGCTGCCGACGTCGCGCGACCCGCATGCCGGCCGCCTCGACCCGGCGGGGCTCGTCGTCTCCGTCGCTGCGGTCGTGTTGTTGGTGACCACGGTGATCGAAGCCCCCAACTGGGGGTGGGGTTCGCCCACGACGATCGGCGGCTTCGTCCTGTCGGCGGCGTTGCTGGCTGCCTTCGTATGGTGGGAGCGACGCCGACCCGACCCGATGCTCGACGTGCGGGTCTTCGCCAACCCTCGGTTCTCGGCCGCGGCCGTCGCCGTCGCGATCGCGTTCTTCGCGCTGTTCGGCTTCATCTTCCTGATCACGCAGTACTTCCAGTTCGTCCGGGGCTACTCGACGCTGTCGGCCGGAGTGCACACCCTTCCCTTCGCATTCGCCGCCGGGATCACGGCGCCGCTGGCCGCCCGTCTCGCCCTGCGCATCGGCACGAAGGCAGTCGTCACGGCCGGGCTCACCTCGATGGCGACCGGATTCCTGGTCGCTTCGACGATCGACGCCACCAGCGCCTACTGGGGGACCGTCGTCGTGTCGATGGTGCTCATCGCCGCCGGGCTGACGCTCACGACGGCACCGTCGACCGAGGCGATCATGGGCAGCCTGCCCAGGGAGAAGGCCGGCGTGGGGTCCGCCGTCAACGACACCACCCGGGAACTCGGCGGCACACTCGGCGTGGCCGTCGTCGGCTCGGTGTTCAGTTCGGTGTTCGGACCCAAGCTCGTCGACCGCCTCGCCGGCGCCCCGGTCCCGGAGCCGGCGGTGGCTGCTGCGCAGGACTCGATGGCTGCGGCCATGGCCGTCGCCGCCCAGGCTCCCGAGGCGGCTCGACCCGTGCTCGTCGATGCCGCTCGATCGGCATTCCTCGACGGGATGGCCGCCGGCTCTCGGGTGGCGGCCATCGCGGCCGCCGGCGGTGCCGTCGCAGCACTCGCGTTCCTGCCCAGCCGCGCCGCGCACCAACCAGCGGGCACCTCGGCAGCAGCAGTCGCCGCTGCCGGGTGATCCGGCGGCCGATGTGGCGCAAGCCCCGTGACCGGGCGATCACGGGGCGTCGGTACGCTGGGGGGCCATGCCATCCGGGTTCCGACCGCCGACCGACGACATCGCCTTCGTGCTCGAGCACATCGCCGGCCTGCCGGAGATCGCGACCTTCCCCGGGCTCGAGCAGGCCGACCTGGCCACTGCGATCGGCCTGCTGGAAGAGGCCGGCCGGTTCGTGGCCGAGGTGATCGCCCCGCTCAACGTCGTGGGCGACGTGCAGGGCAGCCGGCGCCATCCCGACGGCACGGTCACCACGCCCGACGGGTTCCGCCACGCCTACGACCAGTACGTGAAGGCCGGCTGGGGCGGGGTCAGCTTCCCCACCGCCATCGGCGGCGGCGGCTTCCCGTGGGTCCTCACGATCGCCGTCCAGGAGTTGATCTCCGCCGCCAACATGGGGTTCTCGCTGTGCCCGCTGCTCACGCAAGGCGCCATCGACCTCCTGCTGCACCATGCCGACGAGGTCCAGCGCGAGACGTACCTGCCCAAGCTCGTCACCGGCGAGTGGTCCGGCACGATGAACCTGACCGAGCCCGATGCGGGCAGCGACGTGGGCGCCCTGCGCACCAAGGCCGTGCCCGCCGGCGACGGCACCTACCGGATCTCGGGCACGAAGATCTACATCACCTACGGCGAGCATGACCTCACCGAGAACATCGTGCACCTCGTGCTCGCCCGCACCCCGGGCGCACCGGCGGGCACCAAGGGCATCTCGGTGTTCATCGTCCCCAAGTTCCTCGTGCACCCGGACGGCTCGCTCGGCGAGCGCAACCGTCTGCAGTGCCTGAAGGTCGAGCACAAGCTCGGCATCCACGCCTCGCCCACCTGCGTGATGGAGTTCGACGACGCCGTCGGCTACCTGATCGGCGAGGAGAACACCGGCATGCGGTCGATGTTCACGATGATGAACAACGCCCGGCTCTCCGTCGGCCTCGAAGGGCTCGCCATCACCGAGCGGGCCTACCAGCAGGCGCTCGACTACGCCCACGAGCGCCGGCAGGGCAAGGCCCCCGGGGCGTCCGGGCACGAGCCGTCCCCCATCGTCGACCACCCCGACGTGCAGTTGCTGCTGGCCCGCATGCGGGCCGGGGTCGAGGCGCTGCGCGGCCTGCTCTACCTGGACGCCTCCTGCGTCGACCGGGCCGCCCACCATCCCGATCCGGCCGAGCGGGCCGCCGCGGCCGACCTGCTGGCGCTGCTCACCCCGATCGTCAAGGCGTTCTCCACCGACCTCGGTGTCGAACTCACCTCGCTCGGCATCCAGGTCCACGGCGGCATGGGGTACGTCGAGGAGACCGGCGCCGCCCAGCACTGGCGCGACAGCCGGATCGCCCCGATCTACGAGGGCACCAACGGCATCCAGGCCATCGATCTCGTCACCCGCAAGCTCGGCCTCGGCGGCGGCGCCGTCGTGCGGTCGCTGCTCGAACGGGTGGAGGCCGACGCCGGCGCCACCGACGCACTCGGCGCACTGCGGCGCTCGGCCGACTGGCTCGGCGGTGCGCTCGCCGGCGGGCGGGTCACCGACGCACTCGCCGGGGCCACGCCGTTCCTGCGCCAGTTCGGGCTCGTGCTCGGCGACTGGGTCCTGCAGCGCATGGCGGCGGTCCCCGGCGCGCCTGCGACCAAGGCGCTCGTGGCCGAGGTGTGGCGCACCCGGTTCCTCCCCGAGGCCGTCGGCCTCGAGGTGGCCGTCACCGCCGGCGCGTCGGCACCCGCAGCGCTGTTCGCTCGCTGAAGCGCTGCTGAGCGGCGCCGCTCAGCGGCGCAGCCAGCGCCGGGCTCCCTCCACCGCAACGCTGATCGCGGCGTCGACCGCGGCGTCGGCCTCGTGGGCGGGGACGATGCGTTCGCTCTCGGTCCGCTGCGCGATCACGGCCAGTGCGGCGCCCGTGGCCAGGCCGTAGACCAGGCCCTGGGTGAACAGCAGTCCGGTCTCCATCTCGAAGTTCAGGATCCGGAGGTTCCGGTACTCCTCGGTCATCCCGACGTTGCGGCGCAGGAGGTTCGCGTTGAACGAGGTGGCCGTGCGCTCCTGACCCTCGAAGAAGGTGTCGACCGACGCCGTCACCCCGACGGCGTATGGCACCCCGAGCGCGGCCGCCGCCTCGGCCAGGGTGACGGTGAGGAACGGGTCGGCCGCGGCCGGGAACTCGGCCGGGGCGAGGTCGCGCGCGGCGCCCTGACGGCACAGTGCGGCCTGGCTGACGATGACCGTGCCGGGCGGCACGTGGGCCTGGATCGAGCCGGTGGTGCCGACCCGCACGATCGTGCGGATCCCCAACTGCGCCAACTCGTTCACCACGATCGAGGTCGACGGCCCACCCATGCCGGACGTGCACGACAGCACCGGCGCCCCTTCGAGCGTGCCGAGATAGCTGACGAGCCCACGGTTGCGCGACAACGGCCAGGGCTCGTGGAAGTGCGCGAGGGCGATCGCCTCGGCCCGGTCGGGATCACCGGACAGGAACGCGAACGTCGGGCCCGGACTCGGCAGGTCCGCCGTGCCGAAGCCGAGGTGGTGGGCATGGACACCGGCCATGCCGGCGACGCTACCGGGGCGCCACGGCCGGCAGGTGACCCGGTCCGTGTCCAGCAGAGGCTGCGCCGGCGTCACCCATGAGCCACCAGACCATGGCGGTGGAATCCCACGAGGCCTCCCCGGGGTGCAGGCACCCGGTCACGGGAACTACTTGGTTCATGAGGTCCGCCATTTGCGCCGCACAATCGCTCCCACGGCGATGCCAAGGGGAGCTGCGGAGACGGCTCCTGCGGTGAGTTGGCCCTTTGGCCCCGAAACCCCGTCGTACGGGAGCAGTAGGACGAACAGGAATGCGAAGCTGGCAAGGGACAGGGAGATCAGCGCCTTCATCTTCCTGCTTTGCAGCGGAAGCAGCCACACCGCCGCAATAGCCGAGTTGAGCGCAAACCCGAGAAAGAACCACATTCGACCGCCTACCTGCAGTGGCCGCCGGAGTAGTGCGAGAGTCGGTAGGGCATCCACAGCTGATAGTGGAGGATTTCTACCCTGAGGCAGGCGTTGCGGCCCGCCGCCCACGACGCGTAGGCAGCCACAGACGCTGCAGGCAATCCTCCCCATCCGCCAAAGGCGGCACCCATGAGCGCACTCGCACTAGCCCCACCGAATGCGAGATCATTCGTCTCGCTCCTGTTGAAGAACACGGTCGTCGACCGCCATCCCCAGGAGATCTTGGGGTCCGCGACCACCGGGAACGCGAGTTTCACCGCAGGGGGCGTCGTCGGCGGCGCCCGGCAGGCCGATCGTCAACCCGTTGAACTCGACGCCGTCGGCGGCGCGGCGGGGAATCGCGACCGTGTCGGTGACCACGGCGTCGGTGGCGGTGCTCGTCGAGGTGTCGGTGGTGTCGGTGAGCAGATCACCAACCGTGGCCAGCGCGGCGGTCGCTTCCCGGGCGGTCACCCGATCGCTCGACGCATGCGCCACGCCGGGAGCGCCCGCCACCGCGATCACGCTCGTGACCGTCACCGCAACGAGAACCCGACCGAACCGCCGGGGGGGAACTGCTCCATCGGAGAACCCTCCTGAACTGTGTTCAGATTACTGTGATGAAAATAGTGTCTCTATCAACAGTGTTCGTCAAGGGCTGACCCTTCGCTCTCTCGTCACGACCGGCAGACGATCACCCCGGCCTCGGTCACGAGGTGGGTCATCGGGATGTCGTGCGCCTCGGCCGGCAACCGGTCGACCACCAGCGCCTCCGGCACCACGCCGATCCGCCACACCTCCGGACGCAGGCGGGCGAGCAGTCGGTCGTAGTAGCCGGCGCCGTGCCCGAGCCGGGCCCCGTGGCGGTCGAACACCAGACCGGGAACGAGCACTACGCCCACCTCGCCGGGTTCGATCACCACGGCATCGGCCACGGGCTGGCGGAAGCCCCACCGGTGCTCCTCGAGCGGCGCCTCGGCGGGATGGAGCGTCAGGTCGTGACCGGCAGCGGGCGTGCGGGTCAGCGCCTGCGGGCCGGCCCGCAGCGGCCGGAGGTCGATCTCGTGGGCCATCGGCCAGTACGTCACCACCCAACCGGGCGGCCGCGGGCCGGCCAGCAGCGTGTCGAGGTGCCCGACGACGGCACCGCCGTCGACGACCACCCCGGAGCGGCGGGAACGGGCCCAGCGGCGCCAGGCCGCCTTGTCGGTCGGGGCCGTAGATCCCTCCACGACCCCACGCTACGGTCGGCCCATCCACCGAGGAGGTACCGACGTGAAGGTGTGGGTCGACCCCGACAAGTGCCAGGGGCACAACCGCTGCTATGCCCTGGCGCCCGAACTGTTCGATGTCGACGACTACGGCAATGCGTCGGCCAAGGGCGACGGCGTCGTGCCCCCCGGGCTCGAGGACAAGGCTCGGTTGGCCGCGGCCAACTGCCCGGAGTTCGCCGTCGTCATCGAGGAGTGACCATGCCGCACGAGGTCCGCGCCGTGGTCGCACTCGGCGAGAAGCAGCCCGTCACGCTCACCACGATCCGGGTGCCCGACCCCGGTCCCGGTGAGGCGTTGGTGCGGGTGCAGGCCTGCGGGGTCTGCCACACCGACCTGCACTACCGCGAGGGCGGCATCTCGCAGGACTTCCCGTTCCTGCTCGGCCACGAGGCAGCCGGCATCGTGGAGGCCGTCGGCCCCGACGTGCGCAACGTCGCACCCGGTGACTTCGTCGTCCTCAACTGGCGGGCCGTGTGTGGTACCTGCCGGTCGTGCCGCAAGGGCAGGCCGCAGTACTGCTTCGCCACGTTCAATGCCACGCAGAAGATGACCCTCGCCGATGGCACGCCGCTGTCCCCGGCGCTCGGCATCGGCGCCTTCGCCGAGAAGACCCTGGTGGCCGCCGGACAGTGCACCCCGGTGAATCCGGCCGCGCCGGCCGCGACCGCCGGCCTGCTCGGCTGCGGTGTCATGGCCGGCCTCGGCGCCGCCATGCTGACCGGCAACGTGCAGCGAGGCGACACCGTCGCCGTGTTCGGCTGTGGCGGGGTCGGCGATGCCGCCGTCATGGGCGCCCGCCTGGCCGGCGCCACGACGATCGTCGCCGTCGACCTCGACGACCGCAAGCTCGACTGGGCCCGCCGGGCCGGGGCGACCCACACCGTCAACGCCTCCCGCGAGGACGCCGTCGAGGCCGTGAAGGCCGCCACCGGCGGCTTCGGCGCCGACGTCTGCGTCGAAGCGGTGGGCAACCCCAAGGTGCTCGAGCAGTGCTTCTTCGCCCGTGACCTCGCCGGCACCGTCGTGCAGGTCGGCGTCCCCACGCCCGAGATGCGCTTCCCCGACCTGCCGATGATCGAGTTCTTCGGCCGCGGCGGTGCGCTCAAGCCCTCCTGGTACGGCGACTGCCTGCCCAGCCGGGACTTCCCCCTGTTGGTCGAGTTGTACCTGCAGGGCCGGCTCGATCTCGACCAGTTCGTCTCCGAGACGATCCCGCTCGACGGGGTCGAGGAGGCGTTCCACAAGATGGAGCGCGGCGAGGTGCTGCGCTCCGTCGTCGTGCTGTAGCCCGGCCGGGCCGGCCGATCGCTACTGCTGGGCCAGGGCGGCGCGGGCTTCGGCCTCCGGGTTGCGGTAGGCCTCGCCGACCGCCTCGATCATCACCCGCTCGCACACCCCCGGGGTGAGCTCCGCCGCGCCGTGGAGGTCGTGGCAGATCGGCGTCATGCGCTGGTAGCCGACGGCGAAGGGCTCCGAGCCGTAGGTGAGCGGCGTCGTGAACGCGAGGTGACCCCGCCCGACGGGCACGTCGCCGTACCAGAGCTCGACGTCGCCCTTGAACCGGCCGGTCGGGGTGAACGTGGCCCGCACCAGCACCTCGCCGGCCGGCAGGGTCACCTCGGCCGACACCGTCGTGATCGACGCGCCGAGCACGTTGTTCACGTAGTGCAGGCGACGGTCCTTCAGGTAGAGCGCGTACCCGCCCGAGTGCCCGCCATGGGCGACGAGGATCCCCTCGCACGGGCCGTCGGCCGGCACCGTGAGCGCCGCGGCGATCTGCCACGCCCGGTTGCGCAGGTTGGGCGCCAACGATTCCGGGATCGAGGAGATCCCGGGCCGGTACACGTAGCGGTCCTGCACGAAGCGCCGGTCGCCGTAGCGGCCGGGCTGGTTGTTGAGCGGCAGCACCTGGTTGCGTTCCGCCTCCGACCACCACAGCGCCTGCAGTTCGGCCAGTTTGTCGGGCCGCTCGGCCGCGAGGTCGTGGCACTCCGAGAAGTCCTCGGCGACGTGGTACAGCTCCCAGACGTCGTCGTCGAAGCTGCGCCGGCCGGCGTCGCTGCCGTCGTAGACCACGGCCGCCGGCGGGTGGAACGTCACCGCCTTCCACCCGTCGTGGTAGAGCGCCCGCGAGCCGATCATCTCGTAGTACTGCGTCGTGTGGTGCCACGGCGCGGCAGCGTCGGTGAGGGCATCGGCGAACGACACCCCGTCGTGGGGCGCCTGCGGCACCCCGTTGATCTCGGCCGGCGCGTCGATGCCGAGCAGGTCGAGGATCGTCGGGGTCAGATCGACGGCATGGACGTACTGGCGGCGGGTGGCGCCCGGGCGGCCGAGCCGGGCGGGCCAGCGCACCACCATCGGGTCGGCCACTCCGCCTTCGTGCACGTCGCGCTTGAACCGCTTGAGCGGCGTGTTCCCCGCCCACGCCCATCCCCACGGGTAGTGGTTGTTGGCCCGGGGGGTGCCGAGGTCGTCGATGCGGCGCAGGTTCTCCTCGAGCCGTTCGGGCACGAAGTTGAAGAAGTACTGCTCGTTGTACGAGCCCCGGGGGCCACCCTCGGCCGAGGCGCCGTTGTCGCTCATCACGATCACCAGCGTGTCGTCGGCCTCGCCCAACGCCTCGATGGCGGCGAGCAACCGGCCGACCTGGGCGTCGGTGTGGGTGAGGAAGCCCGCGAACACCTCCATCATCCGGGCATACAGGCGGCGCTCGTCGTCGCTCAAGGTGTCCCATGCCGGCACCCAGGACGGCCGCTCCGACAGCGTCGTGCCCTCGGGCAGCAGGCCGGACGCGACCTGGCGGGCGTAGACCTGGTCGCGCCAGGCGTCCCAGCCGAGATCGAACCGGCCCCGGTAGGCGTCGATCCACTGCGGCGGCGCCTGATGCGGGGCGTGGCAGGCGCCCGGCGCGAGATACAGGAAGAACGGCTTGTCCGGCGAGTACGCCCGCAGGTCGTGCAGGTACCGGATGCCCTCGTCGACGAGGTCCTCGGTGAGGTGGTAGCCCTCCTCGGGGGTGCGGGGCGGGCGCACCTGCGACGAGTCCCGCACGAGGTCGGGGTGGTACTGATCGGTCTCGCCGGGCAGGAACCCGTAGAACCGCTCGAACCCCTTCGACAGCGGCCACCGGGTGCGGGGCCCACCGGCGGCGAGCTCCGTGGCCGGGGCCAGGTGCCACTTGCCCAACGCGAACGTGGCGTACCCGTTGCGCACGAGGATCTCGGGCAGGAACCCGTTCTCGGGCGGGATGGTGGCGTCGTAGCCGGGGAACCCCGAGGACAGCTCGACCACCCGGGCCATACCGCTCGCATGGTGGTTGCGACCGGTCATCAGGCACGCCCGGGTCGGCGAGCACAGCGCCGTCGTGTGGTAGTTGCTGAACCGCAGGCCCTCGGCGGCAAGACGGTCGAACGTCGGCGTGGCGATGTCGGAGCCGTAGCAGCCGAACTGCGCGTAGCCGACGTCGTCGAGCAGCACGAGCACGATGTTCGGCGCCCCCTCGGGTGCCCGCTCCAGCGGCGGCCACCACGCCTTGCTCTCGGCGAACGTCCGCCCGATCGTGCCCTCGAACCGCTTGGCCATGGTCGCTCCCTCCGGCGAGTGCGGCAGCGTAGTGGCCCCTTCTCGACGGCCCCGCCAGGCGGAACCCTCACCCGCCCTTAACCGGGAGCACGCAGCACGCTTACCGGTCGAGGCCACGATGGACGGACCCGCCTGCGCCGGCTCCCGACGACGTCCGGCCCGCCCGAAAGGCCATTCGATGGACCACGCCACCGACCTCGCCCCGCCCCCCGGCACGAACGACGGCACCGAAGGCGACGCGGACCACGACCACCTGTTCCTCCCGGTGATCGAACTCCGTCCGCTCACCCGGCGCCGGGCGCTCGGCCTGATCGGGGGCGGCCTGGGCGCAGCGCTGCTCGCCGCCTGCGGCAACGACTCGGCCACCGGATCACCGACGACCGCCGGTCAGCCCGTCACCACCGCGGCGAGCGGGTCTGCTGCGGGCACGACGTCGGCCACCACCGTCGCACCGGTGCCGAGCACGGCCGCCGGCGCAACGACCGCGGCGACCACCACCGCGGCGCCCTCGACGGCCGCACCCTCGACCGCGAAGCCTGCGGCGGCGATCGACTGGCTGACGCCGCCCACCGAGACCGGCGGCCCGTTCCCGGCCGACGGCTCCAACGGCAACGGCGCCGGCGGATCGGCCAACGTGCTGAACAAGCCGGCGGTGTTCCGCACCGACATGACCACCGATCTCGACGGCACCAACAAGCAGGCCGGCCTGCCGTTGGTGCTGAAGGTCAAGGTCGGCAAGAAGGCCGACCGCTCGGCCTACGCCGGCGCAGCCGTCTACGTCTGGCACTGCAGCGTGACGGGCAACTACTCCGCCTACAGCGGCGGCATGAACGGCGGGAACTTCGCCGATCGCTCCTACTTCAGGGCGGTCGGCGTCGCCGACGCGAACGGCGACGTCACGTTCACGACGGTCCTGCCCGGCCGCTACCAGGGCCGTGCCACGCACATCCACTTCGCCGTGTTCACCGACGAATCCCTTGCGACCCGGGTGCTCACGAGCCAGTTCGCGTTCGACGACGCCACGGTCGACGCGCTCTACCAGGCCGACGGGGCCTACTCGGCAAGCCTGCGCAACCCGACCTACAACGCTCGGGACAACGTGTTCCGTGACGGCACGTCCAACCAACTCCTGGCCGTGACCCGAACCAGTGCCGTCGAGGCTGCGATCGCCGTGCTGGTCTGAGGCCCTTGTACTGCCCTGCGGGCCGTGTGACCATCCCTGCCGGGGAACCGAACCCGGCCGAGCGGCGAAGGAGACCGACGTGACCTACGGGGCCGACCGCGTGGAGATGCCAGCCGTCACCGACTGGGTGAGCGACTGGGACTGGCTCGACGACCAATGGGGCGAGAACGCCATCGCCATCTGGAACTCGGTGCGCGAGCAGTGCCCCGTCGCCACGACCGAGCGGTACGGCCGGGCGTTCATGCCCGTCACCATGGACGCCGTGTCCGCCGTCGCTCACGACACGGACCACTTCTCCTCGATCTGGGTCAACGTCTCCCGTCCCGACGCGCCCCGCAGCCCGGCCCCGCCGATCACCTCCGACCCGCCCGACCACCACGGCCACCGCCGGCTCCTGCTGCCGTCGTTCAACCCGAAGAAGGTCGCGCAGATGGAGGAGCAACTGCGGACGTACTGCCGCAGGCTCATCACCGCGCTCGACGGGGCCGGCACCGCGGACGCCGCCGAGCAGTACTCCCAGCACATCCCGGTCCACGGCATCTGCCACCTCACCGGGCTGCCCGAGGCCGACGCCGACCTGTTCCGGGACTGGATCTACCGCAACTTCCAGCTCGCCCCACGCGACAACGCGGTGCGGCTGCAGGTGATCCGTGAGATGAGCGCCTATGTCGACGAGATCCTCAAGGACCGCCTCGTCAACCCGGCCGACGACATGCTGACGATGATCGCCCGCGCCGAGATCGACGGCCAGGAGGTGCCGTGGGAGCTCAAGCTCGGCTACATCCGGCTGCTGATCGTCGCCGGCATCGACACCACCTGGAGCGCCATCGGCTCGGGCCTTTGGCACTTCGCCCAGCACCCCGACCAGGTGGCCCGGCTCGTCGCTGCCCCCGACGACGACCTGCTGTGGCAGACCGCGATGGAGGAGGTGCTGCGCTACTACGCCCCCGTCACCATGGCCCGCAAGGTCATCGCCGACACCGAGGTGGCCGGCTGCCCGGTCCACACCGGCGACCAGATGCTGCTCACCTTCCCGGCGGCCAACCACGACCCCGCTGCGTTCGAGGCCCCCGAGGAGTTCCGCATCGACCGAGCCCACAACCGCCACGTCGCGTTCGGCCTCGGCATCCACCGCTGCATCGGCTCGAACCTGGCCCGGCTCGAACTGACCGTGGC
>JBILVB010000253.1:0-3616 GCA_044370695.1 Acidimicrobiales bacterium | reverse complement strand
GCGGACTCTCATCTCGATGGCTCCCGCCACGTCTTCCACCGCGAGCACCTCGTCGGCGAGACCCGCCTTGACGACGTACCCGGGCATCCCCCACACCACGCTCGAGGCTTCGTCCTGGGCGAGGATCGCTCCCCCGGCAGCGGCGATCTTCTCGCCGCCCCGCAGGCCGTCCTGACCCATGCCGGTGAGCACGACCGCCAACGTCCGGGCCCCGAAACACTCGGCGACCGACCGGAACAGCACGTCGACGGCGGGCCGGCAGGAGTTCTCCGGCGCCGCTTTGTTCAGTTCGACCCGGAAGCCCCGGGCCGCGTCCCCCGCCACGACCATGTGGTTGTCGCCGGGGGCGACGTAGAGGTGGCCCGGCTGCAGGGCGAGCCCGGAGGTCGCCTCCACCACCGTGAAGCGCGTCTTCTGGTCCAAGCGCTGCGCCAACATCTGGGTGAACACCGGGGGCATGTGCTGCACCAGCACCACCGGCACCGGGAAGTCCGGACCGATCGCCGTGAGCACCACTTCGAGCGCCTTGGGGCCCCCGGTGGAGGACCCGATGGCGACGATGTCGACCGGCCCGCCGGCGGCACGCCCCCGCCGGGGCGCCGCAGCAGGCACCCCGGGCACCGCACGGCCGGGACGAGCCCCGCGTCCGGGGGGCATCGGCCGGGACGGCGCTTCGACACGCCGCTCGACGGCCGGGGCCGGGCCGGCGGGAGCGGCCGGCGCGACCGGGCTCGACGGAGGCGGCACGAGCGGCGAGATGCGCCGGCCGGCGAGCGCCTTGATCCGCGGGAGCAGTTCGGCCTTCACCTGTTCGATCGCCGCGGCCGCCGAGCCGAGGTTGATCGGCTTGAGGACGTAGTCCTTCGCGCCGAGCGCCAGGGCGTCGAGTGTTGCGGCCGCGCCCCGGTAGGTCATGGTCGAGAACATGATCACCGGCATGGTCGGCCGGATCTTGGTGAGTTCGGCCAGGCAGGCGATGCCGTCCATCTCCGGCATCTCCACGTCGAGCGTGACGATGTCGGGGCTGAGCTCCAGCACCCGCTGGATGCAGGCCCGCCCGTTGACCGCAGTGCCCACGACCTCGAAGTCGGGATCGCTGTTCAACACGTCAGACAGCACCCGGCGGATCACCACCGAGTCGTCGACGACGAGCACTCGGATCGCGCTCACACCGCCTCCGACAACAACCCGAGGAGGGACAGCTTCTCGACGAGCGCCTCGCGGTGCAGCGGCTTGATGCAGTACTCGTCGGCACCGACCATCAGGGCGCGGGCCACGTTCGCCTGGGCGGACTCGGCCGAGACCATCATGATCGGTACCTCGGAGAGCCGGCGCACCGACCGGATCGCCTTGACGAGTTCGAGCCCGTCCATCTCGGGCATGTTCCAGTCGACGAGGCACAGGTCGGGCAGCTCGTCGATGCTCTGGAGGTGCTCGAGTGCCTCCTTGCCGTTCGAGGCCTCGTGGCACGTGAACTGGTGCTCGCCGAGGAGTTTCTTGAGCGCGGCGCGAGCGGAACGGGAGTCGTCGACGATCAGCGCGTGCATGGGCGTCCTTTCCGGGGTTTGGGGCAGGGTCAGCCGACCGGGGTCGGCCGGACGGTCTTGTCGAGGTCGATGACCAGCATCAGGTGCTGATCGAGCTTGTGGACGCCGACGACGAGATCACGCTGCACGCGCTCGACGGTTTCCGGGAGGGGTTCCATGTCGTCGCCGTTGAGCACCAGGACGTCGCCGATCTCGTCGACGAGCAGGCTCACCGGCCCGTCGTCGGTGTAGACGACGACGTTGGTCGGCGGCTTGGAGGCGTCGCGGTCGGGCAGGTGCAGACGGCGGCGCATGTCGAGTGCGGTCACGATCTGGCCGCGCAGGTTGATGAGGCCGCTGACCTCGGGCGGTGCCAACGGCACCGGCGTCATCGGCTGGGACCGCAACACCTCCTGGACCATCAGCGCGTTGACGCCGAAGAAGATGTCCTCGACGTAGAAGGTGGCGTACATCTGCTCGGTCGACACGGCGTGCTCCTCAGAACGAGCTCACGGCCATCGGGCCGTCGATGGTGGAACGGATCAGGGTGTCGACGTCGACGAGGTCGGTCACGCGCCGGCCGATCACGGCCGAGAACGGCACGCCCGGGCGATCGGAGTGCTCGACGGCGGAGAAGTCGGCGTCCATCACGTCGACGATCTCGTCGACGACGAGGCCGAAGGTGCGGTCGTTCTCGTTGTAGACGAGCACCTGCAGCGCCCGCTCGTGCCCGTCGCTGTACCCGTGGTCGGCGTACAGGCCGAGGAACGACGCCAGCGACACGAGCTGCAGCAACCGTCCCCGGTACTGCACGACCTCCTTGCCGGCGGCCTTCTCGATCATGTTCCGCGGGAACTCCTCGAGCCGGGACACCAGGGCGAGCGGGATCGCCACCCGCTGGCCGGCGGCCATGCACACGAGCACGGTCTGCGACTCGCGCTCGCGGCGCTCGTGCGCTTCTTCCTGCTCGGCGCCGCGGCGGTGCCGTTCCTCGGACACCAGCGCGCCCTGGCGGGCGATGCCGAGCACGTCGAGGATCAGTGCGACGGTGCCGTCGCCCATGATCGTCGTGCCGGCGAAGGCCTCGATCCCCTTGAAGTGCGGCCCGAGCGGCTTGACCACGATCTCCTCGGTGTCGGAGATCCGGTCGACCACGAGGCCGAACTGACGGTCGTCGGCTTGGATCACGACGACGTTATGGGCCGAGGTCGAGCGCTCGACGGGCAGGCCGAGGATCTCCGACAACCACACGATCGGCAGCAGCCGGCCCCGCAGACGGAACACCGGAGCGTCGCCGACGAACTCGATCCCACGGCTGGTCTCGGTGCGCTCCACGCGAATGAGCTCCACCAGGTTGACCTGCGGGATCGCATACCGGTGGCCGTGCACGGACACGATCAGCGCCGGGATGATCGCCAGCGTGAGCGGGATCTTGACGGTGAGCGTCATGCCCCGGCCCTGCACGCTCTGGACGTCGACCGAGCCGCCGATCTTCTCGACGTTGGTCTTCACGACGTCCATGCCCACGCCGCGCCCGGAGATGTTCGACACCTTCTCGGCCGTGGAGAACCCCGGCTCGAAGATGAGGTGCGCCACCTCGCGCTCGGTCATCTTCGCGGCCTGCTGCTGGGTGATGATCCCCCGGTCGATCGCCTTGCGGCGAACCTTGTCGCAGTTGACGCCGCCGCCGTCGTCGCTGATCTCGATGACCACCTGGCCGCCGTCGTGGTACGCGCGCAGCCGCAGGGTGCCCTCGGCCGGCTTGCCTGCGTCGAGACGCCGCTGCGGTTCCTCGATACCGTGGTCGACCGAGTTGCGCACCACGTGGGTGAGCGGGTCCTTGATCGCTTCGAGGATGGTGCGGTCGAGTTCGGTCTCCTCGCCCTCCATCTCGATGCGGACCTTCTTGCCGCAGGACACGGCGAGGTCGCGCACCACTCGGGGGAACTTCGACCAGACGCTCCCGATGGGCTGCATGCGGGTCTTCATGACCCCCTCCTGCAGCTCGGTCGTGATCAGGTTGAGCTGCTGGGAGGTGGCGGCGAGCGCCGGATCCTCCTGCTGGCCGGCGAACTGCAGGATCTGGTTTC
>JBILVB010000109.1:0-13070 GCA_044370695.1 Acidimicrobiales bacterium | reverse complement strand
GGGCGCCGGCTCGCTGTTGTCGGCGTTGCCTGACCAGCGCAATCACGACCCGATCGTTCGGGCGCTGCGCTGGGTCGGGCTGATCGTCGACGCCGGAGCGGCGACCTGCGATCTCGAGCTGTCCCGGGTGGTCGCCGAGATCAGTTCCGCCTCGGCGGCGTGGGTGGGTCGCCCGTCCGAGGCGGAATCGTTCGAGGCCGGCCGGCTGGCACTGGAGCGGGGCACCTCGGTGATCCACCTCGCGCAGCGTCTGCCCGGCCCACTGTCGCTCGGGACTGACGAGGAGGGCTGGGTGCTCGCGGTCGTGGATGACCCCGGCGCACCACGGCGAGTGGCGCTCGCGTCGCGGCCCGCAGCAGTTCGGTTCACCTCCTCGGAGGTGCAGCGCGTGGAGGCGCTGCTTGCGCTCGTGCGCACCCTCGCCGGCGGCTGAGCCCCGAGTCGCTCGGGAATGCTTTCACGAGCGGACCCCGCTCCGGGCAGACTTGGGGCGATGGCACGAATCCTGGTCACCGAGGAGATCGCCGAGGGTGGGCTCGACCTGCTGCGCTCGGCCGGACACGACGTCGACGTCGCCCTCGGGTCGTCGCGGGACGCGTTCTTGGCGGCGCTGCCCGGAGCACAGGCGCTGATCATCCGGTCGGCGACGACGGTCGACGCCGAGGCCCTGGCGGCCGGTCGTGACCTCGTCGTGGTCGGCCGGGCCGGGATCGGGCTCGACAACGTCGACGTCGACGCCGCCACCCGACAGGGGGTGATGGTCGTCAACGCGCCGCAGTCGAACATCGTCTCGGCGGCCGAGCACACCATGGCGCTGCTGCTCGCGCAGGCGCGCAACGTGCCCCAGGCCCATGCTGCGCTCAAGGCCGGACGGTGGGAACGCTCCAAGTGGGAAGGGGTGGAACTGGCCGACAAGACGCTCGCCGTGATCGGGCTCGGTCGCATCGGCAAGCTCGTGGCCGAACGGGCGCGTGGCTTCGGTATGCGGCTCATCGCCTACGACCCGTACGTGTCGGCCGAGCGGGCCCGCCAGATGGGGGTGGAGCCGGTGTCGCTCGACCAAGCCGTCGCCGAGGCCGACTTCCTGACGGTCCACCTGCCCAAGACCAAGGACACCACCGGTCTGATCGGTCGCGACCTGTTGTCCAAGGCGAAGCCGGAGCTGCGGGTGATCAACGTGGCCCGCGGGGGCATCGTCGACGAGGAGGCGCTCGCCGAGTTCGTGCGCGACGGCCGCATCGCCGGCGCCGCGCTCGACGTGTTCGCCACTGAACCGACCACGTCGTCACCGCTGTTCGACCTCGATGCCGTGGTGGTCACCCCGCATCTCGGCGCCTCCACACGGGAGGCACAGGACAAAGCGGGCGACACGATCGCCCAGATGGTGCAGCTGGCACTCGCCGGGGATTTCGTCCCGTTCGCCGTGAACGTGGCAGCGGCCGAGGCCTCCGAGACCGTGCGGCCCTTCCTGCCGCTCGCCGAGCGTCTCGGCCGGCTGTTCGCCGGTCTTGCCGAGGGGCTGCCCGAGACCGTCGAGATCACCTACGAAGGCGACATCGCCGACTACGACACGCGGATCCTCACGCTTGCGGTGCAGAAGGGCTTGTTCGGCGCGCAGAGCGCAGATCCGGTCACCTACGTCAACGCCCCGCAGGTGGCCGACGAGCGAGGTGTCGAGGTGCGCGAGACGAAGACCTCGCACTCGTCGGACTACGTGAATCTGGTGACCATCCGGGGCGGTGACCATGCCATCGCCGGCACGTTGCACGGCCGCCGCGGCGATCATCGTCTGGTGATGGTCGACGATCACTCGATGGACCTGCCTCCCGCGCCGCACATGCTCGTGGTTCGCAACGACGACCGGCCCGGCATGATCGGTGTCGTCGGCACCGAGCTGGGACGGGCCCAGGTCAACATCGCCGACATGGGTGTGGGGCGGTCGCATGCTCCGGGCAGCGCGCTCATGGTGATCGCCGTCGCCAGCGAGGTGCCGGCCGACGTGCTCGCGACGCTCCGGGCGGTGCCGGGCATCGTGTCGGTCCACGAGCTCGCCGGCTGAGCCGTCGTGGGGTCCGTCCAGGCGGCTGTGCTGTGCGATTTCGCGCAGGTGCGCGACGGGCTGCTGACGATCGTCAGCGGGGGGATCACGACGCTGTACCGCAGCGAGTTCCCGAGCGGGCTCGACTGCTATCTGGCGCTGGTGTTCGAGCTCCCGGCGTTCGACCTCGACGGCGACCACTCGTTCTCGGTGAAGGTCACCGAGATCGACACGGCCACCGTCGTCGGCGCGATCGACGGCAACCTGCACCCCGGTGATCTCGTCGAGCAGGTGGTCGGCGAGGTGCTGTTCCCGGCGGCGCTCGACCTGTCGCCGCTCGTCGTCACCGGTCCGGGGCGCTACGACCTGAGCGTCTCGCTGGACGGCGAGCCCGCACAGCGCCTCACGCTGTACGTGCTCGCCAGCCCCCCACCGCTGCGGATCTGACCCTCGTGCCGGCGCGGGTCCGGTGCCGGTCCGACCGGTACGGTGCTGCGGCATGTGCGACGGCCACGACGACCACGTCCACGGCGGCCACGACCATGCGGCCGAGGCCGCTGCTGCACGGCCCCGGCCGGCCGAGGGGCCGGCGACCGACCCGATCCGGCTCGAACCCGTCGACGAGGTCGTCATCACGACGTTGATGGACAACAGCTACGACGGGATCCTCCCCGACGGGCCCCGAGTACGGCGCGCCGGCGGGGGCCGCCTGCCCCGGGTGGACCACCCGCATTTCCACGGCGGGCAGACCTTCGGCGGCATGGTCGCCGAGCACGGCTTCTCGGCCCTGGTGACCGTCCGGCGGGGTGAGCGCACCCACACGCTGCTGTTCGACACCGGCGTGTCGCCCGAGGGCATGGCGGGCAACGCCGAGCGCCTCGGGGTCGACATCGGGGCCGTCGAAGCCGTCGTGCGGTCCCACGGTCATTTCGACCACGCCGGCGGGTTCACCGGGCTGGCCCGGCTCCGGCGGCGCCACGGCGGCCTGCCCCTCACCGTGCACCCGCTGGTGTGGACCCAGCGGCGTGTCGCCGTGCCGGGCGCGCCCGAGGTGCTGCTGCCCACCGTGTCGCGCCGCGCGCTCGAGGCCGAGGGCTTCACGGTGATCGAGCGGCGCGAGCCGTCGCTGCTGCTCGACGGGTGCGTGCTCGTCACCGGCGAAGTCGATCGCACCACCGAGTTCGAGCAGGGCTTCCCCTTCCACGAAGCACTGCGGCACGACGGCTGGGAACCCGACCCGTGGATCCGCGACGACCAGGCGCTCGTCGTGCACGTCCGGGGCCGGGGCCTGGTGGTGATCACCGGCTGCGGTCACGCCGGCGCGGTGAACATCGCCCGCCACGCCCTGCGCCTCACCGGGGTCGAGCACCTCCATGCCCTGCTCGGCGGGTTCCACCTGTCGGGCCCGGCGTTCGAGCCGATCATCACCCCGACCGTGGAGGCGTTCTCGCAGTTGGCTCCCGAGTTGCTCGTGCCCGCCCACTGCACCGGGTGGAAGGCGCAGCACCGCCTGGCGGCCGCCCTGCCCGGCGCCTTCGAGACCAACGCCGTCGGGTCGAGCTTCGTGCTCGCGGCCTGAGCGAATCGGGTCCGGACGCGCATCGGCCCGGCGGGGGACACCCGCCGGGCCGATGCGTGGATCCGGACGGATCAGGAGTAGATCTCGAACAGGCCGGCTGCGCCCTGGCCGCCACCGATGCACATCGTGACGACACCCCAGCGGGCCTTGCGGCGCTGGCCTTCCTGGAGGATGTGGCCGGCGCAGCGGCTGCCGGTCATGCCGAAGGGGTGGCCGATGGCGATCGAGCCGCCGTTGACGTTGTACTTCTCGGGGTCGATCCCGAGGCGGTCACGGCTGTAGAGGCACTGGCTGGCGAAGGCCTCGTTGAGCTCCCACAGGTCGATGTCGTCGACGGTGAGGCCGTGGCGCTCGAGCAGCTTCGGCACGGCGAACACCGGCCCGATCCCCATCTCGTCGGGCTCGCACCCGGCGACGGCCCAGCCCTTGAACGCGCCCATCGGCTGCAGGCCCCGGCGCTCGGCCTCCTTGGCCTCCATCATCACGACCGCAGCGGCGCCGTCGGAGAGCTGGCTGGCGTTGCCGGCCGTGATGAAGTTCCCCTCGCCGCGCACCGGCTTCAGCTTGGCCAGGCCCTCGGCGGTGGTGTCGGCCCGGTTGCACTCGTCGCGGTCGACGATCTTGTCGACGAGCGAGGTCTCCTTGGTCTCGTTGTTGACCACCATCATCTTCGTGGCCATCGGGACGATCTCGTCGTCGAACAAGCCGTTGGCCTGGGCCCGGGCGATGCGCTGCTGGGACTGCAGCGAGTACTCGTCCTGGTAGTCGCGGCTGACGCCGTAGCGCTGGGCCACGATGTCGGCCGTCTCGATCATGGCCATGTAGATCGCGGGGTACATCTCGGTGAGGTGCGGGTCCATGTTGGGGGCGCCGCCGAAGCCGGGGTTCGGCATCGAGATCGACTCGACGCCGCCGGCGACCACGATGTCGGCGCCGTCCTGCTTGATGTAGTTGGCGGCCAGGGCGATCGAGTTGAGACCCGACGAGCAGTGCCGCTGGATGGTGGCCCCGGCGGTGGTGACGGGCAGGCCGGCGAGCAGGCCCGACAGGCGGGCCAGGTTGCCGGCGCCGTGGGCCCCGTTGCCGAGGTAGACGTCCTCGACGGCCTCGGGCTCGACGCCGGCCTTGGCCACGGCGTGCTTGATGGCGTGGGCGGCCATGGTCATGGCCGGTGTGGCGTTGAACCCACCCCGAGCGGCCTTGGCGAGGCCGGTACGGGCGTAGGAGACGATGACGGCTTCGCGCATGCAGGTTCCCCTCTGATCAGCGGCCCCGGGCGGGCGCTGTGGCAGGAAGTGTGTGACCTGCCCCGGTGCCGGTGCAAGATCTTCCCATGCCCGCCATCAACGAGGTCACCGACTGCTCGCTCGAGGGCGACGTCGCCGTCATCACGCTCGACTCGCCGCCGGTCAACGCCCTCAGCGCCCCGGTGCGCGACGGGCTCTACCACGCCTTCGCCGCCGCCATCGCCGACCCGGCGGCCACGGCCATCGTGCTGATCTGCGCCGGACGCACGTTCATCGCCGGGGCCGACATCACCGAGTTCGGCGGTGCGGCCAGGGGCGCCAGCCTGTTCGAGGTCCAGGAGATGATGGAGTCCTCCACCAAGCCGGTGGTGGCCGCCATCCACGGCACCGCCCTCGGTGGCGGGCTCGAGGTCGCGCTGTGCGCGCACTACCGCATCGCCGTGCCGAGCGCCCGGTGCGGCCTGCCCGAGGTGAACCTCGGCCTGCTGCCCGGCGCCGGCGGCACGCAGCGCCTCCCGCGCATCTCGGGGCCGTTGCGGGCGTTGGAGATGATGACCGCCGGCACCCACGTCCCCGCGGCCGAATGCCTGGCCATGGGCCTGGTCGACGCGCTCGCCGCCGAGGGGTCGCTGCGGGCCGACGCCGTCGCCTACGCCCGGCGGATCGTGGCCGAGGGGGCACCGCTGGCCAAGGTGAGCGAGCGCCCGGTGCCGGCGATGCCGGCCGAGGAGTTCGCTGCGTTCCGGGCCGCCAATGCGAAGAAGTTCCGGGGCTTCAAGGCACCCGAGGCGATCATCCAGTGTGTCGAGGCGGCGGTGAACCTGCCCTTCGCCGACGGCCTCGGGGTGGAGCGGCGCCTGTTCGGCACGCTCGTCACCAGCTCGGAGTCGGCGGCGCAGCGCTACCAGTTCTTCGCAGAGCGCGAGGTGTGGAAGATCCCCGACGTCCCCGCCGACACCCCGACCGTCCCGGTTCGTTCGGTGGGTGTGATCGGTGCCGGCACGATGGGCGGCGGGATCACGATGAACTTCGTGAACGCCGGCATCCCGGTCACGATCGTCGAGACCACGCAGGCGGCGCTCGACCGGGGCCTGGCGGTGGTGCGGGCCAACTACGAGCGCAGCGCCCGCAACGGCCGGTTCCCCCTGGCCGACGTCGACCGGCGGATGGCCATGATCACCCCGTCGCTCGCGCTCGAGGACCTCGCCACCGTCGACCTGGTCGTGGAGGCGGTGTTCGAGCGGATGGACATCAAGAAAGACGTGTTCGCCCGCCTCGACGCCATCTGCAAGCCGGGCGCGGTGCTCGCCACCAACACCAGTGCGCTCGACATCGACGAGATCGCCACGGCCACCACCCGGCCCGAGGCCGTGATCGGGATGCACTTCTTCTCGCCGGCCAACGTGATGCGCCTCGTCGAGGTGGTCCGGGCCGACCACACCTCGGCCGAGGTGATCAACACCGCCATGCAGATCTCGAAGAAGATCGGCAAGATCGCCGCGCTCGTCGGCGTGTGCCCCGGCTTCGTCGGCAACCGGATGTTGGCCCAGCGGGCCAAGGAGGCCCAGGCCCTCATCGAGGAAGGCGCCATGCCGTGGGACGTCGACCGAGCCTTGTACGAGTTCGGCTTCGCCATGGGCCCGTTCCAGATGATGGACCTCGCCGGCCTCGACATCGGCTGGGTGAAGGAGCGCTCCAAGGGTGAGACGCTGCGCGACCGGTTGTGCGAGCTCGACCGGCGGGGCCAGAAGACCGGTGGGGGCTACTACGACTACGACGCCGACCGGAACGCCACGCCGTCGCCGGTGACCGAGGGGCTCGTGCGCGAGTTCGCCGAGCGGGCCGGTCGCCAGCAGCGCAGCTTCACCACCGACGAGATCGTCGAGCGCTTGATCCTGCCGATGATCAACGAGGGCGCCAAGATCCTCGCCGAGGGCAAGGCCATCCGGCCGTCGGACATCGACGTGATCTGGGTCGCCGGCTACAACTGGCCCCAGTACCGGGGCGGGCCGATGTGGTGGGGCGACCATCTCGGGCTCGCGAACGTGCTCGAGACGTTGCGGGCCAACGCCCATCGCGGTGAGCACTGGCAGCCTGCCGCGCTGATCGAGCAGCTCGTGGCCGACGGCAAGGGCTTCAAGGACCTCAAGGCCCGCCGGTAGGCCGGCCGGCCCCTGCCAGACTGCGGGGCCATGGCGCTCACGTGGTCGAACTGGGCCGGCAACGAGACCTGCACGCCCGAGGCCGTGCACGTCGCCCGATCGGTGGACGACGTACGCGGCCTCGTAGCGGCCGCAACGACCCGGGGGGCGACGGTGCGCGTCGCCGGTTCGGGTCACAGCCACCACCGACTCGTGCCCACCGACGGTGTCGTGCTCGACCTGTCGGCGTTCACCGGCGTGATCGACGCCGACGCAGCGGCCGGCACGGCCACGGTATGGGCCGGGTCGGTCATCGCCTCGCTCGGCCGGCCGCTGGCCGAGCGAGGGGTCGCGCTCGCCAACCAGGGCGACATCGACCGCCAGTCGATCGGCGGGGCCGTGGCCACCGGCACCCACGGCACCGGGCGAACCTTGCGGAACCTGTCGGCGGCCGTGCTGGCGATGGACGTCGTCACGGCCGACGGGTCGCTCGAACGCTGGAGCGCCACGGAGCACGGCGACCGGTTCGCCGCGGCCCGGCTGCATCTCGGCGCCTTCGGGGTGGTGGTGGCGCTCACGCTGGCCGTGCGGCCGGCCTACCGCCTCGCCGACCGGGTCGTGCTGCAGGACTACGAGTCGTTGCGCCCGACGATCGAGGCCTCGGTGGGCGCCCACCGCCACTTCGAGTTCTTCTGGTACCCGGGCCGGGACCGGGCGATGGTGAAGTCGATCGACGAGACCGAGGCTGCGCCCGCCTATCCGATCGGTCCGGAAGGCGAGCGCACCGGCTGGAGCTACGAGGTGTTGCCGAGCAACCGCGTCGAGCGCCACACCGAGATCGAGTACGCCCTGCCGCTCGAGTCCTCGCTCGCCTGCCTCGACGAGATCCGCGATCTCGTGCGGCGCGACTTCCCGGAGCTGCGCTGGCCGGTCGAGTACCGGACACTGGCGGCCGACGACGTGTGGCTGTCACCGGCGTACGGCCGCGACGTCGCCACGATCTCGCTGCACCAGGGGATCGGCCTGCCTGACGAACCGGTGTTCCGCGCGGCCGAAGCCGTGTTCGCCCGCTACGACGGGCGCCCCCACTGGGGCAAGGTGCACTACCGATCGGGAGAGGACCTGGCGGCGATCCATCCCCGGTGGGACGACTGGTGGGCGGTGCGCAACGGCGTCGATCCGACCGGCACGTTCCTCAACGACCGGTTGGCATCCTGGCGGTAGGGCGGGCGCGCTCGCCTACAGTCCGCTCGTCGTTTCGACACCGGGGGGTGCGACATGGCCTACGCCGAGGGCCGGACGTTCTTCGACGCCGACAGCCACATCATGGAACTGCCGGGGTTCCTGTCCGAGTTCGCCGATCCCGGGATGCGCGACCGCATCCCGCCGCTGTCGGTCAGCTCGGGCGGCCCGACGGCCATCGAGCGGATGGCCCGCTATGCCGAGGTCGGCGGCCACGACGCCGCCTATCTGGACCGCATCGCCCACGACGTGATCGCCGGACCGAAGAACTACGAGGCGATGGGCGCGTTCAACGCCGTCGAGCGGACCCGGGCGCTCGACCTGCTCGGCTTCCACGCCCAGTGGGTGTTCTCCACGTTCTCGCCGGGCCAGGCGTTGTTCCTGCGTGACCTCGACGTGCGCTACGCCGCCTGCCGGGCCCACAACCGGGCGGTGGCGGCCTTCTGCGCCGACGACCCCCGCCTGCTGCCGGTGGCGCTGCTGTCCCTCGACGACCCGGCCCGGGCTGCGGTCGAACTCGACGAGGCGATCGCGTTGGGCGCCAAGGGGGTGTGGATCCCGGCCGCCCCGTGTGGCGGCCGGTCGCCGGGTCACGACGAGCTCGATCCCATCTGGGCCCGTCTGGCCGAGGCCGGGGTGCCGTTCCTGCTGCACGTGGGTGGCCAGGCCATCCAGATCCGCGCGGAGTACATGAACACCGGCCGGCCCCAGCCGGCCGACTGGCTCGGCGGGGCGGAGAACGTGCGCTCCAAGGACCTCACCGTGCTGCACCAGGCCGCCGAGGAGTTCCTGTCGGTCCTCGTGCTCGATGGCGTGCTCGAACGGCACCGGGGCCTGCGGGGCGCCGCGGTCGAGCTCGGTGCCACCTGGGTGCCCGGCATGCTGCGCCGTCTCGACCACGCCGCCTCGATCTGGGCCCGCTCGGAGCCCGAACTGGCCACGTTCACCCGGCCGCCGTCGCAGCAGGTGCGCGAGCAACTCGGCTTCACCCCGTACCCGTTCGAGGACGTCGGGGCGCTCATCCGCGACTCGGCCCCCGAGCTGTACCTGTTCTCCTCCGACTACCCGCACATCGAGGGCGGCCGGAACCCGATCGGGCGGTTCGAGGCGAGCCTGGGCGAGCTGTCCGAGACGGTGCGCACGGCCTTCTACTCGGAGAACTTCGCGAGGTTGGTGCCCTCGGTGCGAGAACTCGCTCCCGCCTGATCGCCGGCCTGGCCGGCGACGCCGTTGCGCAACAATTCGTAACGGCCCTGTCTCCGTGTTCGATGCCGCGGCGGCGTGGAAGCATCGCGGCCTGGACCCCAGTCGCGTCGAGATCACCTGGGGCTCCAGCAACCTGGCGTAGCCAAAGACCGCAAAGCCCTGCGGGGGTTGGGTTTCACGATGGGTTTCCAAACCCAGACGTGGCGTGTTTCCTTTTGGTTTTCCACAGTCGCGTCGTGTCTTCGTCGACCCCGATTTGTTGCAGTACGTCGAAGTGTGGACTGGCGCGGGAATGTGGAACGACGACTTCGGTGCGAACCCGAACGACTTCGTGTGCGTTGCCGGCGGTGTGGTCACCGACCCAGAGCGCGACGAGACGTTCAGGCAAGAATCAACAGAACAGCCATCACGCCTTCGATCACGAGGCCAGCGACGTTCTCTTTCGTGCGCGCCTTGTCAATGACGAAAGAGATTGCTCGAGCAATGAAAGCTCCTGCCCACGCCGCACCAAGGACGAGCGCAGCATCGCTGCTCGCGATCATCACGACGGCAAGGCCTGCGCCGATGAAGAGTCCGCCATAGGTTGCGCGCACTTCTGATGTTCCAAGTCGCCCCGGAATCTGAAGTCCGATTGTTCGGCTCACTTGCTTCGGCCAGATGAGTCCAAGACATCCGGCAACGATGGAGATGACGGCTCCTACATGACCCATTGCATTCATCTCGAAAGTCTTGCACGAGCCCCAACACGTACCCATGAAGCGTTCGCACTTGGGAAGAGTTGCCTGAACCAGACTCGGCGTGCCGCCATTCGGCCACGAAAGGCATCTCCGCGTGTTCACCGATCCCGACCTGCTGCAGTGGCCCGAGGCGTGGGCTGCCACCGTCAGCTGGAACGACGTCTTCGCTATCGAGCCGAACCAACTGGTCGAAGCGATCGACGGCTTGGTCACCGACCTGAAGCGGATCTGAGGGCGACCGGCGAGCCGACCCGGGGAGCGATCGTCGAGGCCGGGCCGGACGCCCGTAGGGTCTCGGTCGTGCCCGATGCGATCTTCGCCGATCCACGCCTCGCGCCGCTGTACGACGCGTTCGATCCGGACAGGTCGGATCTCGACCACTACCTCGCGATGGCGCAGGAATTCGGTGCTCGGCGGGTGATCGACGTCGGCTGCGGTACGGGAACCTTCGCCTGTCTCCTCTCCGGTCGTGGCGTCGAGGTCATCGGTGTCGATCCTGCCGGGGCGTCACTCGATGTTGCCCGCACCAAGCCCGGCGCGGATCGTGTGCGTTGGGTCCTCGGTGACTCCTCGGCGGTGACGTCGCTCGGTGCGGACCTCGTCACCATGACGGGGAACGTTGGTCAGGTGTTCCTCGAGGATGCCCACTTCGCCCGTGTGCTGCGTGACCTCGCCTCCGGGGTTCGGGAGGATGGGCACGTCGTGTTCGAGGTCCGAGATCCTGCGCGCAAGGCCTGGGAGTCCTGGACCCGTGCGGCGACGTGGCGCAGGGCAGAGGTGGCCGGTCTGGGAGCCGTCATCTCCTGGGTCGACGTCGTCGAAGTCGCACTACCTCTCGTGACCTTCCGTTGGACCTTCGAGTTCGAGCGGTCGGGCGAGGTGCTGACGTCGGAGTCGACGCTGCGGTTCCGTTCGCGTGAGGAGATCGAGCGCGCTGTGACTCACAGTGGCTTGGTCGTGGACAGCGTTCGCGACGCGCCGGATCGGCCAGGCCTGGAGTTCGTGTTCGTGTGTTCGCGGCCGCGCTCGGGTTGGGGGATTCACCACGATCTCGGAGGGTGAGGCCCAGGCGGAGATCCTTCGGCAGGGTGGCGTCGATGCCGCTGAGTTCATCGACGCCCTCGGTCGCTGAGGCCGGCGACGGCTGCGTCGCGTAGCTCCCGCTTCAGGATCTTCCCCGACGCCGTGCGGGGCAACGGCTCGGTCGCCACGGTGATGTAGCGGGGGATCTCGAAGCGGGCGAGGCGGCCCTCGAGCCAGGCCCGCACCTCGTCGGGGTCGAGGCCGGCCGGGCCGTGGATCGTCGCCCCCACCTCCTCGCCGAGCCGGTCGTCGGGCACGGCGTACACGGCCGCTTCGTGGATGCCGGGGTGGGTGAGCAGCGCGGCTTCCACCGCACCGCACCCGATGTTCTCGCCCCCGCGGATGATCAGGTCCTTGCTGCGGTCGACAATCGTCAGGTAACCCTCGTCGTCGATCACGGCGATGTCCCCGGTGCGGAACCAGCCGTCGGCGGTGAACACCTCGGCGTCCACTTCGGGCCGGCCCCAGTAGCCCCGGAACAGCGCCGTGCCCCGCACCTGCAACTCGCCGCGAGTCCCTGCGGGGAGCGCGATGTCGGCGTCGTCGACGACGCGCAACTCCATCACGGCCGAGCACCGGCCCGAGCTCGCCGGGTGGGCGAGGTAATCGGCACCCGCGATCCCGGTGCCGATGGCGTTGGTCTCGGTCATGCCCCACCCCGTGTTGGGGACGGCGGAGGACAGCACGTCGTCGATCTGGCGCACCTGTTCCGGGGCCCGGGGCGCCCCGCCGCCGCCGACCATCCGCAGCGACGACAGGTCGCGCGTGCTGCTGCGGGCCTCCCGCACCAGGTCGCCGGTCATGGCGGCGGGTGCGACCACGGTGGTGATCCGTTCCCGCTCGATCAGCTCGAGCGCCCGCTGCGGCTCCCACTTGAACATGCACACGAGCTTGCGCTGGGCCCGGTACGAGCTGAGGAACACGGCGTGGGAGCCGGTGACGTGGAACAGCGGCACCGCCATCAGCGTCGCGTGCTGATCCTCGGGTGGGGCCGGCAGTGCTTCGCCTGCGGCGGTGGCCACGGCCGCCGCAGCGGCGCCGTCGAGCTCCCAGGAGTACAGGGCGCTGAGCACGTTGCGGTGGGTCGACAGCACACCTTTGGGGTGGCCGGTGGAACCGGAGGTGTAGAAGATGATGGCCGGGTCGTCCGGTGCGATCGTCGCCGGCGGCATCGCGACCGATCCCCGAGGGCCCACGGCGGCAACGGCGTCGGCGAGCCGTCTCGCGCCGGGGACACGCGCGATCGCGGCGTCGTCGGCCCGCACCGCGAGCACGACGCCGGTGAACGGCTGTGGGCAACGGGCCAGGCGTTCGAGGCGCTCGCCGTCGGCGACGAGCACCCTGGCCCCGCAGTTGCCGAGCGCATAGGCAAGATCGTCGGGTTGCCACAGGGCGTTGAGTGCCACGGCGATCGCGCCGATCGAGGTGGCGGCGCAGAAGGTGAGTACCCACTCGGGGTAGTTACGCATCGAGATCGCCACGCGGTCGCCGGGCCGGACGCCGTGGTCGTGGACGAGCACGTGGGCGATGCGGGCCGCCTCGGCCCAGGCGTCGGCGAAGCTGAGGCGCTCGTCGTCGTAGACGACGAAGGTGGCGTCGGTCGCGGTCGATTCGAACAGCTCCCGCATCGATGCCGGTCCGTTGACGAACACCCGCCGGTGTGCATCGCCGATCGTGGCGTCGGCCAGTTCGTAGGGCTGGCCGGGCCCCGTGAGGGCGGCCAGGGCGTCGGCGCGGGTGAGCACGGTCACGCCGGCATCGTAGGGTCGGGGCCGTTCCGCCGGCCGGGGGTGGCAT
>JBILVB010000108.1:0-13145 GCA_044370695.1 Acidimicrobiales bacterium | reverse complement strand
GACCTCGGGCACCGGCGCCCCGCCGGACGCGCACAACCGCAGCGACGACAGGTCGGCGTCCGCGAAGCCGGGCACGCGGGTCAGCATGTCCCAGATGACGGGGACGGCGAGCAGGATCGAGATGCGCCGGCGCACGATCACGTCGAGCACGCGCGCCGGGTCGACGACGTCGTCGAGCACGAGGAGGCCACCGACCACGTGGATCGCCATCCAGCAGGTGATCACCCCTCCGGTGAACGCGAGCGGGAACGGCAGGTACATGCGGTCGTGGCTCGTCCAGGCCTCGGCGACGAAGCGCTGCGTCGAGGCGAGGATCACGTTGTGGTGGGTGAGCATCGCCCCCTTGGGCCGACCGGTGGTGCCCGACGTGTAACAGATGAACGCAACGTCGGTGCCGGTGGCTGCCGCCGGCAGCGACGGCAGCTCGCTCGCGCCGCCGTCCACGAGGTCGTCCCAGCGAACGGCGCCGCTCAGCTCGCAGCCCACGGTCACGACGGCGACGTCGGGGAGCTCGTGGCGTACGGCGGCGAGGCGGTCGACGTGGGCGGCGTCGACCACGACCACCCGGCACCCCGAGTGCGTCACGATGAAGGACAGTTCGGCGGGCGCGAGGCGCACGTTCAGCGGCACGACGACACCGCCGAGGGCCAGGGTGGCGAGCGTGGTCGTGCACCACTCGAGCGAGTTGGCGCTCAGGATCCCCACCCGCTCACCGTGGGCGATGCCGAGCCCGGACAGACCGTGCGCCATCCCCGCCGTCCGCCTCGCGAGGTCGGCCCACGTGTGGTCGCGGTCGCGCAAGGAGATGGCGACGGAGTCGGGCCGCTGCTCGGCCCAGAACGCCAGCGTGTCGGCGAGATGCATGGATCCCCTCCTCGTGGCGCGCCACCCCGGCGGCGCGCCGGCCCACGTTAGGGTCGCCGGGATGTCCGGTGCCGCCCGACTCGTCGCGCTCGTGGTCGGGGCCGCCACGGCGGACGGGCGCGCCGCTCTGGCCGACCTCGCCCGGCCGGGCGCCTGTCTCGGGCTGGCGGGCGCGGATGCCGACGATCTCGCACCGCTGGTGCTCGCCGCCCACGACGCCGGTGCCCGTGCGACGTTGCTGCCCGGTGACCTCGCGTCCGCCGGGATGGCCGAGCGGGTCGTCGACGCGATGCGCAACGCGTTCGGCCGTATCGATCTCGTGGTGATCGTCGCCGATGCCGCTTCGGTCGACCCGCTCGGCGCCGAGTCGGGTCGGCGAGCGGTCGAGCGCGCCGCCGTGGTGCCGTTCCTGGTGCTGCGTGAGGCGGGCCGCCTGATGGCCGGGGCCGGTGGTGGGCGGGTGGTGCTCGTGGAGCCCCCGGGCACGCCGGTGTCCGTGGCCGGACTGGTGCGGGCGAGCGGACTCGAGGTCACCGTCGCCGAGCGCTGGCCCGCCGGAGGGTGCTGATCCCGCCCGGCTAGCGTCGGTCGGCGTGGTCCGGCCGGTCGTCGCAGTGGTCGCTGCCGGTCTGGTGCTGGCGGGGTGCTGGGGGGACGACCCGGTGCCGGCCACGACGGCGGCGCCGGAGTCCGCAGAGACCGCAGTGGTGACCAACCCGGCGCCAGCAGCCACGTCGGCATCGGGGACGGCCGGTACGACGACGACGACGGCGGCCACCTCGAGCACGTCGCCGCGCCTCGGCGCACCGCAACGTCCGATCCCGCCCCAGACCCCGTTCGAGCTGAACTCCGAGTGGTCCTTGACCGTGCGCTCGGCCCGTGACGACGGGCAACGCGCACCGACGACGACCACCCGGCTCGGGCCGACGACCACCGACCCGTTCGGCACCGTCGCCCCGCCTCCGCCGGTGGTCGTGCGCATCGGCGTGAGCATCACCTACAACGGCGTGTTCGCCCAGGGGTACCTCACGGCACTGCGGGTCGGGGTGGTCGGCTCGACCGCCGTCCCGTACCGCGCGGCGCCGTGCCCGTCGCTGGTCGCCGACGCCCTCGATCTGGCCAGCCCGGTCGCCAAGGGCCAGACGGTGGCGGGGACCCTGTGCTTCGTGGTGGAGCAGGCCGACACCACGGCCCTGCGCCTGTACGCCCGCGTCGGGCCGTCCACCCGGGACAACTACTTCACGCTGCCGGCGTCCTGATCGTCGTCGGACCCGTCGTCGGACCCGTCCTCGCCTTCCATGGGCTCGGGCCGGGGGCGGCGCCGTCCGGTGCGGCGCTCGGCGCGCTCCACCTCGACGAGTTCGGTCTCGAGCGCGGCGAGTTCGGCCGACAGGTGCTGCCACGACCGGCGCCGCTCGGGGGCGAGTACCCCGGCCGCGACGGCGGCGTCGACGGCGCACCCCGGCTCGTCACCGTGGCCGCAATCTCGGAACCGGCACCGCTCGGCCAACTCGACCACGTCGGCGAAGGCGCGTTCGAGCCCGTGCCCTTCGCTCCACAGCGCGACGGCCCGCAGGCCCGGCGTGTCGAGCAGGTGGCCGCCGCCGGGCAAGGGCACGAGTTCCGCAGCGGTGGTGGTGTGCCGACCGCGCTGGTCCCCGGCGCGCACGGCCCCGGTCCGCTGGACCTCGGCGCCGACGAGCGCGTTGACGAGCGTCGACTTGCCGACGCCCGAGGCGCCGAGCAGCGCGACGGTGCGACCGCCCGTGGCGAAGGATCGCAGCTCGTCCACCCCGCGCCCCGTACGAGCGGACGCGGCGAGCACCGGCACGCCGAGCGCGATGCCGGCGACCGCTGCGACGGCACGATCGGGGTCGTCGACGAGGTCGGCCTTGGACAGCACCACGACGGGTTCGGCGCCGCTCTCGTAGACCTGTACCAGTTCCCGCTCGAGGCGCCGCACGTTGGGCGGGTGCGACAGGGCGTGGAGCAGCAGCACGGTGTCGACGTTCGCGGCGACCACCTGGACCTGGCCCCGGGCGCCCTGGAACGAGGCGCGGCGGGCCAGCACGCTCCAGCGGTCGAGCACGTGGGCCACCCGCTCGCCCGACACCACGACCCAGTCGCCCACCCCGACGGTCTCGCCGAGGTTGCGGACCCGTGACGCCTCGGCGCCGGGGCGGGACACCACGCTCGACCAACCCCGGTCCAAGCGGGTGACCCGCCCCACCGGTTCGGGTCGTCCGAGCGAGGCCCAGGCCGCCTCGAAGTGGTCGCTCCAGCCCAGCGCGCGCCGATCGAGCGTCCCGTCGGATTCCGGCTCGTCGACCACGTCGCGTCACGGTACCCACGCTGCGCGACTTGACGCCCGACGAATTCCTCGGATTGCCTGGCCCCGGTGCCTCGTCCGCTCGTCATCGTCGAATCGCCTGCCAAGGCCAAGACCATCGCCAGGTTCCTCGGCGATGAGTTCGACGTGCGGGCGTCGGTCGGCCACGTGGCGGACCTGCCGTCCAAGGGCCTCCACGTCGACGTGGCCGACGGGTTCCGTCCCAACTACGAGCTCACCCCACGGGGCAAAGAGGTCGTCAAGGAGTTGCGCACTGCTCTGAAGCAGGCCAGCGAGCTCTACCTCGCGACCGACGAGGATCGCGAGGGGGAGGCGATCAGCTGGCACCTGCTCGAGCAGCTCAAGCCCCGCGTGCCGGTGAAGCGGATGGTCTTCCACGAGATCACCCGCGCCGCCATCGCCGAGGCCGTACGCAATCCCCGACAGCTCGACCAAGGGCTCGTGGACGCTGCGGAGACCCGCCGGATCCTCGACCGCCTGTACGGCTACGAGGTCTCCCCGGTGCTGTGGCGCCGGGTCAACCGGGGGCTGTCGGCGGGCCGGGTGCAGAGCCCGGCGGTGCGCCTGGTGGTCGAGCGCGAGCGGGAGCGGATCGCCTTCGTCCCCGCCGGGTACTGGGGTCTCGACGTCACCTTCGCGACCGCCCCGGTCTTCACCGCCTCGCTGGTCCAACTCGACGGCGCGAAGGTGGCGACCGGGCGCGACTTCGGGCCGGACGGGCGCCCGACGGGTCGGGTGGTCGTGGTCGACGAGGGCCTGGCACGATCGCTCACGGCCGGGCTCGAGGGTCGCCCCTGGACCGTGCAGTCGGTGGAGCGCAAGCCCTACCGCTCGTCGCCCAAGCCGCCGTTCATGACCTCCACCCTGCAGCAGGAAGGCGGTCGGAAGCTGCGCCTGTCGGCCTCGGCCGTGATGCGCCTCGCCCAGGGGCTCTACGAGCGCGGGTACATCACCTACATGCGGACCGACACCACCGTGCTCTCGCAGGAGGCGATCGACGCCGTGCGCGGCGAGATCCGCCGAGGGTTCGGCGAGCGGTACCTGTCGGAGCGCCCCCGACAGTTCGCGTCCAAGGCGAAGAACGCACAGGAGGCCCACGAGGCGATCCGGCCCACCGTGCCGCTGCGGGCCCCCGATGCGCTCGCCGGTGAGATCCACGGCCAAGAACTCGCGCTCTACCGGATGGTGTGGTCCCGCACGCTCGCGTCCCAGATGGCCGAGGCGACGGGCTCGACCACCTCGGTGCGCCTGCTCGCCAGCACCGTTGCGGGAACCACGGCCGAGGTGGCTGCGGCGGGCACCACGATCACGTTCCCGGGCTACCGCCAGGCCTACGTCGAGTCGGTCGACGAAGGCGTCGAGGCCGACGAGCGCGAGGCCCTTCTGCCCGAGCTCGCCGTCGATCAGCGCGTGGAGGCATCGGCGATCGTGCCCGACGGGCACACCACCGCCCCGCCGGCCCGGTACACCGAGGCCTCGCTGGTGAAGCGGCTCGAGGAGCTGGGCATCGGGCGGCCCTCGACGTGGGCCTCGATCATCCAGACGGTGCTCGACCGCGGGTACGTGTGGAAGAGGGGCCAGGCCCTCGTACCGACCTGGACGGCGTTCGCCGTGGTCAACCTGCTCGAGCGGCACTTCGACGAGCTGGTGGACTACCGCTTCACCGCTCGTCTCGAGGACGATCTCGACGCCATCGCCCGCAACGAAGTGCCCAAGGGTGACTGGTTGCACGGCTTCTACTTCGGCGGCGACGACCTGCCCGGTCTCAAGCGTCTCGTCGAGGAGAACCTCGACGAGATCGACGCAGCGGAGATCAACAGCTTCCTCGTCGGCGCGGACGACGAGGGCCGGGAGATCGTCGTCAAACCGGGCCGCTACGGCCCGTACGTGAAGCGCGGCGACGAGAAGGCGTCGGTCCCCGACAATCTCCCACCCGACGAGTTGACCGTCGATCGGGCCGTGGCTCTGCTGGCCGCGCCCAAGGGGGACGCCCCGATCGGTGCGCTCGACGGCGTACCGGTCTACGCGAAGAACGGGCGCTACGGCCCCTACGTGCAGTGGGGCGATGCGGACAACCTGCCGCCGGGGGAGACGAAGCCCAAGATGGCGTCGCTGTTCAAGGCGATGTCGGTGGACACCGTGACGCTGGACCAAGCGGTCCAACTGTTGTCGTTGCCGCGGTTGGTCGGTGTCGACCCGTCCGACGGTCAGCCGATCACCGCCCAGAACGGCCGCTACGGCCCCTACGTCGCCAAGGGCAGCGAGTCGCGCTCGTTGCAGACCGAGGGTCAGCTGCTGACGGTCGGCCTCGACGAGGCGCTCGCCCTGTTGGCCCAACCGAGGACGTTCCGCGGGCGAGGGGCGGCTGCGCCCAAGCCTCCCCTCGCCGAGTTCGGCGCCGACCCCGTGTCGGGCCGCATGGTCGTGGCCAAGGAGGGTCGGTTCGGTGTCTACGTCACCGACGGCCAGACGAACGCCTCGATCGGGCGGGGCGATCGCATCGAATCGATGACGCCGGAGCGGGCCTACGAGTTGCTCGCAGTGCGGCGTGACGCGGCCGGGGAGGCTGCGCCGGGTACCACCGGTCGGGCGGGCGCAGCGACCAAGGCGGTCCCGAAGACGGCGGCCAAGAAGGCGGCCAAGAAGGCACCGGCCAAGAAGGCGCCGGCCAAGGCGGCTGCGACGAAGGCACCGGCCAAGGCGGTCGCCAAGAAGGCGGCCAAGAAGGCACCGGCCAAGGCGGTCGCCAAGAAGGCGGCCAAGAAGGCGCCGGCGAAGCGGAGCGCTCGTCCATCGTCGTGACATCGCCTGGTTCGGTGGATCGCGTGGCGCGCCGCGACGATGGGGTGATGGTGACGAGGGCGCGTGTCGGGATCGCCGCGATGACCGTGGTCGTGCTCGCCGGGTGCGCAACCGGCGGGTCCCCGGTCGTGCTCGGTGATGCCCGGCCCGTCGCCGTGCGGGTCGACGACCGGCTTCCGGCGATGAGCGTGGCGACGACGGGCGCGATCCCGGCGGGCGCGGTCACGACGCTTGCGCCGATTCAGACGACCGGCGCACCGGCGTCGAATGGCACGGCGTCGAGCGGCACGGCGTCGAGCGGCACGCCATCGAGCAGCACGGCGTCGGTACCACGATCGACGGTGGCCGAATCCCTCGCTGCGCCGTCGGGGACGACGTTCCGGGATCCGCAGGGTGCCTACGAGATGACCATCGATCCCGGCTGGTCGATACGGACCGGTTCGGCGGAGCCGGAGGTCGAGCTCTGGGTGGTCGGTCCGCTGCGTGACGGCTTCACCCCTGCCGTCGCCGTCGTGAGCCAGCCGAGCGACGGCCTCGGGCTGGAGGAGTACGTGGCGCTCAACGTCCGCGAACTGCCCCAGCTCGGCTTCGACGTGGTGAGCTCGGGCGTCGTGATCGGCGCCGCCGGCAACCGGGTGGCCGTCGTCGAATACGTCGGCGTGCCACCGAACTCCACCTCCGGCCGGCGTCTCCGGTTCCTGGCCGTGGCATCCGTGCGGGGCACGAACGCCGTCGTCGCCACCTTCGCCGACGGGGAGGGCGGCTTCCCGTCGTCGAGCAGGCGGGTCGAGCCGTTCCTGCGGTCGTTGCGGGCGCTGTGACGATCGACCGTCATACCCCCTAGGGGTACCGGGTACGCTCGGCGGCATGGAGCATCCGGGGTACGCCGAGGATCGAGCGGCCGTGCTCGCGCGCCTGCGCCGCATCGAAGGCCAGGTCCGGGGCCTGCAGCGCATGGTCGACGACGACGCGTACTGCATCGACGTGCTCACGCAGGTCGCCGCCGTGTCCCGAGCGCTGCAGGGCGTGGCCGTGCTGCTGCTCGGAGACCATCTGCGCCACTGCGTCGCCGGCGCGGCCGCCGGTGGCGACGAGGCGCTCGATCCGAAGATCGCCGAAGCAACCCGCGCCGTCGAACGGCTGCTTCGGGCCTAGGAAGGAGCCAACCCATGCCCACGATCACGTTCTCGGTCCCGGGAATGACCTGCGGCCACTGCGTCGCCGCGGTGTCGGGCGAGCTGGCCAAGGTGGCCGGGGTCGTCGACGTCCGGGTCGATCTCGACTCCAAGGCCGTCGTCGTCACCGGCGACGGGCTCGATCCGTCGGCGCTCGCCGCAGCCGTCGACGAGGCCGGCTTCGAAGCGGCCGGCCTGCCGTCGTGAGCGCGCCTGCGCACGTCGAGCTCGCCGTCACCGGCATGACGTGCGCGACGTGCGCGATGCGGATCGAGAAGAAGCTCAACCGCCTCAGCGGCGTGCGGGCCACGGTCAACTACGCGACCGAGCGGGCCACGGTCGAGTACGACCCGGCGCTGCTCGACGCCGCGGCGCTCGTCACGGCCGTCGAGGCGGCGGGGTACGGCGCCACCCTGCCGGGACCCGAGCCGAGCCTGCCGACCCCGCAGGATCCGGCGGGCACAGCGCCGCGTTCGGCCGGGCTCGGTGGGGCCGGTCCGGTGGACGAGCACCTGCGCCGGTTGCGGGAGCGGCTGGTCGGCACCGCCGTGCTCTCGTTGCCGGTCCTCGCCGTGTCGATGGTGCCGGCGCTCCAGTTCCGGCACTGGCAATGGCTCGCGCTCGCCCTGGCCGGTCCGGTGGCCACGTGGGGTGCCTGGCCCTTCCACCGGGCGGCGGCGATCAACGCACGGCACGGCGCCGCCACGATGGACACGTTGATCTCGGTCGGGGTCCTCGCCGCGTCGGCATGGTCGTCGTGGGCGTTGGTGGTCGGCGGCGCCGGTGAGCCCGGCTACACGATGGGCTTCGAGCTGCCGTGGACCTCCAGCGGTCACACCGCCGCCGCCCCGCACCTCTACCTCGAGGTCGCGTCGACGGTGGTGACGTTCCTGCTCGCTGGCCGTTACTTCGAGGCCCGGGCCAAGCGGCGGGCCGGGGCCGCCGTCGAAGCGTTGTTGTCCCTCGGGGCGAAGGACGTCGGGATCGTGGCCTCCGACGGCACCGAGCGGCGCGTGCCGATCGGGGAGCTCCAGGTCGGGGACCGGTTCGTGGTCCGGCCCGGGGAGCGCATCGCCACCGACGGCGTCGTCGACGGGGGCACCTCGGCGGTCGACACGTCGCTCGTCACCGGCGAGAGCATGCCGGTGGAGGTCGGCCCGGGCGATGCGGTCATCGGGGCCACGGTCAATGCCGGAGGGCGGATCGTCGTGCGAGCGACGCGGGTCGGCGCCGACACGCAGCTGGCCCGGATGGCGGCGCTCGTCGCCGCGGCGCAGTCGGGCAAGGCGCCGGTGCAGCGACTCGCGGACCGGGTGTCGTCGGTGTTCGTGCCGGTGGTGATCGGTCTCGCGCTCGTCACGCTGGCGGTGTGGCTCGTCGCGACGGGCGACGCCACGGCGTCGTTCGCGGCCGCCGTCGCCGTGCTGATCATCGCCTGCCCCTGCGCGCTGGGGTTGGCCACTCCGACCGCGCTGCTGGTGGGCACCGGCCGGGGTGCCCAACTGGGCGTCCTGATCAAGGGCCCCGAGGTGCTCGAGTCGACCCGGGCCGTCGACACCGTCGTGCTCGACAAGACCGGCACCGTCACCACCGGATCGATGGCGGTGGTCGAGCTCCACCCGGCCCCCGGGGTCACCCGGGGCGAGCTGCTGCGGATGGCGGGGGCGTTGGAGGCCGCCTCCGAGCACCCGGTCGGTCGGGCGATCGCGTCGGCAGCACTCGAGGAACTCGGCGCCCTCCCCGCCGTCGATTCGTTCACGAATCGCCCCGGCCTCGGGGTCGAAGGGGTCGTGGCGGGGCGCAGCATCGTCGCCGGCCGGCCGGCGCTGCTGATCGACCGAGGTCTCGCGCCGCTGGCCGCGGAGACGGCCGCGGCCGTCGAGGGCGCCGGTCGGACGGTGGTCGCCGTGGGCTGGGACGGTGCGATGCGCGGGCTCGTCGTCGTGGCCGACACCGTGAAGCCGAACAGCCGGGCCGGGGTGGACGCGCTGCGCCGGCTCGGTCTGCGGCCGGTGCTGCTCACCGGGGACAACGAGGCCACCGCACGAGCGGTGGCAGCCGACGTCGGCATCGACGAGGTGATCGCAGAGGTCATGCCGGCCGACAAGGTGGCGGTGATCGCCCGGTTGCAGGCCGAGGGCCGGGTGGTGGCGATGGTGGGCGACGGCGTGAACGACGCGGCCGCGCTCGCACAGGCCGACCTCGGTATCGCGATGGGGTCGGGCACCGATGCCGCGATCGAAGCGTCGGACCTCACGCTCGTGCGCAGCGAGCTGCCTGCGGTCGCCGACGCCATCCGTCTGGCGCGCCGGACGCTCGCGACGATCAAGGGCAACCTGTTCTGGGCGTTCGCCTACAACGTCGCCGCGCTGCCGCTGGCTGCCGCCGGGCTGCTGAGCCCGGTGATCGCCGGCGCCGCGATGGCTGGTTCGAGCGTGTTCGTGGTGTCCAACAGCCTGCGGCTGCGCCGCTTCCGCTGAGCGGCGTACGGTCAGGCGCATGATCGTGATCAACGGACGTCTCACCATCGACCCCGCCCGCCGTGCGGACTTCGTCGCTGCGTGCGTGACGATGCAGCAGGCGTCGCGCGCCGAGGAGCCCTGCCTGCACTACGTCTTCACGGCGGATCTCGAACACGACGACGTGTTCCACATCGCGGAGAAGTGGGCGAGCGACGACGGACTCAAGACGCACTTCGGCCTGGCCCACATGGCTGCGTTCCAGAAGGCGATCGCTGGCGTGGTCACGGGCATCGAGGTCACCAAGTACGAGATCGCCTCGGAAGGCCCGGTGCGCTGAGGCGTAGGCTCGCCGGCCATGGGGGCAGCCGACGACGTCCGTGACGAGGTCCGCACCTGGCTCGCGGAGCACTGGGATCCCGAGCGCCCGCTCGCCGACTGGCGCCAGATCGTGGTCGACTCGGGGTGGGCCTGCCCCACCTGGCCGGTGCAGTGGTACGGCAAGGGGCTGTCCCCCCTGCTCGCCGGGGTCGTCACCGAGGAATTCGACCGGGCCGGCGCCGTCGGCGCTGCCGGCGGCTCGGGCATGACGCTCGCTGCGCCGACGATCCTCGCCCACGGCAGCGACCTGTTGAAGCGGACGCTGCTGCGGCGCATCGCCACCGGCGAGGACACCTGGTGCCAGTTGTTCAGCGAGCCCGGCAACGGTTCGGACCTCGCTGGGCTGAGCACGCGGGCCGACCGCGACGGCGACGAGTGGGTCGTGTCGGGCCAGAAGGTGTGGAACACCGGAGCGCACAAGGCGGCCTGGGGGATGCTGCTGGCCCGCACCGACTGGGACGTCCCCAAACATCGGGGCATCACCTACTTCGCCGTGCCGATGCGTCAGCCGGGCGTCGAGGTTCGACCGTTGGTGCAGATGAACCGCTACCAGAGCTTCAACGAGGTCTTCCTCACCGAAGCCCGCGTCGCCGATGAGTACCGCATCGGCGACGTCGGCCAAGGCTGGGCTGCGGCGATGACGACCCTCGCCCACGAGCGAGGCCTGCAGGCGATCCGCCTGTCGCGGGTCCCCGACGGGCTCGGGCGCTGCGCACGCGAAGCCGCCGAGGAGGCGGTCGACTACGCGAAGACCTACGTCTGGTACCCGCAGCGGGCCGGTCGGTCCGATCTGCTGATCCCTCGGGCTCGGACCACCGGCGCGGCGTCCGATCCGCTGGCCCGCCAGGCGATCACGTCGATCGTCGCGCTCGAGAAAGCGGCGAGGTGGAACGTGGAACGGGGCAAGGCCGCCCGTGCCGCTGGTCGCCCGCCCGGCCCCGAGGGCTCGCTCGGCAAGCTCAGCGCGTCGATGATCTCGAAGCGCTCGGCCGCTGCCCATGCCGCCATGACCGGCGCCGAGGCCATGCTCACGGGTCCCGAATCGCCCGAAGCGGGGATCATCGCCGAGATCATCGTGTCGAGCCCGGCCGTGTCGATCGCCGGAGGCACCGACGAGATCCAGCACGACATCCTCGGCGAGCGCATGCTCGGTCTGCCCAAGGAGCCGTCGGTCGACAAGGACATCGCCTTTCGCGACGTACGTCGCAACTGAGGTCCCGGCGTCACCCGGGCGGTGCGGCGCCGGTGCTGCATGCCACCTGACTCACCCGAGGTGGCGACCGATCCAGTCGTCGAGTTCGTCGACGACGGCCTGCACCACCGGTGAGTCCGGCGCCACCAGGCCGATGCCGTGCGGGATGCCGGCGTGGACGCGCAGATCGACGGCGACCCCTGCGTGCCACAGCCGTTGGGCGTACGCAACGTCCTCGTCGAGGAACCCGTCCACGGCGCCGACGGTGAGCAACGTCGGGGGGAGGCCCGACAGGTCGGCGGCGCGCGCCGGTGCAGCGTGCGACGGGACGTCGTCACCACCGAGGCCGCCGAGGTACGCCGCCCAGCCGTAGGCGTTCGACGCGGGCGGCCAGACGGGCACGTCCCAGCGGCTCGACGGGGTGGTGCGCCGGTCGTCGAGCATCGGAGCCACGAGCGCCTGGAACGTGAACGACGGCAGGCCACGGTCACGAGTGGCCAGGACGACGGCGGCAGCAAGACCCCCGCCGGCGCTCGAACCACCGATGCCGATCCGGTCGGGGTCGAGCCCCAGGTCGGTCGCCTGCGACCGTGCCCAGGCGACCGCTCCGAGACAGTCGTGCAGGGCTGCCGGGAAGGGGTGCTCGGGAGCGAGCCGGTAGCGCGGCTGGACCACCACCGCTCCGAAGCGCTGCGCCCAGCGTTCGGCGCGGCGGTCGTCGGGTGCGGAAGCCCCGACGACGTATCCCCCGCCGTGCACCCACACGATCGCAGGCGCCCCGCTTGCGTGCTCGGGTCGATGCACGACGACCGGGATCTGCCCGACGGTGACGTCGAGTCGTTCGACGCCGGCCACGTCACCGCCCGTCGTCAGGCTCTCGGCACGGGCCGCGCGCTGCGCAGACAGCGACGTGTCGTCGAGGGTGAACCTCGCCCCGGCGAGTGCCGCAGCGAGGTCGGGGTGAAGGCGAGGTGTCACGTTCCCCGACGGTAGGCGCGGCTTCGCCGGGGCTTCGTCAGGCGGCGGAGGTCGGCGGCGTCGCCGTGGTCGGCGCAGCCGGACCCCCCGGCCGGCCGGGCCCCTTGTCCCCGAAGCGCCCGCCGTGACCGCCGTGACCGCCGTGACCGCCGTGACCGCCGTGACCGCCGTGACCGCCCATCGGACCGGCAGCCTTCGGCCCGCCGTTCACCATGGCGGTGGTCCGCTCCGTGAGCCTCGCAGCGGCGGCGTCGGCCTGGGCCTGGGTGAGCTTGCCGTCCTTGACGGCCTGGGCCAGTGCGTCGGTCTGAGCAGCGACGATCGCAGCCACGATGCGGTCGACGGTGACGGACTTCTCGGCGGCCACCGCCGCGATCGTCTTGCCGCCCTTCAGCGCGCTGGCGAGCTCCTCGGTGGTCATCCCGAGGGCCTTGGCTGCGGCGTCGAGGCCCGGGACGGCGGCCGTGCCGGTGCGCCCGCCGACCATCGGGGGCTTGCCCGGGGTGCGCGTGGGCCCGCCCGGGGCGATGGTGCCAGGCGCCTTCGGGCCGGGGCGGGCGGCGGCCAGTTCGGCCAGGACCGCGTCGGCCTGGGCCTGGGTGATCGTGCCCGCAGCGACGAGCTTGCTCAGTGCGGTGCTGAGCGGCCCGGCCGGCGCGCTCGACGCGGTGGCTTGGCCGGTGGGGACGGCGGCGGCGCCGGCCGTCGAGGCGAACCAGACGCCGACGCCGAGCGATCCGGTGACGGCGACGGCGGCGATGCCGGTGCGAGCGCGGCGGGAGAGCGGAGCCATGCGTGAAGCATGCACCCACCGGGGCGCGTCGCGCGTCCGGGCGTGCAAGAAGTGGGTAAGAACCCCCGGGCGGTCGCTCTCGGCGCGCCCGGGGGATCGTCCGGCGACGCAGCGCTGTGCGCAGGGGCGGCGGGGGGCGGCCCCGCGCCCC
>JBILVB010000015.1:0-40636 GCA_044370695.1 Acidimicrobiales bacterium | reverse complement strand
GAGCATCGGCGACGTGAAGACGACCTGGATCCTCGGCCTGCCCTTCGCCATGCTCGAGCCGCTGCTCGACGAACTGGCGAACAAGGATCGGGCCAAGAGCGCGGTGTTCGACCCGCCGCGCCTTCGCTCTGCGCTGGCCGACCGGGTCGGCGACGCCACCGTGGAACTGCGGGTTCGCTTCCGTGAGGTGGCCCTGCCCTCGGCGGACATCGTCGGTCTCCGCCCCGGCGACGTGCTGTCGCTCGAGCACCCCGTGGGGCTGCCCCTCACGGTGTCGATCGAGGGTGTTCCCTGTTTCGTTGCCCAACCAGGCCGGCGCGGCAAGCACCTGGCCTGCCAGATCGTCGAGCCCGTGGAGATCCGATGAGTGCCGAAGACGACGAAGGCCTCGAGCCCGCCGACGGTTCCGACGGTGCGGAGTCGCTCGAGTTCGAACCACTCGTGTCGAGTATCGGTGGCACGGCCGGTGGGCTGGAACTGCTGTACGACGTCGAGATGGGCGTCACGGCCGAACTGGGGCGTGCCCGGCTCCGGGTGAAGGAGATCCTCGATCTCGCTCCGGGCTCCGTGGTGGCCTTGGACCGCGCCGTGGGCACCCCGATCGACGTCCTCGTGAACGGCACGCTCATCGCCCGCGGTGAGGTCGTCGTGCTCGACGAGGAGTTCGCCGTCCGCATCATCGAGGTCATCGGCTACGGCCACGACCGTCGGGGCCTGGTCGCATGAGCGGTGCGTCCGGGCTCGCGCTGTTCGCGCGATTCGCCTTCTCGATGGCCGTGGTGCTCGGGCTGATCGCCCTGTGTACCAGGGTCTATCGGCGGGGTCGCATGGGATCGCGGCGCCGGGGCACTCCGATCGAGGTGCTGGCTCGGCAATCCCTCACCAAGCGCTCCCAGGTCGTCGTGCTGCGGGCCGGCGACCGTGGACTGGTGCTCGGCGTCACCGATTCGAGCGTCCAGGTCCTCGCCGAGACCGACCTGGGTGCGCTGGGTGCAGCACCCATCGAGATCGAACCGGCGGCATCGCCGCCGGGTCCTGCGGCGTCAGGGACGACGTCGCCCGGCCGGGCGCTCGCCCTGCCTCCGACATGGAAGGGCATGATCGAGGATCTGCGGGAACGGACCGTTCGTCGGTCCTGACCCTGCGCCGTCATGGCCCTCCTCTCCCGACGCGCTCGCTGGGCATCGGTCGCGGTCGCACCGGCGCTGCTCGCCGCGGCGGTGCTCGCGATCGTCGTGCTCCTGCTGGGCGCGCCACCGGCTCTCGCTCAGACGCCGGACACCGAGTTGCCCTCGGGTCCGGTCGCCGGCCAGCCCGGCGCCGGGGTGCCGGTCGTGACCGTGCCGTCCGTCCCCAGTCCGGCGGCGACCGACGACGACTCGGCGCTGTCGATCGACGTGTCGCTCCCCGGCGTGGCGGACCGGCCCAGCCAGAGCGTGCTCGTCATCGTCCTGCTGACGCTGCTGTCGCTCGCCCCGTCGCTGGTGATCATGTTGACCGGGTTCACCCGCATCGTGATCGTGCTCTCGTTGGCCCGCAACGCGCTCGGCCTGCCGACCGTACCCCCGAACCAGGTGATCACGGGCCTGGCGCTGTTCCTGACCCTGTTCGTCATGAGTCCGACCCTGACCAAGGCGTGGAACGACGGTCTCAAGCCGTACCTCGACGGGAACATCACGACCGAGCAGGCCTACGAGGCCGTCGCGGGGCCGATGAAGGAGTTCATGCTCGAGCAGACCCGTTCCGGTGAGCTGCAGACCATGATCGATGCGTCCCGGGAGGAGCGGCCGGCCACCCGGGAGGACGTGAGCCTCACCACGCTGATCCCGGCGTTCATCCTCTCGGAGCTGAAGACGGCGTTCATCATCGGCTTCGTCGTGTTCATCCCCTTCCTCGTGATCGATCTCGTGGTCAGCTCGGCGCTGATGTCGATGGGCATGATGATGCTGCCGCCGTCACTGGTGTCGCTGCCTTTCAAGCTCTTGCTGTTCGTGATGGTCGACGGCTGGGGCCTGCTCATCAGTTCGCTGCTGACCAGCTTCCGATGACCACGACGGAGGTATGCCCGTGAACGACACCACCATCGTGCAGATCGTCGTACAGACGATGTTGGTCACGGCCAAGCTCGCCGGGCCGATCCTCGTCGTGAGCCTTGCGGTCGGGTTCCTCGTGTCGCTCGTGCAGTCGGCCACCATGATCCAGGAGTTCACCCTGAGCTTCGTCCCGAAGCTCATCGCGGTCGGAGCGGTGATCGTCGTGTCGGGAAACTGGATGCTCGAGCAACTGATCGCGTTCACGCGCGACCTGTTCGCGATGGTCCCGATGCTCGTGGGCACCTGAGGCGTCGCGACCCGTGACGCTCGACGTGTCCCCGGCGCTCGTCAGCGGCTATCTGCTCGCCCTCGCTCGCTGCGGTGCCTTCGTGGCCTTCTGCCCGCCGTTCAACCGGCGGGCCATCCCGCGCCGGGTCCGAGCGGGGCTCGCGGTCGCGCTGTCGCTCGCCGTCGGCCCCCGGCTCGCCGAGCAGGCCGTGCCGTTGGAGGCCGCTCCGCTGGTCGTCTCCGTCGTCGGTCAGGCGCTCGCCGGGTTCGTCTTCGGCGCCGTGGTGAACCTGCTGTTCCAGGCGGTTCCGGCGGCGGGCTCGCTGATCGACATCTCGGGCGGCTTCGCCATGGCGCAGGTGTACGACCCCAACACCTCGACGACGGTGTCGTTGTTCGCCCGCTTCTACGAGCTCGTCGCCATCACACTGCTCCTGGTGTCCGACGGCCACCTGGTGCTCGTGCGTGGCCTGCTCGCCTCCTTCGAGGCCGCGCCGCTCACCGTCGACAGCCTCGAACGGATGCCTGCGATCCTGCGGGCCGACGTCTCGGGTCTGATGGTCGCCGCACTCCAGATCGCGCTCCCGGTCGTGGCGGTGATGTTCGTGACGGATCTGGTGCTCGGATTGCTGTCCAAGGCGGCCCCGACGCTCAACGTCGTGCTGCTCGGCGTTCCGCTGAAGATCCTGCTCACCTTCTTGATCGTCGGGACCTCGATCGTGCTGCTCGGCGGCCAGGTCGCCGGACTCGTCGAGATGGCGACCCGCTCGGTCGCTCGGCTCTTCGGGGGGTGAGATGGCGCTCGGCGACAACGACAAGACCGAAGCGCCCACCGGGAAACGCAAGAAGGAGGCGCGCAAGAAGGGCGAGATCGCCAAGACGCCCGAGCTCGCCCTGTGGGGAGAGTTGCTCGTCGCCACCTTCGTGATCCCCGCCACGGCGAGCCACATGATGGAGACCGCCACCCTTGCGATGGGTGGACTTCGGGGTATCGACAGCCGGTCGGGCCCGGAGGTGATGATCGAGTGGTTGCGCTTCGCGGCGGAGCAGAGCGTGCTCATCGTCGCACCGCTGACGCTGGCGGTTCTGGGCACCGCCGTGGTCTCGAACGTGTTGCAGACCGGGTTCGTGGCCTCGTTCTCCCTCCTCAAACCGCGCGTCGACCGGCTCAACCCGCTCAAGGGTCTCAAGCGTCTGTTCTCCCCGGAGAGCCTGTGGAACCTGGTCAAGATGATCCTGAAGACCCTCGTGCTCGCCGGGGTGGCCTGGCCGATGTCGCGCGGGCTCGTCGATTCGCTGCTGTCGAACGGTCGTCCGGAGCTCGGCGCCACGATCCTGTTGATCGGCTCGACCAGCCTCGACATCGCTCGACGGATCGCCATCGCGGGTCTGTTGCTCGCGCTGATCGACTACGGCCTGGCGCAGCGCCGGATCCGCAAGTCGTTGCGGATGTCGAAGCAGGAGATCCGGGAGGAGGGCAAGCAGCAGGAAGGCAACCCGGAGGCCAAGGCGGGGATCAAGCGGCGCCAGCTCGCCGTCAGCCGGAACCGCATGATCACCTCCGTTGCGGATGCTTCGGTCGTGATCGTGAACCCGACCCATGTCGCCGTGGCGCTGGCATACCGCGAGGGCGAGCGGGCACCGAAGGTGGTGGCCAAGGGCAAGGGAGCGGTGGCCTTGAAGATCCGGGAACGGGCCGAGCAACACGGCGTCCCGATCGTTCGCGACGTGCCGCTGGCCCGCACGCTCCACGACGCGTGCGACGTGGACGAGGAGATCCCGGCCTCGCTGTACGAGGCCGTGGCCAAGGTGCTGGCGTTCCTGTTCACCGTTCGACGGGCGGCGTTCGGCGGCGATCTCGTGCTACCGGGCTGAGGACTTCGCGCCGTGGGCGACGTGGTGCTCAAGGTCGCTCCGGACAGGCCGATGGATGCAGTGACGGCCAGGACGGCGGTCGCCACAGGCCCAGGGACGGCGGCCTCGTTAGGAGCAGCTGTTGTCTCGGAGCCGGATCGGTCCGGTCGCCGTCCCCGTCCTCGTCGTCGGGGTCGTGCTCATGCTGGTGGTACCCCTGCCGCCGTTCCTCATCGATCTGCTGGTCGCGACCTCGATCGCGTTGGCGATCGTGGTCCTGCTCACGTCGATGTTCGTCCGTCGGCCGCTCGACTTCTCGATCTTCCCGTCGCTGTTGCTGATCGCCACCCTGTTCCGACTGGCCCTCAACGTCTCGACGGCACGGGCCGTGCTCACCGACGGCTACGCCGGCAAGGTGGTCCAAGCGTTCGGCCACATCGTCATCGGCGGCAACCTGGTCGTCGGCCTCGTCATCTTCTTCATCCTGGTGGTCATCCAGTTCGTGGTGATCACCAACGGTGCCGGCCGTGTGGCCGAGGTCGCGGCCCGCTTCACCCTGGACGCCATGCCCGGCAAGCAGATGGCGATCGACGCCGACCTCAATGCCGGGCTCATCAACGAAGACGAAGCCCGGCGTCGCCGCAGGGAGATCGCCGCCGAGGCGGACTTCTACGGAGCGATGGATGGCGCTTCGAAGTTCGTCAAGGGCGATGCCATCGCCGCGATCATCATCACCGTCTTGAACCTGGTCGGCGGGTTCGTGATCGGGGTCCTGCAGCGGGGCATGGACCTGTCGCAGGCGATGAGCACCTACGCCTTGCTGACGGTCGGCGACGGTCTGGTGTCGCAGGTCCCGGCGCTGTTGATCGCGATCGCCGCCGGCCTCATCGTGACCCGGGCGGCGACCGAGCAGGACCTCGGCAGCGATCTGGTGTCCCAGATCGGTGCGCACCGGCGGGTCCTCCAGATCGCCGGGGGTTCGATCCTGGCGTTCGCCCTGATGCCCGGGATCCCCAAGCTCCCGTTCCTCGCGCTCGGCGGCGGGTTGTTGCTCGTCGCCCGTCGGGTCCAGGGTCGGGTCGAGGCGGACCCGGTCGTCACGGACACGGCGGCGGCCGAAGGCGTGCGCCGGGAGACGCCCGAGGAACTCGTGGCGGCGTCCCGGGTCGATCCGCTCGAGCTCGAGATCGGTTACGGGCTCGTCGATCTCGTCGACAGCGCCCGGGGTGGCGACCTCCTGGATCGGGTCCGGGCCCTGCGCCGCAAGATCGCCATGGAGCTCGGGATCGTGATCCCGCCCGTGCGGACCCGTGATTCGTTCGACCTGCCCGACACGACGTATGCGATCCGGGTGCACGGCGTCGAGGTGGGCCGGGGCGAGGCGCCCCCGGGGAAGATCCTCGTGCTCGGCCCGGTGCCGCCCGGGATCCCGGCCCAGCCCACCCTGGATCCGGTCTTCGGCACCGAGGCGGCGTGGGTGCCCGCCGAGTTCGGCGTCCACGCCGAGGTCTCGGGCGCGACGGTGATCGATCGCGGGTCGGTGATCACGGCTCATCTCGCCGAGGTGGTGCGTCTCAACGCCACGCGGATCCTCAGCCGGCAGGACGTCAAGCTGCTCGTCGACGCGGTCAAGGGCACGGACCCGGTCGTGGTGGACGAGTTGAACGCCTCCGGACTGACGCTCGCCGACGTCCAGCAGGTGCTGCACGATCTGCTCGACGAGCAGGTGTCGGTGCGGGATCTGGTCCGAATCCTCGAGGCGGTGTCGGCTCGGGGCCGCCAGTCCAAGGAGCGAGAGGTCCTCACCGAAGCGGCCCGTGCTGCGCTCGGTCCGGCGATCGCCGCAGCCCATGCGTCGGGTCGGCGGCTCTCGGTCATCACGATCGACCCGCTGTTCGAGCACTCGCTCGTCGAGCGGGTGCGCGCCGGAGACGGGGGCACGTTCCTCGCCCTGGACGCCGACGCCATGCAGGCGATCCTGTCCACCCTCGCCGAGCTGCACCGGATGGCCGAGCAGCGCGGCGATCGACCTGCGCTGGTGTGCTCGCCCGCGCTGCGGGCGTCGCTGCGGCGGCTGACTCGCACCAGCTTGCCGCTGTTGCCGGTGCTCTCGTACGGCGAGTTGGGCGACCAGCTCGAGATCGAGACCATCGGCGTGCTGCGCCCCGACCAACTGCTTCGGGTCTGACCCCGTCAACTGAGCAAAGGAACCAACCATGGCAACCAGGACCTTCGAAGGTGCTCGCCTCGACGACGTGCTCGGCGAGGTGCAGGAAGCGCTGGGCCCCTCGGCCGCCATCGTGCGTGCCGACCGGCGCCGCACCGGTGGGATGTTCGGCTTCTTCACCAAGGAACGCTTCGTGGTCGAGGTGCGCGTGCCCGACGAGGCGCCCGACGCCGGGTCGGCGGGTCGTTCCGGTCTGCTCGAGCTGGTGGAGTCGGTGAGCGACGCGGACCAGGCCGTCCTGGCCGGGGCCCGGACGGCTCGGTCGTCGGCGTCGTCGACCGAGCGGCCGGCGTTCGGCTCGGTGCTCGCCCGGCTGGTGCAGGGCGACCCGGTCGGCGCAGCGTCGCCGTCGGCCCGTACGGCGCCCGACGCGATCGCCGAGGACCGCGCGACGCGGGCCGCTGCGCTGGTGCGCCTCGGGCTACCGGAGTTGCTCGTCCCGGCCGCATCGGACACGGGGGCCTTGGTCGAACGGCTCGGCCTCCTGCCGGAGGCCCGGGCGCTGCCCCAACGCGGTGGTGCGGTCATCGCGCTGCTCGGTGACCGCAGTGCGGCGATGGCGCTCGCCGGCGAGCTCGCCACGGAGCTGCTCCTCAACCCGGAGCGGATCCACCTGGCCACGACGGCGCGCGGCATCGCGACCATTCCGCCGGAACGCCGGATCGCGTCCGTGTCGGCGGCCTCGGCGCTCCGTGCCGAGGCCCGGGACGCCGACGAGCCGGTCATCGTCGTCATCGACTCCCCGGTCGGCCGTGCGGCGGTCGGCTGGGCGGCGAACCTGCTCCGGGTGCTGGAGCCTGGCGCGGTGTGGGCGGTGGTCGATGCGGCTCGCAAGCCCGAGGACGTGCGCGTGTGGGCCGAACGGGTCGGGGGCATCGACGCCCTCGCCGTGCGGGGGCTCGACGAGACCGAGAGCCCGGCTGCGGTCCTGCGGGCCGGGATCCCCGTCGCCCGGCTCGACGGCCATCCGGCGAGCGCCCTGCGGTGGGCGTCGCTGCTGAACGACCGGCTCGCCACGTTCGAGCGCCCGTTGGCGACGCTCGTCGCCTGAACGGACGGCATCCTTGAGCGGTCCCAGCAAGCTCTCGGTGGCGCTCGTCGTGGCGTTGGCCCTGTGCCTGCCCACCTTCGAAGGCGTGCTGAGCGGCGACACCTCGCTGCCCGTGGCCGGCCTGCGTTTCGCCGTCGCCCTCACCTTCTGTCGCGTCGCGCTCGCAGTGATCGCCGGTCTGATCACCGTCTACGCCGCCGACGCCGCAGCGCGCGACGGGGCGGAGTCGTCGCCCCGGCGCCGGGAAGGCGAACGGATCGAGGCCGCCGAGGACGCATGATGGAGTCCGTGACCGGCACCGAGATCGTCGTGGAGGGTCTGACGAAGCGCTATGGCCCGGTGCTCGCCGTGGACGACCTGTCGTTCACGGTCCACCCCGGCCGGGTGACCGGCTTCCTCGGACCGAACGGGTCGGGCAAGTCCACGACCTTGCGGTGCATGCTCGGACTCGACCGGCCCGACGCCGGCTCGTGCCGCTTCGGCGGGGTGCCCTACCGCAATCTCGAACGGCCACTCACCCGGGTCGGGGCGATCCTCGACGCCGGGTACCTGCACCCGGCGCGCACGGCACGCTCCCACCTCCGGATCGTGGCGGCCGCCAACGCGATCCCCGATTCCCGGGTGACCGAGGTGCTGGCGATGGTGGGCCTGACCGGGGTCGCTCGACGCCGGGTAGGCGGATTCTCGTTGGGCATGCGCCAGCGGCTCGGCCTGGCCGCGGCGATGCTCGGTGACCCCGCCGTCCTCCTGCTCGACGAACCGGTCAACGGGTTGGACCCCGAGGGCATCTCGTGGGTCCGTCAGTTCTTGCGCTACCTCGCCGGGGAGGGCCGCACGGTCCTCGTGTCGAGCCATCTGCTGGCCGAGATGGCCCACACGGCCGACGATCTGGTGGTCATCGGCGAGGGTCGGCTGCTCGCGGCCGGCTCGGTCTCGGCGTTCGTGCGGGCGACGGTGTCGTCCTGGGTGCGGGTGCGTGCTCCGCAAGCGGCCCGGCTGCGGGAACGGCTCGAAGCCGAGGGTGCCGAGGTGCGGGTCCTGCCGGACGACTCGCTACAGGTGACCGGGACGGACGCGCCGCGCATCGGTGAGCTCGCCGCAGCTGCGGGCCTCGTCCTGCACGAGCTCAGCCCGGTCGAGCCCAGTCTGGAAGAGGCGTTCCTGCAGGCGACGCAACATGCCCAGACCTACCGAGGCACGTCGGTACCGGGGTCGCCGCTGCCACCGCCCGAGGTGCCCGGATGATCGACGCCGTGCGTTCGGAGTGGCGCAAGGTGTTCGCCACCCGCTCCCTCGTGGTGCTGCTCGTCTGCACGATCGCCTGCACCGTCGGTCTCGCCGTCCTCGTCGCTGCGGTCGTCGACCTCACCTCGCCGGACCTGGCGGCCGAGGACCCCGGTGACCGCAGCGTATTGCTGGTGGGCGGGATGGGGATCGCTCGGTTCCTGCTCGGGAGCCTCGGTGTGTTGGTGATCGGCCAGGAGTTCCGGTTCTCGACGATCCGGGTCACCTTCGCCGCCGAGCCCCGCCGTGGTCGGGTCCTGCTGGCGAAAGGGATCGTCACCGCCGTCGTGACGGCGCTGACGGCGGCGATCTCGCTGGCGATGGCGGTCGGGCTCGGCGCGGTCGTCCTGGGCGCCCGTGGCTGGCCGGTCGAGTTGTTCGACGCCACGGTGCTGCGCTCGTTCGCAGGTTGGGTGGTCACCGGCGCCGTGTTCGCGCTGGCCGGCCTTGCCCTCGGGATGCTGCTGCGTCAGCCCGTCGGCGGGATCGTCGTGCTGGTGGCCTGGCGGATGCTCGTCGAGCCGGTGATCGCCGGGTTCTTCCCCGACGTCGGCGGCTGGCTGCCGTTCACGGCGGGGGACCGGGTGCTGTCGCTCACCGGTGACGACGCCGCCGGACCGGCGGGATGGCTCGGGTTCGCGTACCTGTGTGCCGTCGTCGCGGCCCTGGCCGCAGCAGGGGCCCGGTCCGTCGTGCGGCGCGACGCCTGAGCGGCGTGCGACGCTGTCGGCCATGAGCGTCACCGAGGTTCCCGCCGCCGTTCGCGTCGTCCCGCTCGCCCCCTCGCTGGGCGCCGAGGTGCACGGCCTCGCCCTGGCCGACGCCGCCCGTGCCGCCCCGGTCGTGGAACGGCTCCTGCTCGAGCACAAGGTCCTGTTCTTCCCGGGACAGTTCCTCACCCTGGATCAGCACGTGGCGATCGGCGGTGCACTCGGGCCGCTCGAGGCCCACCCGAACCTGCGCAACCCGTTCACCGAGCACCCCGAGATCTTCGAACTCGCCGCGAGCGCGGGCGGGATCGCCGACGAGTGGCACACCGATCTCACGTTCCTCGAGCAGCCGTCGGTCTGCTCGGTGCTGCACATGGTGCGCTGCCCGACGGTCGGGGGCGACACGATGTGGACGAACCTCGAGCTCGCCTACGAGGAGCTGTCGGCGCCGATGCGCGAGCTGTGCGACGGTCTGCAGGCCCTGCACGACGCAGCGCCCCACGGTCGACCCGAGCAGATGGCGATCCATCCCGTCGTCCGGGTCCACCCCGTCACGGGCCGGCGCTCGCTCTACGTCAACGAGCACTTCACGCGCCGGATCGTCGAGCTCGGCCACGTCGAGTCGACGGCGCTGCTCGGACTGCTGTGCGACTGGGTACACCAGGAGCGGTTCACTGTTCGCTACCGCTGGAGCGAGGGCACGATCGCCATCTGGGACAACCGCTGCACCCAGCACTTCGTCCTCAACGACTTCGTCGGCGAGCGGATCATCCAGCGGGTGACGGTGATGGGCGACCGGCCGGGCGGGATGCCGGCGCGCTGGCCGGCGTTCACCACGGCGCGACGCAGCGCGCAGAGCCGCCACGACCGCCAGCTCGCCCGTTTCCTGGCGAGCCGGGCGGAGTGAACCTCGTTCCTCGCCGTCGGCTCGGACTCTCGAGGCTCAGTCGGCGCTGACGCGCACCCCGCGCCAGAACGCGACACGGCCACGGATCGCGTCGGCGGCGGGCTTCGGGTCGGGGTAGTACCAGGCGGCTCCTTCGTTGCGCCGGCCGTCGACGACCACGTCGTAGTAGGAGGCGACGCCCTTCCACGGACAGGTCGTGTGGCGGTCGCTCGGCTCGAAGTGGGCGGCGACGAGCGCCGTGGAGGGGAAGTAGTGGTTCCCCTCCACGACGACGGTGTCGTCGGTCTCGGCGATCACGGTGTCGTTCCAGCGGGCTCGGATCACGGCAGGCTCCGTTCGGTTCAGGTCAAGGCGTCGGCGATGCGTTCGGCGAGCTCTGCGTAGGTCTCCGCGGTCGGGAACTGTGGGAACTCGGCCTTCACGTTGTCGGGCGCGCAGAACAGGATGCCGGCGTCGGCCTCCGCCAGCATGGCGGTGTCGTTGTAGCTGTCGCCCGCCGCGACCACCCGGTAGTTGAGACCGTGGAAGGCCCGCACCGCGTGGCGCTTCTGATCGGCCATCCGCAGGCGGTAGCCCACGATCCGGTCGTCGGCGACCTCGAGGCGATGACACAGCAGGGTGGGCCACCCCAGATGGGCCATCAGTGGCCGGCCGAACTGTTCGAAGGTGTCCGAGAGGATCACGACCTGCGTTCGCGCCCGCAGGTCGTCGAGGAACTCGCGTGCACCGGGGAGGGGGCCGAGTGCGGCGATCACGTCGGCGACGAGCGACATCGTGAGGCCGTGCTCGGCGAGGAGTCCCAGCCGGTACCGCATCAACACGTCGTAGTCGGGCTCGTCACGGGTGGTGCGCCGCAGCGCCTCGATCCCCGTCCGCTCGGCGACGGCGATCCAGATCTCGGGGACGAGGACTCCCTCGAGGTCGAGGCAGACGAGTTGCTGACGTGGGTCGGGCATCACCGGCAGACGGTACCGGGCGCAGGCACGGTGAGGTCGCGGAGGAACGAGTCGACGGTGCGCCGGCTGCACGCGTTGCGCTGGTAGCCGGTGTGGCCCTCCGCCTCGACCGTCAGCAGCGTGGCCCGCTCGAGGTCCTTGGCCAGGGCTGCCGTGGCCGACAGCGGGGTGATCGGGTCTCCGGTGGTCCCCACCAGCAGGATCGGCCCGGCGACGCCGGCGGCGGTGACGCGCAGCTTGGGTGCCCGGGCGGGCCAGACCATGCAGGTGTAGCCGTAGGCGCCGACCCGTCCGAGGCGCGGCGCGACGGCGGCGAGCTCGTCGGCGAAGCGATCGGGGAAGCTCGGATCGAGCGGCCCGGGATCGTCGAGGCAGTTGACGGCACTGTTGGCGTCGAAGGCGTGGGTCCAGGTCGGGTCCCCGTGGTTCGTGTAGGCGTCGTACATCGCGAGGAGCGGGCCCCCGTCGCCGTTCCGGGCGGCGGCGAGGGCGCGGGTCAGCGCCGGCCAGAGCGTCGCGTCGTACAGCCCGGAGACGACCGCGACGTAGGCGATCCCCTGCCCGACGGCAGGCCGGCCGGCGGGCGAGGCCAGCGGGGCACGGTCGAGGGCGACCATCAACTCGTCGAACGCCTTGCCTGCGGCGCCGTTGCTCCAGAACGGGCACGATCGCTTCGCCGAGCAGTCGTCGAGCACCTTGGTGAGCGAGGTCTCGAGCGCGACGTACTGACGGCGCGCGTCCTCCTCGTAGGGGGCGTTGATGTCGACGGCACCGTCGAGCACCATCGCCCGCACCCGGGTGGGGAACAACGTGGCGTACGTGGCGCCGATCTCGCTGCCGTAGGAGAAGCCCAGGTAGGTGAGTCGGTCCTCGCCGAGAGCCGCCCGGACGAGGTCGAGATCCCGGGCCGTGTCGGCCGTGCCGACGAAGGGCAGCAGCCGGCCCGAGCGGCGGGAGCATTCGGCGACGTACCGGGCCGCGGCGTCGACGAGCGCCTGCTTCTCGGCCGGGGTGTCGGGTGTGGGGTCGAGCGCGAAGTAGGCGTCGATGTCGTCGGTGCAGGCCACGGCGTCGGACTCCCCGACGCCGCGCGGGTCCCAGGCGACGATGTCGAACCGGTCGATCAGCCCGGGGAACAGGCGGGGGGCGGCGTCGGCGAAGTCCAGCGCGGGCACGCCAGGGCCGCCGGGGTTCATGACGATCGAGCCGACTCGGCGCTGCGGATCGGCCAGGTGGCGGCGCAGCGCCAGTGTGATCGTGCCCTCGGTTCGGCCGGTGTGGTCGAGCGGAACCGCCATCGCCCCGCACTCGAGGCGGTTGCCGCACGGGCGCCAGTCGATCGTCGGCCGAACCGGCTCGGTGCCGGTCGACGACGACGGTGTCGACGGCGTCGACGACGGTGTCGACGGGGTCGTCGGCGCCGGTGCCACGCTCACCGAGGTCGCCGTGGCGCACCCGGCGAGGACGACCGACACTGCGAGCACGGCGAGGGTCGGCACGGCTCGATGCATGGAGCCGGAATCGTACGACGCTGCGGTGTCGGACCTCGGCGCGGCCGTAGCCTGCAGCCCGTGATGATGGGTGGCGGCTTCCACGGCTGGGGCAACGACGCGTCGGCGGTGAAGGGCAAGCGGCTCGAGGTCGCCGTGCTCCGGCGGGCCTGGGGGTTCGCCCAGCCCTTCCGGGTCTGGATCGCCGGTTTCCTCACCGCCATCGTGCTCTCGGCGCTGCTGGCGTTGGTCCCGCCGTTGCTGTTCCGTTCGATCATCGACACGGCGCTGCCCGAGGGTGATCGTGGCCTGGTCACGGTGCTCGCTGCGTTGACGGTCGCCGCGGCCCTGGCCGACGCCGGGCTCGCCGTGGTCCAGCGGTGGTGCTCGTCGCGCGTGGGGGAGGGGTTGATCTACCGGCTCCGGGTGACCCTGTTCGACAAGGTGCAGCGGATGCCGATCGCGTTCTTCACGCGGACGCAGACCGGGGCGCTGATCAGCCGGCTGAACAACGACGTCGTCGGTGCCCAGAACGCCGTCACGGGCACGCTCGGGCAGGTGCTGTCCAACGGCGTGGTGCTCGTGACGACCCTTGCGGCGATGCTCGTCCTGGAGTGGCGCCTGACCGTCGTGTCGCTCGTCGTGCTGCCGCTGTTCGTCGTGCCGGCCAAGCGGGTCGGGCGTCGCGTCCAGGCCCTGTTCCGCCAGCAGATGACGCTCAACGCCCAGATGAACACCCAGATGACGGAGCGGTTCAACGTCGCCGGTGCACAACTCGTGAAGCTCTACGGCCGCCACCCCGAGGAGCGGGCGGCGTTCGACTCCCGGGCGGCGGGGGTGGCGGCGGCGGGCGTGAAGGTGGCCATGTACAGCCGGGTGTTCTTCGTGGCGATGGGTGTCGTGGCGGCGGTCGGTGCGGCGGCCACGTACGGCTTCGGCGGCCATCTGGTCATCGGCGGCGAGCTGTCGACCGGGGATCTCGTCGCGATGGCGGCGCTCGTGACGAGGATCTACGCACCGCTCATGCAGCTCACCAACGCCCGCATCGACCTGATGACCGCGGTCGTGAGCTTCGAGCGGGTGTTCGAGGTGCTCGATGCACCGGTCGCGGTCACCGACCGGCCCGGCGCCGTGGAGTTGGTCGCGCCCCGAGGTCGAGTGGTGTTCGACCGAGTGTCGTTCCGGTACCCGGCCCCCAGCGAGGTGTCGATCGCCTCGCTCGAGTCGCCCGGGTCGACGTCGTTGGGTACGACGCCGGGTGATCCGGTGCTCCACGACGTGGACCTCGCCGTCGAACCGGGGACGGTCGTGGCGCTGGTCGGCCCTTCCGGCGCCGGGAAGTCGACCATCGCCTCGCTCGTGCCGCGGCTGTACGACGTGTCGTCCGGGGCGGTGCGCGTCGACGGCGTCGACGTGCGCGATCTCACGCAGGCCTCGCTACGAGCCGCGATCGGCGTCGTTCCGCAGGATCCCCACCTGTTCCACGAGTCGATCGCGGCGAACCTGCGCTACGCCCGGCCCGAGGCGACCCAGGCCGAACTCGAAGCGGCGTGCCGCGCCGCGAGGATCCACGACGTGATCGCCGGGCTCCCCGAGGGGTACGACACGGTGGTCGGCGAGCGGGGCTACCGGCTCTCCGGCGGGGAGAAGCAGCGGGTCGCGATCGCCCGGATGTTGTTGAAGGATCCGGCGATCGTCGTGCTCGACGAGGCGACCAGTCATCTCGACGCGGAGAACGAGGCCGCCGTCCAAGCGGCGCTCGACGATGCGTTGCAAGGCCGGACGGCGCTCGTGATCGCCCATCGGTTGTCGACGATCCGCAACGCCGACCTCATCTGCGTCGTCGACGCCGGGCGGATCGTCGAGCGCGGCACACACGGCGAGTTGCTCGCCGCCGGCGGTCTCTACGCCGATCTGTACCGGACCCTGTCGGGTTCGACGTCGACGGTCGGTGCCGGGGAAGGCTGAAGGCGTGCCGAACAACGTGCTGGGGACCGAACTCGAGCCGTGCGGCCTCGAACCGCGCACGGGGTTCTTCCGTGACGGCTGCTGCCGGACGGGGCCCGACGACGACGGCGTCCACGTCGTGTGCGCCGTGGTCACCGCCGAGTTCCTCGCGTTCTCGCGTGCCCAGGGCAACGATCTGATCACCCCGGCCCCCCAGTGGGGTTTCCCCGGGTTGCGGCCGGGGGACCGGTGGTGCCTGTGCGCCTCCCGCTGGGCCGAGGCGCTCGAGGCCGGCGTGGCGCCGCCGGTCGTGCTCGAGGCCACCCACGCGCGGGCCCTCGACTGGGTGTCGCTCGACGACCTGCGCCGTCACGTCGCGCCGGGCTGACCGTCGCCATCCCCCAACCGTGCGGCACCCCGTCGTCATGATGGGGTCATGTCCGTCGTGTTGCTCGCCGCCGCGGCTCTTCTCGCCCTCGTCGGGCTCACCGCTGCCCTCGTCGCCGTCGTCGCCGCCCGGGCCCGGCGCCGTGAGGCGATGCTCGTCCCCGAGGCGGTCGCCGCGTTGGTCGAACAGGTGCGGGCCCAGGCCGCTGCGGAACGGGACGCCGCCGTGCGCGCAGCGCTCGAGCAGGCTGCCGTGCTGCAACGCGAGGCGCTCGGGGCCTCGCTGTCGGCGGGACGGGAGGAGCTCACCGCCAAGAAGGACGTGATCGACGCTCGGCTCGAACAGGTCCGAACCGAAGTCCGCACCGAACTCGATCGGGTCGCGGGCCTCGTCGCACAGTTGGGCAACGTCACGCATCGCAGCGTCGGTGAGGTCACGGCGGCGTTGTCGGCCCACGCGGAGTCCACCGCGGCGCTCGCCCGCACCACGCAAGGTCTGCGAGAGGCGCTGGCCAACAGCAAGACCCGGGGTCAATGGGGCGAGCGGATGGCCGAGGACGTGCTCCGCCTCGCCGGTTTCGTCGAGAACGTCAACTACCGCAAGCAACGCAGCGTCGACGGCGGCGGCATCCCGGATTTCACGTTCCCGCTCCCCAAGGGCCACGAGCTGTACATGGACGTGAAGTTCCCGCTCACGGCCTACCTACGTTTCCTGGAGGCCGGCACCGAGGCCGAGCGCTCGGCGCATCGTGAGGCGTTCCTGCGCGATGTCCGGATCCGGGTCCGGGAGCTGTCGAGCCGGGACTATGCGCGCAACGGCAAGGCGCCGAGCGTCGATTACGTGCTGCTTTTCCTTCCCAACGAAACGTTGGGCACGTTCCTGTTCGAACAGGATCCGGCCTTGTTCGACGACGCGCTCGGCCAGCGGGTGGTGCTGTGTACGCCGATGACGCTGTTCGCACTGCTCGGGGTGGTGCGTCAGGCCTACGACACGTTCATGGTCGAACAGACCTCGGAGGAGATCCTGCGGGTGTTGGCCGGCTTCGAGACCCAGTGGGTCAAGTTCGTCGGCGCGCTCGACCTGGTGGGCAAGCGGCTCGAATCGACGCAGAAGGCGTTCGAGGATCTCGCCGGTACCCGGCGGCGGCAGCTCGAACGCCCGTTGCATCGTCTCAGCGCGCTGCGTGCCGACCGTGGGATCGCGGTCACCGAGGACGAGGCCGACGTGCTCGAGTTGGGTGCCTAACCCGCCGGCTCCGGTTCGTCGCCGGCGGGGATCACCCCGGCCTGTGCGAGGCGTTCGATCTCGTCCTCGGGCAGGCCGAGCCACTCCTGCAGCACCGCCCGGGTGTCCGCGCCCAGGCACGGGGCAGCACGGCCGACGACCATCGGTGACCGGTCGGTCGACCAGGCGGCCCCGGGAAGCGGCTTGACGCCGACGGCCGGGTGGGGGTGGTGGGTGAAGAAGTGGCGGGCGCCGAGGACCGGGGACGCAGCGACATCGGGCATGTGCGCAACCGGTTCGGCCAGGACGCCCGCGGCGCGCAGGGTGCTGGCCGCCTCGGCGGGCGTACGGGAGGCCGTCCAGGTCGTGAGCACGACGTCGAGCGCGTCGGCGTGCGCACGCCGGTCCGCGGCCGTGGCGAACCTCGGATCGGCCGCCAGGGTCGGGTGCCCGATCGCTTCGACCAGTCGCCCGAACGCACCGTCGTCGGTCACGGCGATCGCCACCCACTCGTACTCGCCCCGGCAGCGGTACACGTCATGGGGCGCGAAGCGCTCGTCCCGGTTGCCGATGACCGGGGGCGGGCGACCCTCCACCCCCTGGTAGAGCACCGGCCACGGGAACGCAGCCACCGATGCTTCGAGCATGGCGCATTCGACGCGCTCGCCCCGGCCGGTGCGGCGCGCGCGGCGCAGTGCCGCGAGCGTGGCGATCGCGGCATGGAACCCCGCGCAGGGATCCGGGAGGGACATCGGGAAATCGGTCGGGCCGCCACCGGGTCGGCCGTTGCTCGAGGCGACGCCGCTGAGTGCGTCGATGATCGAGCCGTACGCCATGCGATCTCGTTCGGGCCCGTCCTCGCCGAAGCCCGTCATCGACACCGCCACGATCCGGGGGTTGATCCTCCGGAGCGTGTCGTAAGGAAAGCCGAGGCGGGCGAGCGTGCCGGCCCGGCGGTTGTCGATCACCACGTCGGCATCGCTCAGCAGGCCGCGCAGTACGGCGACACCGTCGGCGTGGTGCAGGTCGACGACCATCGACCGCTTGCCCTGGTTGTACTGGTTGAAGTACCCGGATCGGTCCGGTCCCGGACGGTCGTCGGCCCACGGACCGAGTTGCCGGGTGACGTCGAGCCGTTCCGCCGACTCGATCTTCACCACCTCGGCCCCGAGATGGGCGAGCATCAGTGACGCATAGGGACCGGCCCACACCCAGGTGAGGTCCACGACGCGCACACCGGCGAGCGGTGGCCCCACGGCGCGCCGCGCGGGCTCGCCCGCCACCGACCGGGCGGGGGGAGGTGGTGCCCAGTCGGTGGCGGCGCGATCGGTGTGCTCGCCCAACTGCGGCGGCGCGCTGCGCCGAGGACGAGCGGTGCTGTGGTAGCGCCAGGGAACGCCGGGAACGGTCAGGGCGGTCCGTCTTCCGTCGACGTCCACCGGCACCCGGTCGAAGAACCGGCGAGCGGCCAGGTGGTCCCAGGCGAGCAGATCGGCCGCCGTGTGGATCCGGGCCGCGGCCACGCCGAGTCGATGGCACCCGGCGAGCAGTTCGTCGGTGCGGCGCCCTGCGACCGCCTCGCCCACGAGCGGGTCGAGCACGTCCATCGCCTCGATGCGCTGGGCGTTGGACGCGAACAGCTCGAGCGTGCCCCAGTCGGGGTTGCCGAGCAGCTCGACGAAGGCCCGCCACTGGCTGTCCTCGGTGACCTGGACGAGGAGCATCCCGTCGAGGCAGCGGTAGAACCCCCACGGGGCCACCCCACGCCGGCCGTTGTGGACCGGCGAGATCCCGCTGTAGCTCCACGTGGCCAGCGCCGTGGCCAGGATCGAGGCCACCGCCGCCTGGGCCGAGACGTCGATCCGCTGACCGAGCCCGCTCCGGTCGCGCTCGAACAGCGCGCCGAGCACGGCGACGACCGCGTCGCCGGCGGTGTGCACCGAGGCGAGCTCGCCCCGGTACCGCAACGGGGTCGCATCCGGTCCGCTCGGCTCGGTGGAGTTCACCGAGAGCAGCCCGCCGGCGGCCAGTGCCAGCAGGTCGGTCATCCCCGCCGGCCGGTCGTCGGGTCGGTCGATCCGACCGTAGGTCGACAGGTCGGCGACGATCAGCCCGGGATTGGCGGCGCAGGCCCGGGCCACGGCCGGCTCGTCGAGCCAGTCGCGACCGTCCTCGGTCGCACGGATGACGACGTCGGCCCGACCGGCGGCTGCTTCGAGCGAGCGACCGGCCGCTGGTGAGCCGACGTCGACGACCATCGAGGATTTCCCGGCGGCGAAGAACCCGAACGCACCGCTGCGTTCGGGTCCGGCCACTCCGCCGAGGAACGGGCCGATCCGTCGAAGCGGGTGACCCGTCACGTCCTCGACGACCAGCACGTCGGCGCCGAGGTCGGCCAGGAGCCGACCGGCGTACGCCGACGCGAGGGTGTCACCGCATTCGAGGACCCGGAGGCCCACCAGCGGGGGCCGCCGTCGAGGACTGGCCATGACGTCCGACGCTCAGTGGCCGTGGCCCTCGGCCAGTCCCGCGGCCACCAATGCCTTGGCCTTGGCCGCGTTGAGGTCGTAGTGCTTCCGGGTGACGATCCGCTGCGCGTAGAGCCCGCCACCGGCCTGGATGTTGGTGACGGCCTTCCAGCCGCCGAAGGAGTCCGCCGTGAGATCGCGGATGGCGTGGAACAGCCGCGTGCGGTACTCACCGTCGAAGGCGGGGTTCGCGGTCATGTACTTCTTGGCGAGCGAGCCGACCTCGTCGCTCTCCAGGTCGGCGACCGACGGTGCGGTCACCACGGCACCGCCGGCGATGTCGTGGAGGTGCCGGACCATGAGGCTGTAGTTGGCCGCGCCGGTGTACTTGCCGGCGTTGGTGTACAGCTCGTCGGGGAACATGGCGCCGAACGGGCCAGCCTTGGAGTGCGTGAGGCAGGCCTCGAGGCAGGCCCGCACCACGGTGGCGTGGATGATCATCTCGGAGATCTTCTCCTTGACGTGCGCCTCGCCGGCCAGACCGTTCGCCTCGGCGATCAGCTGCGCGAGGCCCACCAGCAGGTCGGCGCCGTCGGCCATCGAGGACAGGCCGCCGAGGCGCTCCCACAGGCCGAGGGAATGGGCGAACACCGCAGCGTGGGCCACCTCGCCGTTCAGGAAGATCCGCTCGTTCGGCACGAACACGTCGTCGAGGATCACGAAACCTTCCGGATAGTGGTTGCTGCCCGAGGCCGGGAAATCCCGGGTGTCGGCATGCCGCGGTGCGTAGGTGGTGTTGATGATCTTCACCCCGGGCGCGTTGACGGGGATCATCGCCGCGATGGCGTAGTCCTCCTCGCCGGTCTTCATCGCCTTGGTCGGGATCGTCATCAACTCGTGCCCGAGCGACGCCCCGGTGATGTGGAGCTTGGCGCCCCGGACCACCACGCCGTCGCGCTGGCGGTCGACCACCCGGACGTAGGAGTCCGGATCCTCCTGCTTGCTCGGTGCCCGCGACCGGTCGCCCTTGGCGTCGGTGATGCACTGCGTGATGCGGATGTCGTTGGCCTGCGCTTCGTCCATGAAGGCCTGCATCGGCTCGATGTACTGCGGCGCATGGTCCTTCAAGCGTCCGCACACCGTGGCGAGCGTCATGATCGAGGTGTACGTGACGTGGCTCATCATCCCCGACTGATGCACCAGGTCGACCTTGGCCCGCAGCTCCTCGGGCGTGCTCGGTACGCCCGCAAGCGGGCTGCGGCCGTCGACGGCGCGGGCCAGCATCCAGTCGTACCCGTCCGCGCAGTGCTGCACGGCGGGACCGAGGAAACGGTGCCCGGGCAGGTCGTCGACCTTCTCGCCCTCGAAGTAGGTCGCTCGTCCATCGAAGAGCGATGCCTTGTACTGCTCGCCGGTCATCAGTGCCATAGCCGCGGCCCTCCGTCGTGCCGTCGGGCGCCCCTCACGCCCGATCCGGTCTTGCACTATCTATCAAACGGACGGTAGACAATCCAACGCGGGGAACAACCGTCGTCCGGGCTCGTCGCGCCGCACTGCGGGGTGATCGGTCCGCACTCGGGGATGCTCTCGCCGCGCCCGCCCGGGCGCACCAGTACGCCGATTTCTTCCAGGGGGATCCCGATGGCCGACCACGACGACCCGGTCCTGTACCACCACGACGAGTCCATGCCGCCGATCGAGCCGGGCACGTTCGGCTTCGGTGGCTTGTCCCGCCGGACGCTGCTCGCCGGTGGCGGCGCGCTCGCGCTCGGGGCGCTGCTCGCCGCCTGCGGCGACGACAGCACGGCGACGACCACCACCGGTGCGACGACCACCGGGGCGCCCACCTCGGCGAACACCATCCCGGGAAGCACCGCCGCGCCGACCACGGCATCCGCCACGACCACGACGGCCGCGACCCGGGCCGAGGCCAAGACCGAGACGCTCACGATCGCGGTGCCGAGCCTGCAGGAAGCCAACGTCGACCCGCATTTCGCCACCGGCGGGTTGATCTTCCCGCTGCGTGACGCGATCGGCGAGTTCCTCTACGCCCAGAACCTCAAGGGCGCCTTCGTTCCCAGCCTCGCCACCGGCTACACGCTGTCGGACGACAAGCTTAAGTGGACCTTCAAGCTGCGCTCCGGGGTGAAGCACCACGACGGCACGGAGTTCACGGCGACCGACATCAAGACCTCGGTCGATCGGATCCTGCAGGGTGCCGACTTCACGCACCTGGCGAACTTCAAGGCCCAGGTCACCGGCGCGAACGTGGTCGACCCGCAGACCGTCGAGATCACGACCAAGACGCCCTACGCCACGCTCGTGGTCGACATGCCGATGCCGATCTCGACCGAGTACTACAAGAAGGTCGGCGACGCCGAGTTCCGCAAGAAGCCCGTCGCCTGCGGGCCGTGGAAGTTCGTGTCGCAGGAGCTCAACCAGAACGTGAAGTACGAGCGTCACGACGCGTACTTCGACCCGGCCCGACGCCCGAACCACAAGAAGCTCACGTACGCCATCGTCCCCGAGGAGTCAGCCCGCGTCGCCGGCCTGAAGACCGGCACGATCGACGTCGCGTTCGGTCTGACGGCGACGACCGCCGACGGGTTCAAGGGTGACGCGAACTTCAAGATCAACGAGGTCGCCAACACCGGCACCGGCTACTGCATGATGTACGACAACAACTACCCGGATCAGCCCTCGCCGCTGAAGGACCAGAAGGTCCGCATGGCGCTGCTGATGGCCATCGATCGTGAGGCGATCGCCAAGACCCTGTACAAGGGGTACGCCCGGGTTCCCACGAGCAACTTCCCGACGATCACCCCGGGGTTCAACCCGGACCGCAAGGCGGTCAAGTACGACCCGGACGGGGCGAAGAAGCTCCTCGCCGAGGCCGGTCAGTCGAACCTGTCGATCACGCTCAACACCTACACCGCCACCTCGACGGTGCCCGACATCCAGAAGCTCGCCGAGACGATCATCGCCTTCTGGGGTCAGATCGGGGTCAAGGCCACGTTGAACGCCGTCGAAGCCGCCACGTTCCTGCCGCAGTGGCGGGCCAAGAACGTGATCAAGGGCGCCGCGATGATCGCCGGTCCGTCGAGCTTCTACGTCGAGCCGATCCGTATGTTGGGCAACTCGTTCTTCTCGTCCCGGGCGCCCTACACCACGATCACCGGTGACAAGAAGATCGACGATCTCGTCGATCAGATCAACATCGAGATGGACGCCACCAAGCGCGCCGCGCTCGGCCGCCAGGCGGTCGACTACCTCGACGAGCAGCTGTTCGGCCTGCCGATCATCACGGTGTCGTCGCTGGTGGTCACCGGCCCGAACGTGGCGTCGTTCGCCACGATCGAGGCCAACCCCTACGCCGGCCCCACCTCCTGGATCGTCGCGAAGTAGCGACCGATGCCCCGGTACATCCTCGCCCGGCTGGGTCAGGCCGTCCTCGTCCTGTGGGTCGTTGCGACGGTGGTGTTCCTGCTCAGCCGGGCGAGCGGGGATGTCGCCGATCTGCTCGTCCCGCAGGACGCACCGCCGGAGACCAAGGCGCAGATCGAGGCCAACCTCGGCCTCGATCGGCCCTTGTTCACCCAATACACCTCGTACCTCGCCGACGTCGTGCGAGGCGATCTGGGCCAGTCCTTCTCCTACCGGACCGAAGTGTCCACGCTGCTCAAGACGGCGTTGCCCAAGACGCTGCAGCTGGGCGCCGCAGCGTTTCTCTTCGCCGCCACGTTCGGCGTGACGATCGGCGTGCTGTCGGCGCTCAAGCCGGGGAGTTGGTTCGACAGCCTGGGCAAGGGACTAGCTCTGCTCGGCCAGTCCGTGCCCTCGTTCTTCCTCGGCATCCTGCTCGTGCTGTTCTTCGCCGTCCGGCTGGGATGGTTCCCGGCCTTCGGGTACGGCATCGGCACGAACCTCGTCCTGCCGGCGGTCACCCTCGGGGCGTACCCGTTGGCCTCGCTCACCCGGCTCACGCGGTCGGCGGTGATCGAGGTGCTGCGCAAGGACCACACGATGTTCATGCGGGCCAAGGGTGTGTCCATGGTGAGCCTGATCGTGCACACCCTGCGCAACGCCTCGCTCCCGGTGGTCACCCTCGCCGGTATCCAGCTCGGGGCGATGTTCTCCGGCGCGGTGATCGTCGAGACGTTGTACGCCTGGCCCGGCATGGGCCAGGTGGCGATCCAGGCGATCAACGCCCGGGACTACAACGTGGTGCAGGGCGTCGTGCTCGTGAACACCACCATCTTCGTGACCATCCTGCTGCTGGTCGACATCTCGTACGGCCTGCTCGATCCCCGGGTGAGGAGGCGTGGCCGTGGCGTCGCCACTGCAAGCTGATCGTTCCACCGTGGTGCGACCGCCGTCGGGTCTACGGGCACGGCTCGCGAACCGGCGGCGCTGGAAGTACCCGTACTTCTCAGGCGGCGTCCTCGCGCTGTTCGTGCTCAGCGGGCTGATCGGCCCGTTGGTCGCCCCGGCCGAGCCGACCGGTATCGACCTGGCCAACGCGCTCCAGCCACCGATCGGTTTCGGTGGCTCGTGGAGCCGTCCGCTCGGCACCGACGAACTCGGTCGGGACATCCTGAGCCGCCTGCTCGACGGCGCCCGAGTGGCGCTCATCGTCACGATCGCAGCGGTGGTCCTCGCCGGCGCCGTCGGCCTCGCCGTGGCGCTGATCTCGGGTTACCGGGGTGGTCGGCTCGACGCGTTCCTGATGCGCACCACCGACGCCAGCATGGCGTTCCCGGTGATCCTGCTCGCCATCGTGATCGTCGGGATCTTCGGGGCCAGCACGTTGAACGTGGTCATCATCCTGACCGTCGCCGGCTGGCCCAGTTACGCGCGGGTGTTGCGCAGCGAGGTGTTGCGCACCAAGACGATGGACTACGTGACGATGTCGAGGACCATGGGTGGCAACGGTCGTTGGGCCGTGCGCCGCCACATCCTGCCGAACATCCTGCCGACGATCCTCGTGCTGGTGAGCCTCCAGGTCGGCCTTGCGATCATCGCCGAGGGCTCGCTCAGCTTCCTCGGGCTCGGCGTGCCGCCGCCGGCGCCGTCCTGGGGACGGATGTTGTCCGACGGCCGGAAGTACCTCGACGAGGCCTGGTGGCTCCCGATCATGCCGGGTATCGCGCTCAGCCTCACGGTGCTGGCGTCGAACCTGCTCGGGGACTGGCTGCGCGTCAACAACGACCCCACCACCAAGAGGTAGCCGCCGTGCTCGACGTGCAAGGCCTCCAGACCATCTATCTCGCCGGGGGACGCGAGCCCATCCCGGCGGTGCGCGGGATCGACCTCCACATCGCGTCGGGCTCGGCGACCGCGCTCGTCGGCGAGTCCGGCTGCGGCAAGAGCACGGCGGCGTTGAGCATCATGCGCCTGATCCGCCGGCCGCTCGGGGACATCGTCGGTGGGAGCATCCGCCTCGACGACAGAGAACTGCTCTCGCTCAGCCAATCCGAGATGCGCAACGTGCTGCTGAACGAGATCGGCTACGTCCCCCAGGACCCGACCGTGGCGCTCGACCCCCTCTACACGGTGCGCTCGCAGATCGCGGACGTCTGCCCGCCGGCGTCGAAGCTCGAACGGGACGAACGGATGGTCGCGCTGCTCGAGCGTCTCGGCGTGATCGACGCCCGAAAGCGGCTCAAGAGCTACCCGCACGAGTTCTCCGGCGGTATGCGCCAGCGGGTGGCGATCGCGATCGCGCTCGCGAAGGACCCGTCGCTGCTCATCGCCGACGAACCCACCACGGCGCTCGACGTGACCACGCAGCTCGGCATCCTCCGGCTGCTCGACGAGATGCGCCGCGAACGCGATCTCACCATGCTGTTCGTGACCCACGACCTCGCCGTCGCCCGCCTCGTGTGCCAGGAGGTCGTGGTCATGTACGGCGGCATCGTGGTGGAGACCGGGCCGATCGGCACGATCATGGACCGCCCGCTGCACCCCTACAGCCGGGCGCTGCTCGACGCGGACTCCGGCAACGCCGAGCCGTTGTCGAGACTGCGGGCGATCCCGGGCCAACCTCCGTCGCTCACGGCGATGCCGGCCGGTTGCCCGTTCGCACCGCGCTGCCCGCTGGCCGAGCCGGCCTGCTCCGACGCCGTCCCGGCCGTCGAGGTCCACGGAACGGTGAAGGTGCGCTGCATCAAGGCAGGACAGTCATGAACGCCACCACGACGGCACCCCGCACGGACGTCGTGCTCGAGGCCCGCAGCGTCACCAAGGTCTACCAAGCCCCCGGTGGCGGCACCGTCCACGCGCTCGACGACGTCGACGTCGTGGTGCGGCGCGGGCGCACGCTCGGGCTCGTCGGGGAGTCGGGCAGTGGCAAGACCACGCTGACGCGGATGCTGCTGGCTCTGGAGCGCCCGACACGCGGCGACGTCGCGTTCGAGGGGATGCCCCTTGCGGGTATGTCACCGGCCGAGATGCGCAGCTACCGGCACGGGGTGGCGGCCGTGTTCCAGAATCCGTACAGCTCGCTCAACCCCCGGATGCGGATCTGGGACGCGATCACCGAGCAGGCCGCGATCGAGAAGTCAGCCGACCGCAAGGCCCGACGAGCTCGGGCGATGGAACTGCTCGAGCTCGTCGGCCTCGGGGCCACCGCCGCCGATCGGTATCCGCACCAGCTCTCCGGCGGCCAGCGGCAACGGATCGCGATCGCCCGGGCCATATCGTCCGAGCCCGAGGTGATCGTCCTCGACGAGCCCCTCTCGGCGCTCGACGTCTCGGTGAGCGCGCAGATCGTGAACCTGTTGCTCGACCTCCAGGACCGCCTCGGCGTCACCTACGTGTTCGTCGGTCACGATCTGCGCCTCGTACGCCATCTGTGTCACGAAGTCGCCGTCATGTACCGCGGGCGCATCGTGGAACAGGGCCCCGCCGTCGAGGTCCTCGACGGCGCGGCGCACCACTACACCGATGCGCTCGTCACCGCGTCCTCCCTCGAGTCGCTGTCTGACACCGACGACGCCGACACCAAGGCGGTCCCGCCCGACGGCAGCGCCGGCTGCCACTACCGCTTCCGTTGCAGCGCCCGCGACGACCGGTGCGACACCGTGACGCCGCCCCAGGCGGTCGTCGGCGATCGCACGTTGCGCTGCCACCACCCGTTGAGCGTGGTGGGTCGGCCCGCGCCCGTTGCGTGATCCCCGAGGAGTACCCGTGACCACCACCATCACCTTCGACAACCGCGTGACCCGCATGCTCGGGGTGCGGATCCCGATCGTGCAGGCGCCCATGGGCTGGGTGGCAGGTCCCGAACTCGTTGCCGCCGTGGCCGAGGCCGGGGCGATCGGGCTCGTCCCCGGATCGCTCGGGCCGACCGCCACCCGGGAGGCGATCCGCACCGTGCGGGACCGGACCGACGCGCCGTTCGGGGTCAACCTCCCGATCGCGTTCCTTTCGGACCCGACCGTGATCGACGTCGTCGTCTCCGAACAGATCCCGTTCGTCACCACCTCGGCCGGTTCGCCGGCCACCTTCACCGCTCGGTTGAAGGCCGAGGGGCTCACGGTGTTCCACGTCGTGCCGAGCCTGACGGCGGCCCGAAAGGCCGTCGATGCCGGCGTCGACGGCCTCGTGGTGGAGGGCAGCGAGGGCGCCGGGTTCAAGAACCCTCGGGAGGTGTCCTCGATGGTGCTGCTCCCGGCGGTGGCCTCGCGGCTCGACGTCCCGATCGTCGCCGCCGGCGGCATCGCCGACGGGGCGTCGATGGCGGCGGCGTTCGCGCTCGGGGCCGAGGGCGTCCAGATGGGTACCCGGTTCGTGGCGTCGCTGGAGGCCGGGGTGCACCACAACATGAAGCAGGCCGTCGTCGAGGCGGCCGAGACCGACACGATGCTGATCAACCAGCACAACGGCAAGCCCGTCCGGGTGTTGCGCACCCACACGACGGCCCGGTTCGAACTGGCGAACGAGGGCAACCCGATGGCGCTGCTCGGTGACATCGCCAAGCTCTACGGCGACGGGGATCTCGAGGCGTCGCTCCCGCAGCTCGGCCAGGTGGCGGGCCGGATCGAGGAGATCCTGCCGGCCGGCGAGATCCTCGCCCGCACCGTGACCGAGTTCGCCGCGGTCGTCGGCGGGCTTGCGTCACGCTACGGAACGGGCGAATGAACGAGCCTCGGACGCGTGACCGCCATAGCATGACGACGGTGAGGAATCCGTGAGCGAGGCGAGCACGGCGAAGCGCCGACGGGTTCGGCCGCCGAGCGACCGGGCCCTCGAACGTGAGCAGGAGATCTACGAGGTCGCGGCGGAGATCTTCCACCGCAAGGGTTACGCGGCGACCACCCTGCAGGACATCGCCGACGCGGTCGGACTCCTCAAGGGATCGCTCTACTACTACATAGACACCAAAGAGGATCTCCTCTACCGGATCAGCCACACGATCCACGAGGGCGCGCGCATGAACCTCGAGGTGGCCAGGACCGCGGGGGGCACGCCGATCGGGCAGTTGCGGACCCTGCTCGAAGGTCACGTGATGGCGTTCGGGCAGCGGATGTCGTGGATCCGGGTCTTCTACACCGAGCACAACTCGCTGTCGCCGGAACGACGCCGGGAGATCATGGCGACGCGCCGGAGCTACGAGCGTTTCGTGGACGAGGTGATCGCTGCCGGCCAGGCCGACGGCTCGTTGTGCCCGGACCTCGACCGCCGCATCGTCGGCAATGCGTTGCTCACGGCGGTCAACTCGGTGTACCTCTGGTACCGGCCCGGGATCGATGCGCCGATCGAGGTCGTGGCCAAGACGTACAGCGAGTTGCTGCTCAACGGGTTGCGGTGTCCGGCCGAGCATGTCCACGTGCCGGCCGGGCAGCCCCGTGGGCGTCGCCGTCGCGCCGGTTGAACTGTCTACCGGTCGTTTGGTAAACGAAGGAGCAGGCTCGCGGGGCGGGCTCCAGGAGGGGATGCGTCATGGCCGACCATGCGAGCGCAGTGTCCGAGGAGGAGCGCGAGGCCTTCGTCGCCGAGGCGCGCGCCTGGCTCGACGCCAACGCCGAACGCCGTCCTCGCCGGGACACGTTCGTGTGGGGCCAGGGCTCGGGCGAGCTCAACTTGATGGGAGGCAGGGACCACGGCGACGAGGACGCCAAGCTGGCAGCGGCGCGGGCCTGGCGGGCCAAGGTGTTCGATGCCGGCTTCGGCTGGATCGGCGGCCCGGTCGCCTACGGCGGCGGCGGTCGCAATCACGAACTCGACCTGATCTACCGCGAGCTCGAGGCCGAGTACGACGTGCCCGACCAGGGTGCGTGGAACGTGGCGTGGGAGATGGTCGGTCCGGCGATCCTCGTACATGGCAGCGAGGACCTGAAGCAGCGCTACCTGAAGCCCATCTACCGCGGCGAACTGCTGTGCTCGCAACTGCTGTCCGAGCCGGAGGCCGGTTCCGACCTCGCCGGGTTGAAGACCCGGGCCGTGCGTGACGGCGACGAGTGGGTGGTCAACGGCCAGAAGGTGTGGAACTCCTACGCCCACAAGGCCGATCTCGGTCAGCTGCTCGCCCGCACCGATCCCGAGGTGCCCAAGCACCAGGGACTCACGATGTTCATCGTCGACATGCGCACCGACGGCATCGAACCCCGGCCGTTGCGGCAGATGAACGGGAATGCCGAGTTCAACGAGGTGTTCATCACCGACGCCCGGATCCCCGATTCGGCCCGCTGCGGCGATGCCGGCGGTGGCTGGCGAGCGATCCTCACGACGCTCATGTCCGAGCGGGCGTCGGTCGGCTCGGGCAAGGGCTCGACGATCGATCCGGTTGCGATGCTGGTCGGCCTGGCCCAGCACCGCGACCGCGCGTCGGATCCCGTGGTCCGCCAGTCCTTGGCCCGGATCGTCACGAACCGGAACCTGTTGAGCTGGCTCACGCAGCGGGCCGAGGCCGCGGTCGCCGCCGGCAAGGAGCGGGGTGCCGAAGGGTCGCTCGTCAAGCTGCTGGCCAACCAGCAGAACCGTGCCATCGGCAACCTGGCCTGCGAGCTGGCCGGGATGGCGGCCACCGCCGACAACGGTGAGTGGGGCACCTACACCTGGTCGCACTTCCTGTGCTCCTCGCCGGGCTTGCGCATCGCCGGCGGCACCGACGAGATCCAGCACAACATCCTCGGCGAGCGCATCCTCGGCCTTCCACGCTGAACGGACCGGCGCTCGAACGACCCCGGGGCGCCGTCCGCCCGGTGCCGGTCGACGGGCTGTCGGGTGTCCGCCGACGGTCGTGAGGAATCGGCGGGGTGCACGTCGTCGGAGCGGCCGAGCGGTGTGAGACTTCCCCCCGTGCGTAGCTGGACGGTCGGAGGCGGGATCATCGAACGGGACGGGCACGTGCTGCTCGTGTGCAACCGGCGTCGCGACGGCAGCCACGACTGGAGCCCACCCGGGGGCGTCATCGAGGACGACGAACACCTCGTCGACGGCCTCGGTCGTGAGGTGGCCGAGGAGACCGGGATCACCGTCACCCGATGGGAGGGCCCGGTGTACGACATCGTGGTCGAGGCCCCCGAGATGGGGTGGGTGCTGCGGGTCGAGGCCTGGCGCGCCGTGGAGTTCACCGGTGAGCTCAGCGTCGGGGCCGACCCCGACGGCATCGTCGTCGACGCCCGCTTCGTCCACCGCGACGAGTGCGCCGCCCACCTGGTCGAACGGGTCCCGGTCTGGGTGCGCGAGCCGCTCACCGACTGGATCGGCGAGCTCTGGGAGGGGACGCGCTCCTACGCCTACGCCATCGCCGGCGCGGATCGCACGACGATGGTCGTCACCCGCCACCGCTGAGGGTCGTCACGAACCGTTCACACTGCTGCGGTTCGGCCCTGGATAATCGCTGCGCACCGGGACCGGGTTCGGCCACACTCGGCGACATGCCCACGCAACTCGCTGAACGCCTCTGGTCGTGGGCGACCGACATCGAGCAGGCCACCGTCGCTCAGGCCCACCGGGCTGCTGCGCTCCCCGTCGTCCACGGACACGTGGCGCTCATGCCCGACGCCCATGTCGGGATCGGTGCCACCGTGGGTTCGGTGATCCCCACGGTGGGGGCGATCATCCCGTCGGCGGTCGGCGTGGATCTCGGGTGCGGCATGGCGGCGACACGCACCGATCTCACGGCCGCCGATCTCCCGAACGATCTCGACCGTCTGCTCGGTCCGATCGAGGCAGCAGTTCCTTCCGGGGTCGGCTCGCGCCATCGCACCGCCTCCACGGCGGCGGCCGACACCTGGTTCGCCGACCACCCGTATCCGGGTCGGCTTGCGCCCAAGCTCGAGCACACGGCGCACGCCCAGTTCGGCACGCTCGGCTCGGGTAACCACTTCGTCGAGGTGTGCCTCGACGAGCTCGACCGGGTGTGGTTGTTCCTCCATTCGGGAAGCCGTGGTGTCGGCAACCAACTCGCGCAGCGTCACATTGCCGCCGCACGGGCGCTGCGGTTCGAGCATCCGCTCGAGGACCCGAACCTTGCGTGGTTCGTCCAGGGAACGCCCCAGTTCGACGACTACGTACGCGACATGCTGTGGAGCCAGGAGTACGCGCAGGCGAACCGTGAGGCGATGCTGGCGGCGTTGGCGAAGGTGGTGTTCCGCCACGTTCGCCGGGGACGGCTCGTGGAGCGGATCGACTGCCATCACAACTACGCCGCTCGTGAGGTCCATGGCGGCGTCGAGCTGTGGGTCACCCGAAAGGGGGCCATCTCGGCTCGCGCCGGTGAGCTCGGTCTGATCCCCGGCTCGATGGGCACCCGGAGCTACGTGGTGCGCGGCCGGGGGAATCCGGCGTCGTGGCAGTCGTGCGCACACGGGGCGGGCCGCCTGCTCAGCCGGTCCGCGACCCGCAACCGGTACCGGGCCAAGGACCTTCGCCAGGCCATGGTCGGACGGGCATGGCAGGCCGACCGGGCTGCCGAACTCCTCGACGAGATCCCCGCGGCCTACAAGGACATCGATGCCGTGATGGCGGCGCAGGCGGACCTCGTCGAGGTGGTGCACGAACTGCGCCAGGTCCTCAACTACAAGGGGACCTGAGCGCAGCCCCTGGAGGAGGAGCGTCGGAACCGCCTGCGGCGGGTTCAGCGCAGGCTGTCGAGGTTCCGGCGCGGCACCCGGGTACGTACCGACCGACCCCGGGCCCTGGCCTCGGCTTCCACCTCGGCTTCGAGCGCTCGGGCGGCGTGAGCGACGGCGAGGTCGTTGGTGATCACCTCGCTGAAACCGTCCGGGTCGGCGAGGAGCCAGGAGTGGCTGCCCGGCACCACGGTTCCCTCGGCGCCCAACGCCACGCACAACGCTTCGAACGATTCGCGCGGGATCACGCCGTCGCGGCTGCCCCACAGCACCGTGACGGGCAACTCACGCTGTTTGAGCGTTTCGAGCTCGGCCCGCAGGTCGGCCGACCGTGCCAGCTGACCGACCTTCCACATGCTGCCGGGACGGCGCAGCAGGTTCGGCAGCGCATCTTCGAGGACCACGGGGAGGACCTTGGTGGCCTGGGGCAACGGCCAGATGTCGTTCGGGAAGTGCAGACCCCAGTCCCACAGGGGGCGTTCGGCCAGCGAGGTGAGCGTCTTGCCGCGCTTCCAGGCCGAGCCACCGATCGAGTTGACGAGCACGAGCGAGCGGACGCGGCCGGGGTGATCGTGCGCGAGACGGATGGCGACGCCGCCACCGAAGGAGTGGCCCACCAGCACCACTTTCTCCCGCACCTTGACGGCGTCGAGGAAGGCGGCAGCCCAGTCGCCGTACCCCGCCAGGGAGAACTCCCGCTTGGGCAGGTCCGGGGTGCCCCCGAAGCCCGGTTGAGCGGGCGCCCACACCTGGCAGCCCTTGGCGGCGATCCGCTCGACCACTCCTTTGTAGCTGTGGTGGGCGAGCGCCCAGCCGTGGAGGAACAGCACCGGCAAACCCTCCCCGACGACGGCGTAGCGGGCGGGGCGACCGTCGACCCACGTCCGCTTCCACAGGGTGAGGGGTCGGGTGGTCGCCACGGTTCAATCCTTGCGGCGCGACCGGCCTCGACCGCGAGCGCGCTCCCGGTAGTCCTGCGCCCCGCCGGCTTCGGGTTCCACCTCGAGCGTGAGGCCGTCGACCGCCACCACGCGGACCACGTCGCCGGCTGCGATCGGGGTGGCCCGATTCGTACGCGCCCGCCACGTGCCCTCCCCGACCCGGACGACCCCGTCGGGATCGACGGCGTGCACGGCGGTGCCCTCCATCCCGACCATCCACTCCCGGCCGATCGTGGGGGTGGCGAAGCGGGTGCGCACCATCGAGGGCATCCCCGTCAGGTAGGTGAGCAACACGCCTGCGATGCCGACCCCGAGCGGGATCCACCCGACCCGCAGGCCGTCGAACAGGAACACGCTGGCGACGACGAACGACACGACCCCGATCCCCGTCCACACCCGGGGCACGCCGGTCTGCACGTCGACGGCGAACGCGACGACTGCGCCGAGCAACAGTCCGAGCGCCCACCAGCGCACCGGGAGGGCGAGCGCGCCGTACGAGCCGAGCACGACGCACACGGCACCGGTGACGCCGGCGATGCCGACGCCGGCGGTGAACAACTCGAACACCAGCAACGACAACCCGATCACGAGCAGCAGGTACGCGATCGGCGGGCTGGCGGCGGTGTGCATGAGCCGGCCGAGCAGGTCGAGCTTGGCGAACCGCACCGTCACCGCCGGCTCCAACCTCGGTGCACCGTCGGTCTCGACGGTGCGGGCGGTGGTGAGGGTGGTGCCGTTGTGGGACAGGCCGTTCAGGGCGACCAGGAACTCGCCGAGCGTGGGCGCCGGCCGACCGGTGGGCGTGCGCACGACACCCTGGGCGAGGGCCTCGTCGGCCGACAGGCTCTCGGTGGCCAGACGGGCCCCGGCGGTGCCGAACTCGACGGTGACGCCCGGGAGCTCGAGCGGCGGGCCGAAGTTGCCCACCCGGCTCCCGGGTGCCATCCCGACCGCCGCGGCGACCCCGACGAGTTGGCCGGGGAGTCCGTACCCCCGTGACCCCGACGACGGGCCGATCCAGATCGCGATCGGGATCGGCGATCGGGCGATCTGCTGGGCCAACTCGGCGACCCGAGCGGCGGGGACGACGGCGCGGTCGCTGTCGAGCCGCAGGATCACCGCGACCGTGCCGTCGGTCGTCGTGCGACGCAGGGTGGTGGCGACGTGGTCCGCCACGACCTCGTCGAGCAGACCCGTCGCCTCGATGACCTCGACGACCTGGACCCCGTCGGGCGCCTGGGCGGTCGCGCCGCCGGCGGGTCCGCCGAGCAGCGCTCCGGCTCCGGCGCCGAGCGCGGCGAGGGCGATCGCTAGTCTTCGCACCGTGACGCCTCCTCGAGGGGGATCGTGGATCCGCTGCAGTTCTTCACCGCCTCCCGGCTGCTGGTCGTGGCCGGCAAAGGCGGGGTGGGCAAGACAACGGTAACGGCTGCGCTCGCTCGGGCAGCAGCCGACCTGGGTCTGCGGGTGCTCGTGCTCGGTGTCGACGGCAAGGAGACGTTGTCGGTGCTGCTCGGCGGCACCGGACCGCTCGGTGACGTCGAGGTGACCTGCGCCACCGGGCTCGGGCCCGACGGACGCGGCGAGATACGAGCGCGGCTGGTTCGTGCCGGACACGCGCTCAGCCAGTACCTCGACGACCACGGCCTGCGCCGGATCACGGGGCGCTTGCTGCGCCACGGGGTGCTCGACATCGTCGCCACCGCCGCTCCGGGCATCGACGACCTGCTCGTGCTCGGTCGGATCAAGCAACTCGAGACGAGCGGCGTCGCCGACGTGCTGCTGCTCGATGCCCCCGCCGCCGGGCACGCGGTCACCTTCCTGCAGTCGGCCCGGGGTCTGCTCGACGCCGTGACCGCCGGTCCGGTGCGAACCCAGGCGGAGGAGGTGAGCGCGCTGCTCGCCGACCCGGCCCGCTGCCAGGTGGTCCTCGTCACGCTCCCGGAGGAGACGCCCGTGAACGAGGTGATCGACACGGCGTACGCGCTCGAGGACCGGGTCGGCATCGCACTCGGGCCCGTCGTGGTCAACGGGCTCTACCCCGAGATCGGCGATCTCGAGCGGATCACGACCGGAGCCGATCCCGTCGCGCAGGATCCCGACGTGCTGGCGGCGGCTCGGTTCCGCCTCGAGCGCACGGCGATCCAGCGCCAGCAACTGGCTCGTCTGGCCGAGGCCCTGCCGCTCCCCCAGCTCCCCCTGTCGCTGGTGTTCACGGCCGCGATCGGACCGCAGGAGATCGCCGAGCTCGCCGGCCGGCTGCGTGAGGGCATCGCTGCCGTGACGACGGCATGAGCAGCAGCCCGCCGCCGGCCGCCGCCGGCTCGCCCGGCTCGCCCGGGTCGCCCGAGTCGGCCGGGTTGGCCGACCTCGTCGAGAACCGCTCGATCGTCGTGTGTTGCGGGTCGGGGGGTGTGGGGAAGACCACGACGGCGGCCGCCGTGGCACTCCTGGCCGCCGAGCGCGGCCGGCGCGCCGTCGTGGTCACGATCGACCCGGCCAAGCGGCTCGCCGACGCGCTCGGTCTGCGCGGTGGGTTGTCCGACGAGCTGCGTCGTATCGAGGGGCCCTGGCCCGGCGAGTTGTGGGCCACGATGCTCGACACGAAGGCGACCTTCGACGCCTTGGTGCGCCGGCATGCCGGCGATGCCGCTCAAGCGGAGCGCATCCTGGCGAACCGCTTCTACCAGAACATCTCCGGATCGCTGTCGGGCACGCAGGAGTACATGGCGGCCGAGAAGCTCTACGAACTGCACACCGAGCGGGGTTTCGACCTGGTCGTCGTCGACACCCCCCCGACCCGCGACGCACTCGAGTTCCTCGACGCCCCGGCTCGGCTCACCCGATTCCTGGATCATCGCCTCTACCGGGTCCTGACCACCCCGACTCGCCTCTACCTCAAGGCGGTGAACGTCGCAGCCCAGGCGTTCCTGCGGACGGCCTCGAAGGTGGTCGGCGGCGACGTGATCGGCGACGCCATCGCGTTCTTCCAGGCCTTCGACGGGATGGAGGCGGGGTTCCGGTCCCGGGCGGCCCACGTGATCGAGCTCCTGCGGGCTCCCGAGACGGCGTACGTGCTGGTCACGTCGCCCCGCCGGGACGCCATCGACGAAGCGGAGTTCTTCGCGAGCGAGCTGCGGGCAACCGGACGGACGGTCGCAGCGCTGGTGGTCAACCGTGTCCACCCGCGTTTCGGCACGGGCACGGCGGCCGATGCCGATGCGCAGGCCGACGGCGCCACCGGCCCGGCGGTCGCCGGCTGGCGGAACCTCGCCGAGTTGCGCCGCGTGGCCGAGCGCGAGGCGGCGCAGCTCGCCGAGCTGCGGGCAGGGATCGGCTCGGCGCCGACGACGCAGGTACCGCTACTGGCCGCAGACGTCCACGATCTGGACGGGTTGCGGGTCGTCGCCAGGGAGCTCGCGGCACCGGCCGGGTAGTCTGCGGCCGTGCCGCACCTGCTGCTCGCCGCCGACGCCGACTGGATCCTCGCCGAGCTCGAGGCCGCGCTCGGCGGTTCGGACGTCACGTTCACGGTTTGCCGATCGGGCAAGGACGTGGTGCCCACGGTCGCAGCGCGCACTCCCGATGCCGTGATCGCAGACCTGCAGATCGGCACCATGGGCGGCATGGCCGTCACGATGGCCCTTCGGCTGGAGGAGAGCGGTGAACGCCTGCCCCGGGTGCCGATCGTGATGCTGCTCGACCGTCGGGCCGATCTGCACCTGGCCCGGCGTTCGGGTGCCGACGGCTGGTTGATCAAGCCGCTCGACCCGATCCGCCTGCGCAAGGCGCTGCGCACCGTGCTCGGCGGGGGCTCGTACACCGAAGGTCTCGAGGAGCCCGTCGCCGGTTGACGCCGGGCCTGACGCTCACCGGCGGGGCGGGGTATGCTGCCCAGCCGCTACGGGTTGTAGCGCAGCTTGGTTAGCGCGCCACGTTCGGGACGTGGAGGCCGAGGGTTCGAATCCCTCCAACCCGACCACTTCAGGACGACATCATCGTCTCGAGGCGCTGTACGGCTTCGATGAACTCCTCGACCATCTCGAGGACCACCCGGCCCGCCGGCTTCACCTCGTTCATCGACCCGACGATCTGCCCGACGAAGGAGTTGGCCAACCGGCCGGCGCCGGAGTGCACGTCGTGGGCGGCCCGGTCGATTCGGACCGAGGCCTCGGCGATCAGGATCGGCTGCAGCGGCATGGGCAGCGGGCCCGGCGACGCGGCCGACTCCCACTCGTCGGTCCAGGCGGAGCGCAGCTGCCGAGCCGGTTTGCCGGTCCGGCTGCGCGACCGCAGCGTGTCCGAGGACGTCGCCGCCAGGTACTTCTGCTTGACCAGCGGGTGGGTCTCGGCTTCCTCCGTGGTCAGCCAGATCGAGCCGCACCACACGCCTTCGGCGCCGAGCGCGAGCGCAGCGGCCATCTGGCGACCCGACCCGATCCCACCGGCGGCGAGCACCGGGACCGGGGCCACTGCGTCGACGATCTCGGGGACGAGCACCATGGTGCCGATCTCGCCGGTGTGCCCGCCCGCCTCGTGGCCCTGGGCGATGATCAGGTCGACCCCGGCCGCGACGTGACGCACGGCGTGGGCGGCCTTGCCGGCCAAGGCACCCACCTTCACGCCGGCGGCCCGGGCCCGCGCCACCATGTCCGGGGGCGGCGAACCGAGCGCGTTGACGATCAGCGAGATCGGGTGGGAGAACGCGACGTCCATCAGGGGCACGGCCTGGTCGTAGGTCATCGGCGCGGCCTCGTCGCCGCCGCGGGCGCGACGGTCGTCGCCCTCGGGCAGCGGCGGGACGTCGTAGCGGCGCAGCATGTCGTCGAGGAAGTCGCGGTGGGCCTGGGGGATCAGGGCCCGCATCTCGGCTCGCGACAGCCCCCCGTCGTCTTTGCCCACGTACTTGGCCGGCACGATGATGTCGACGCCGAAGGGCTTGTCGCCGACCTGCTCGCGGATCCAGCGAAGGTCGATGTCGAGTTCCTCGGGGGTGTGCCCGGCCGCGCCGAGCACCCCGAAGCCCCCCGCCCGGGTGACGGCGGCGGCCACGTCGCGACAGTGGGTGAAGGCCAGGATCGGGAACTCGATCCCCAGCAGTTCGCACACGCGGTTGCGCATCTCGCTCCCCTCGAGGCGGTGCCCCCCGGCACCGCTCCGGGGCCGTAGGTTACGGCGCGTCAGGCCGCAGCGAAGAAGGGGGTCCCCATGACCAGGTCGGTCGACGAGGCGCTCGACTTCCTGCGACGAGACGGCGTGGCCGTGATGCCCGGCGTGTTGTCGCCCGACGAGGTGGCCGAGGCCCGGGCCCGGCTGTGGGCGGCGAGCGCCGAGAGCGTGCGCCGTGGGGTTCCCACGCACCACGCCGGCCTCGACCCCAACGCCGCCAACGTGCGGGTGTTCGACCTCGTCGACCTCGATCCCTGGTTCGCCCGGTTCTTCGAGCATCCGGTGGCCGAAGCGCTCGTCTCGGGGTTCCTCGGGCCGGACTGGATCGTGAGCAACCTCACCGCCAACATCGCACGGCCGGGTTCGGGTTCGATGTTCGTCCACTCCGACCAGGCGCTCGTGGCGCCCGAACCGTGGTCGACGCCCTGGTCGCTCAACTGCATCTGGTGCCTCGACGACGTGCACGCGGCGAACGGGGCGACCCGGTACGTGCCCGGCAGCAACCGCTGGGCCGTGCGAACCGAGGTTCCTGCCGACGTCGAGGATCGCCTCGTGCCCTTCGAGGCACCGGCCGGGTCGATCGTGGTCATGGAGGGCCGGGTCTGGCACACGTCGGGTCGCAACGTCACCGCCGACGAGGACCGGGCGCTCGTGTTCGCGTACTGCACGAAGCCGTTCGTTCGCCCGCAGTGGAACTTCAGCGCAGCGTTGCGCCCGGAGGTCCAGGCCGGCTGTTCGCCGCTGATGCGCTACCGATTCGGGCTCGAGGTCTCGCTGAACGTGCAGCAGGCAGCGGCCTTCGTCGCGCCCTGAGCCGGGCCGACGGGCGGACCCGGGCCGGTAGGGTTCGGCCATGTCCACCCGCTTCGGGATGCACCACGTCGCGTACGCGTGCCGCGACCTCGACGCCACCAATCGCTTCTACACCGAACTCATGGGGATGCCCTTGGTGCACACCGAGGTGCAGCGGTTTCCCACCGGGGGTTGGATGAAGCACGTCTTCTACGACGTCGGCGACGCGACCTGCATCGCGTTCTTCGCCTTCGAAGGCATCGGGGAACAGCCGTCCTGGTCCTCGGAGGTCTCGACCGGCAACGGTCTGCCCGTGTGGGTCAACCACATCGCGTTCGACGCCGACGCCGAGCGCCAGCAGCAGGTCAAGGCCCGTATGGACGCCGCCGGGGTCAAGCCGCTCATGGAGATCGACCACGGGTGGTGCCATTCGCTCTACTACGTCGACCCGAACGGGATCATGGTCGAGTTCTGCCGCGACACCCCCGGCATCGAGCCCGATCCCGACGGGGCCCTGCGCCTGCTGCGGGAACCGATCGCCTAGGATCATCCCTCGTGCCGGTGCAGGTGATGGGGGTCCTGAACGTCACCCCCGACTCCTTCTCGGACGGGGGGCGGTTCTTCGATCACACGGCGGCGATCGAGCACGGTCTGCGCCTGTTCGACGAGGGAGCCGACGTGGTCGACGTCGGTGGTGAGTCCACCCGCCCGGGCGCGACCCCGGTGGATCCGGTGCTCGAACAGGAACGAGTGCTGCCGGTGATCGCTGCGCTGTCCCGACGCGGCCGGGTCTCGGTCGACACCCGGCATCGGTCCACGGCCGAGGCGGCGGTCTCGGCGGGGGCGACCATGGTGAACGACGTCGGGGCCACGCTCTGGCCCGTGTGCGCCGAGGCTGGTGTCGCGTGGGTGGCCACGCACCTGCGGGGCGACCCACGAACCATGCAGGACGCCCCGACCTACGCCGACGTCGTGGCGGAGGTGCGGGCGTTCCTGCTCGACCGGGTGCACACCGCGCTCGACGGCGGGGTGGACGACGTGTGGATCGACCCCGGTCTCGGGTTCGGCAAGACGCTTGCGCACAATCTCGCTCTGGTGGCCCACCTCGACGCGTTCGTCACCACCGGTCTGCCGGTCTGCCTCGGCGCGTCACGCAAGGGCTTCGTCGGCCGGCTCCTCGCCGCGTCGGACGCGCACGGCTCGGCGCTGCCCGGCCTCGCTCCCGCCCCCGACGACGCCACCGTGCCGGTCCCGGTCGAGGACCGGATCGAGGGGTCGCTCGGGGTGGCGACGTGGGCGGCGATTCAGGGCGTCCGGATGGTGCGTGTCCACGACGTGCGGGCCACCGTGCACGCACTAGCGCTGGTGGATGCGCCGTGACCGCCCGGGCCAAAGGGAAATGGGCGCAGGGGATCCGCCCCCGCAACTTCGCCTGGGTGATCAAGGACCGGCTGGCCGTATGCGAACGGCCCGGCGGATTCGGGCCGAACCATCGGCGGGTCCGGCGCCAGGAGGAGATCATCTGGTTGCGCGAGCAGGGCTTCACCTGCGTCGTGTCGATCATCCCGTCGCCGCACAACCTGCACAATTACGACGAGCTCGGCCTGGGGTACCTGCACCTGCCCTTCGGGCCCAACGACGATTCGGCTGAGCTGATCGGTCGCTTCTACCCCGACCTGCACGATCGTCTGCGCGCCGGCGGCAAGGTCGTGCTGCACGGCGAGGAATTGTCCGACCGGGTGGCCGGCCTCGTCGGCGGCTACATCCGGTGGTCGGGCCTCGTGCCCCACGATCCGCAGGCGATCGCGATCACCGAGCGCCTGACGAGCCGTCAGCTCGACCCGTTCGGTCGCAGCCTCGTGGCCCTCGCCGGGCAACTGCCCGGCCCCGGTCGCTAAGTTCCGTCCGTGGCCGACGTGATCGAGATCCGTGGTTTGCGCGTCCTCGGCACCATCGGAGTCCTCCCCGAAGAACGCGAGCGGGCCCAACCGTTCGAGGTGGACTTCGACGTGGAGGCCGACCTGTCGGCGGCCGGACGTTCGGACGACCTCGACGACACGATCGACTACGGCGCGTTGACGGCTGCGGCCGAGCGGGTGGTGCGCGAGGAGCGCCACCTCCTGCTCGAGCGAGTGGCGCAGCGGATTGCCGACGAGCTGCTGACGGCGAGCCGGGTGCTCGGGGTGCGGGTGACGATCCGCAAGCTGCGGCCGCCGCTGCCGAACGACGTGGCCACCTCGGCGGTCACGATCCGGCGCACCCGATGACCGACGCCCGCCGGGTCCTGCTCGCGCTCGGTTCCAACCTCGGCGACCGGGTCGGCTTCTTGCGGTCGGCGGTCGATGCGCTCGTCGCCGCCGGGGAGGTGGTCGTCTGCTCGCCGGTGTACGAGACCGATCCGGTCGGCGGGCCCGACGATCAGGGTCCCTACCTCAACATGGTCGTGGCCGTGCACAGCGATGCACCGGCGCTCGAGTGGCTCGAGCGTGCGCAGGCACTCGAACGAGCCGCCGGACGGGTGCGCGTGGTGCGCTGGGGGCCGCGGACGCTCGACGTCGACGTGCTCTGGATCGACGGCGAGACGGTCACCACCGACACGCTCGAGGTCCCGCACCCTCGGATGTTCGAGCGGCCGTTCGTCCTGGCCCCGCTCGCCGACGTCGCGCCCGACCTGGTGGAGCCGGGTTGGCGGTCACGCTTCGACCACCTCGGGGTGTGGACGGTGGGCTCGCTCGACTCGCTCAGCGCAGATAGCCGGTGACGTCGACGATCAGGTGGACGGAGCGGTTCGACAACGCGCACAGCGCCCCGCCGCCCAGGCCGACGA